>NZ_JBEOVO010000027.1:0-99797 GCF_040295605.1 Streptomyces sp. NPDC002773
GCGGGATCCGTGCCGCCGCTCACTGCGGGATCCTCACCTTCAGGCCCGCGCGGAGCTTCGGGCCGCTGACCTCCACCATGCCCTCGGCGAAGAGGCCCGTCCGGGCGGTGACGAAGAGGCCGTCCTCGGTCTCCAGGCCGTGCCCGCCCTCGGCGAGCGCCACCAGGGCGGCCACCGGGACGGTCAGGACGTTCTCGCGCTTGCGGCCCACGTACTCGACGCTGACCGGGCCGCTCTCCAGGCGGCCCAGGGCCTGCTGGTCGGGGACGGTGATCGTGACCGGAACGGTCGGTGGTCCGCCGTTGCCGCCCTCTCCCTCGGGCGCGGTCGCCTGTTTGCCGACCGCCGCGACCTTGCCCTTCACCGGGCTTCCGTCGGGCAGGCCGACGGTGACGTCCGCGCCGCGTACGGCCCAGGAGGCTTCGAGCGCCGAGGCGTTGACCACGACCTTCCGGGTCGTGCCGGTGTAGGTGAGGGCGTTGTCACCGGCCGCCGCACCCAGTCGTACGCCGGCCTGGCCGAGGCGCACCCGGCCGGAGGCGTACACGACGTCACCGAGACCGATCCGGCCGGTCACGGGCACGCCGAGCGCCTTCTGCCAGCGCTTCACGGCCCGTTCGGTGCCGGAGGTGAACTTCTCGTCGACGGTGAAGCCGTCGTAGCCGAGCGCGGCGAGGTTGGACTCGAACTGGAGGACGTCCATGCCGCGGAGGGGCTGGGGCGGGGGCGGCGTCGCCGCTGGTGGGGGCGTGCCGGTGTCGTTTTCGGAGCCTGTACCCGCACCCGTACCCGCGCTCGTACCGGCGGTGCCCTTGCCTCCGGCGCCCCCCGGCGCCGGTGGCGTGGGGGCCCCGGACTCCGGGGCCGTTGGGGCCGCCGGTGCCGCCGTGAGGCCCAGCTCGCGGTACATCGGCAGCGTGCCGTAGAGCAGCACCACCGGCCGGTCGTCCACCCGCAGCAGGGTGTCCCCGCGCTCGGCGGTCGCACCCGCCTCCGGGAGCCAGGTCACTGTGCCGGTCGCCTTGACCGGCAGCGGTATCTCCGTCCCGTACCCCAACGTGCCCTCCACCTTGGTCCGTTCGACCAGGGTGGTGCGGGTGACGGCGACCGCGGAGCCCGCCCTCGGCGGGGCCTGCGGGCCCTTGTCCCCGCCGCCGAGGCCGAGCGCGCCGACCACGGCGACCGCCGTGACCACCACGAAGGCGGCGGCGATGAGCGCGGTACGGCTCCGCCGGCGGCCGGGCGCGTGCGGGGGAGCCGTCCCCTCCTGCGTCGACTCCACCTCCGCGCCGACGGCCGGTTCCGTACCCGTGCCCCTGTCCGTGAACATCCCGCTCAACGCTCAACCCTTCCCCGGGCCCTGCTCGACCGGGTCGCCGATGATCGGGGCGCAGGTGCGGGAAGCCTGCTTGGCGGCGGCCGTGGTCGAGTCCCACTGGATGTCCCCGTACACGTTGCCGTCGGGCTCGGGGTCGGGGAAATCGGGGGCGCCGTTCTTCTGCATGCACTCGGCGAACGCGAACTGGGTCTTGATCTGCTCGGGGGTGAGCTTGGGCGCCATCCTCCGCTCGATCTCCTTGGGGACCGGCGGGCTGAGCGGGGAGCACTTCTCCGAGGCCGTGAGGAAGGCCGGGTTCTTCTTGAGGGCCGTGTTGTCGCCGAAGTCGACCTGGCCGTTCGCGTCGGGGTCGGGCGCGTCGACGCCGTTCTCGCGCAGGCACTTCACCCAGGCGCGCCGGGCCTCGACGTACGCGGCGACCTCGTCCTTGCCCGAGCCGCCGGCGGCCGTGTCCGTCCCCGTACCGGTGGACGTGGTGCCGTCCGCGGCCGTCGGGATCTTCCCGGCCTCGTCGCTCCCGCCGCCGCAGCCGGTCAGCGCGAGCGCCACGACCGAAGCCGCCGCGACGGCCAGCATCCGTGTGGTCCTCATCGGTTCTCCCGTTCCTCGGTGGGTGGAGCCGACCGTAGGACGCGGGTGATGAAGAACTCTTGAAGAACCTGTCAGGCGATCATGAGGCCGGTTCTCCGGGGGCGTCCGGGCGCAGCCGCCGGTCGAGCGCCATCGACAGTTCGGCCTCCACCACGCTCTTGGCGAGCGGGCGCAGGCGCCACAGGTCGTCCTCGGCCGCGTGGGTGCGGAGCAGGTCGGTGAAGAGCTCCGCGAGGGCGTCGGCGTGCTCGCGGACGCGGGCGCCCGCCTTGAGGACCTCGGCGAGCGGGATGCCCTCGCGGACGAGGGCCGCGGAGACGTCGAGCAGGCGGCGGCTGATGTGGATGATCTCCTCGCCGTCGGTGACGAGGTAGCCGAGGTCGAGGGCGGCCGCGAGGTTCTCCGGGGTGACCTCGCCGGCGAAGTGGTCGGCGAGTTCCTCGGGGGTGAGGCGGACGGGCTCCTCCTCGGAGGGTGCGGGGAGGGCGAGAACCTCGCGGACGTTGCGGCCGCTCTCGAAGGCGGTGGTGAGGTCGGCGATGCCGTTGAGGGTGTGGCCGCGCTCCAGGAGGGCGGCGATGGTACGGAGCCGGGCCAGGTGCTGTTCGTCGTACCAGGCGATCCGGCCCTCGCGGCGGGGCGGGGGGATCAGGCCGCGCTCGCGGTAGAAGCGCAGGGTGCGCACGGTGATGCCGGCGGCGGCCGCCAGCTCTTCCACGCGGTACTCGCGTACGGCGCCGGTGCGCGTACCCGTGTCCGCGCCCGTGTGCGCGGCCGTCTGCGTGCCCGCGTCCGCGCCCGCGTCCGCGGCCGTCCGCGCGCCCGCGTCCGCGCCCCTGTCCGTCCCCGGTTCTCCGTCTGATCCGTCTGCCACGCACGCCAGCCTATGTTGTACCGCCGGTAACTTTCCCTCGCCCGACCCCTACCGCTTGGTAGGGAGCTGCTCTACAGTCCCGACTGTGCCAGTGATTGCTGGCGTGATTGGCCGGGTGTACGGGAGGCGGCATGGCGAAGCACGAGCACGTACGGGTGGTGGTGATCGGATCGGGATTCGGTGGCCTCGGCGCCGCCGTCCGGCTGCGCCGCGAGGGGATCACCGACTTCGTGGTCCTGGAGCGGGCCGACTCCGTGGGCGGTACATGGCGGGACAACAGCTACCCCGGCTGCGCCTGCGACGTCCCCTCCCACCTCTACTCCTTCTCCTTCGCGCCCAACCCCGACTGGCCGCGGACCTTCTCCGGACAGCGCCACATCCGCGCCTACCTGGAGCATGTCACGGACACCTTCGGGATCCGCCCCCACCTCCGCCTGAACCACGAGGTGCGGCGGATGGAGTGGGACGCCGAGGCGCTCCGCTGGGAGATCGAGACCAGCGCCGGCGGCTTCAGCGCCGAGGTCGTCGTCTCCGCGACCGGACCCCTCTCCGACCCCAAGATCCCCGACATCCCCGGCCTCGCCGACTTCCCCGGCAAGGTCTTCCACTCCGCCCGCTGGGACCACGACTACGACCTCACCGGCAAGCGGGTCGCCATGATCGGAACCGGCGCCTCCGCCATCCAGATCGTGCCCGCGATCCAGCCCCAGGTCGCGAAGCTGACCCTGTTCCAGCGCACGCCCCCGTGGGTGATGCGCCGCATGGACCGGGCCATCAGCGGCCCCGAGCGCTGGCTCCACCGCGCCCTGCCCGTCACCGGCACCCTCCGCCGCGGCCTGCTCTGGGGCATCCGCGAACTCCAGGTCGGGGCCTTCACCAAGCACCCGAACGAACTCGGGCTCGTCGAGAAGCTCGCCAAGGCCAACATCGCCAAGTCCGTCAAGGACCCGGTCCTGCGGGCCAAGTTGACCCCCTCGTACCGCATCGGCTGCAAGCGGATCCTGCTCTCCAGCACGTACTACCCGGCGGTCGCGCAGCCCAACGTCGACGTCGTCGCCTCCGGCCTGCGCGAGGTCCGCGGCTCGACCGTGGTCGCCGCCGACGGCACCGAGACCGAGGTCGACGCGATCGTCTTCGGCACCGGCTTCCACGTCACCGACATGCCGATCGCCGAGCGGATCGTCGGCGCCGAGGGGCGCACGCTCGCCGAGACCTGGAAGGGCGGCATGGAGGCGCTGCGCGGCGCCACCGCCGCCGGCTTCCCGAACTTCATGACGGTCATCGGCCCCAACACCGGCCTCGGGAACTCCTCGATGATCCTGATGATCGAGTCCCAGCTGAACTACATGGCCGACTACCTGCGCCAGCTGAACGTTCTCGGCGGGCGCGCCGCCCTCGCCGTCCGGCCCTCCGCCGTCGGCGCCTGGAACCGCAAGGTGCAGGCGCGGATGGAGCGGACCGTGTGGAAGGCGGGCGGCTGCGAGAGCTGGTACCTCGACGCCAACGGCCGCAACACCACGCTGTGGCCGGGCACCACGGGCGAGTTCCGGCGCGAGACCCGGCAGGTCGACCTCTCCGAGTACGAGGTGATCCGCGCCCCCAAGCCGGCGAAGCCGGCCGTCACGGAGGCGCCGGCCGTCACGGAGGCGCCGGCCGTCACGGAGGCGCCCGCCGTCACGGAGGCGCCCGCCACCGCGAAGGCCCGCAAGAAGGAGGCCGCCCAGTGAGCCGCCGTCTGATCTCGCTGCCCGTGTCCCGCGAACTCACCGCCGTCTCCGCCGACGGCGCCCGGATCCACGTCGAGGTGTACGGCCCCGAGGGCGCCCCCGCCGTCGTCCTGGCCCACGGCTGGACCTGCTCGACCACCTTCTGGGCCGAGCAGATACGGGCGCTCGCCTCCGACCACCGGGTCATCGCCTACGACCAACGCGGCCACGGCCGCTCCCCGGTGCCCGGCCCCGGCGGATACTCGACGACGGCGCTCGCTGACGACCTGGAGGCCGTGCTCGCGGCCACCCTCGGCCCCGGCGAACGGGCCGTCCTGGCCGGTCACTCCATGGGCGGCATGACGATCATGGCCGCCGCCGGGCGCCCCGGCTTCCGGCAGCACGCCGCCGCCGTCCTGCTCTGCTCCACCGGCCCGTCCCGGCTGACGGCCGAGGCCACCGTCGTACCGCTGCGGCCGGGCGGGCTCCGCACCCGGCTGACCAAGGCCGTCCTCGGCGCGAAGGCGCCGCTCGGCCCGGTCACGCCCGTGTCGAAGAAGGTCCTCAAGTACGCGACGATGGGACCGGGCACGGCGCCCGACCGCGTCGAAGCCTGCGCGCGGATCGTCCACGCCTGCCCCCGCACGTCCCGGTTCGGCTGGTCGCAGGTCCTGGCCGGGCTCGATCTCGGGGAGGGCCTGAGGGAGTTGCGGCTGCCCGTGGCCGTGCTCGTCGGCACCGCCGACCGGCTCACCCCGGCCGTCCACTCCCGCGCGATGGCGGACGCACTCCCGCACTGCACGGGTCTCGTCGAACTGGCCGGCATGGGCCACATGACACCGGTGGAGGCCCCGGAGGCCGTCACCGCGCAGATCCGCGAACTGACCCTCACGTACCTGGGCGTGAAGTCCGGGGAGCAGCCGAAGGAGAAGGAGCAGGCATGAGCAGGGTGAGCCTGGAAGGACAGGTCGCGGTCGTCACCGGAGGGGCCCGCGGGGTCGGTGAACTCCTGGCCCGCAAGCTCTCCGCGCGCGGCGCGCGGATCGCGCTCGTCGGCCTGGAGCCGGAGCAGCTCAAGGAGGTCGCGGGCCGACTGCACACCGAGGCCGACTGGTGGCACGCCGACGTCACCGACCACGAGGCGATGGCCAAGGTCGCGGCCGAGGTGAAGCAGCGGTTCGGGAAGGTCGACATCGTCGTCGCCAACGCCGGGGTGGCGGCGGGCGGGCCGTTCGTCGACTCCGACCCCGACGCCTGGCGGCGGGTCATCGAGGTCAACCTCATCGGTGGCGCGGTGACGGGCCGGGCGTTCCTGCCGGTCCTCATGGAGTCCCGGGGATACTTCCTCCAGATCGCCTCGCTCGCCGCGCTCACCCCGGCCCCGATGATGACGGCGTACTGCGCCTCCAAGTCGGGCGTGGAGGCGTTCGCGCACAGCCTGCGCGCCGAGGTCGCGTACAAGGGGGTGAAGGTCGGCGTCGGCTATCTCTCCTGGACCGACACGGACATGGTGCGGGGCGCCGACCAGGACGACGTGATGAAGGAGCTGCGGCAGCGGCTGCCGTGGCCCTCGAACCGCACGTACCCCCTCGGCCCGGCCGTCGACCGGATCGTGGCGGGCATCGAGCGGCGCTCCGCCCATGTGTACGCGCAGTGGTGGCTGCGCGGGATGCAGTCGGTCCGCGGCTATCTGCCGGGCGTGATCGCCGCGGTCGGGCAGCGCGAGATGAAGCGTTTCGAGCCACGGCTCGGCTCGGTGTCCAAGGGCCTGGTGGGCGCGGGCGGCGCGGCCGACGAACAGGCGCGGACGGGGAACGCCTGACCGCCCAGCGGGCCGCTCACCGTCCGTAACTGATCGAAATGCGTGGAATGTTCGCCCGTGCAAAGCTGGTCGAGGCCCAGGGGGCACGACGCCCCCTCCCCCGTACACCCTTCTAGGAGTGAACTTCCATGGGCATGCAGGACCAGTTCAAGGACAAGGCGGAGCAGCTGAAGCAGCAGGCCAAGGAGGCCATGGGCAAGGCGAGGGACGAAGCGTCCGAACGCGCCTCCCAGGGCCGAGGCCGCTCCGACGACGAGGCCCGCAAGGCCCAGCAGGAAGCCAAGGAGCGGATGGACCGGGACCGCCCGGACCAGGACCGCATGGACCGGGAGCGCATGGACCGGGACCGGATGGACCGGGAGTCCGGCGTCTGACGCCGGCCTTCCGTGAGCGAGGCGCACCCGCGACACCGGGTGCGCCTTTTGCGTGCGTCAGGCCTCCACCACGCGCATCCCGTCCTCCGCCAGGGCGTGGAGGACCGACGCGTAGAAGTCGTACGGCTCCCCCTCCGGCGTCAGCAGCCGGGAGAGGTGCGCGCGGGCGACGGCGGAGTCCCGCCAGACGAGCGTGCCCGGTGGGGTGAAGCCGAAGGTCCCGCCCAGGCAGTCGTGGAGGGCCTGGAAGCAGCCGCCGAAGTAGCCGCCGGGGCCCCGTACAGGCTCTCCACCGTGTGGCAGACGCCCCAGACGTGGTCGTCCTCGGACCTGATCAACGCGTGCACGGCAAGCATGATGGCGCATAACTCACGCGCGTCGGGATGCGGATCTTCGTACGGTGGCGTCCATGGCCGTACTTGAGCGACTGCGATCCGATCACGCCCCCGCCCTGCTCGCGTTCGAGCGGGAGAACCGGGGGTACTTCGCCGCGTCCGTGCCCGACCGGGGGGACGCGTACTTCACCGACTTCGAGCAGCGGCACCGGGCGCTGCTCGACGAGCAGGAGACCGGCACGATCCACTTCCATGTGCTGGTGGGGGAGGGCGGGGAGGTGCTCGGCCGGTTCAATCTGGTCGACGTCGACCTCGCCGACGGGGGCGCCGAGCTCGGCTACCGGGTGGCCGAGAAGGCGACCGGACGCGGCCTCGCGACGGCCGGCGTCAGGGAGGTGTGCCGGCTCGCGCGCGAGGAGTACGGGCTCAGCCGTCTCACCGCCGTCACGACCCTCGACAACGAGGGGTCGAGGGTCGTGCTCGGGCGGGTCGGCTTCGGCGCGGTCGGGAGCGTGACGATCGACGGACGGGCGGGGACCTCGTACGAGCTGGATCTCGGGGAGCTGATCGCCCTGGCCTGCTAGGGCGTGTCCGTTCAGGGCCTTCCTGTCTAAGGCGCCTCCGGCTTCAAGGCGCCTCTGGCTTCAAGGCGCCTCCGGCCTCGGCGGTAGTTTCGGGCGGGAGCGGTCCGGGAGGTCCTCGTAGGCCGGGGGGCTCGCCGCCGGGGTCTCCGTGAGGAGCGCGAGGGCGACGTGGACCGCGTCGTCGAGCTGGGCGTGGCGGCCCTCGGCCCAGTCCAGGGGGGTGCGGAGGACCGCGAGGTCGGGTTCGACGCCGTGGTTCTCCAGGGACCAGCCGTACTCGGGGAACCAGGCCGCGTTCATCGGAACCGTGATCTGGGTGCCGTCGCCGAGCCGGTGGCGGCCGGTCATGCCGACGACCCCGCCCCAGGTGCGCTGCCCGACGACGGGGCCGAGACCGAGGAGCTTGAACGCGGCGGTGATCATGTCGCCGTCGGACGAGGTGGCCTCGTCGGCGAGGGCGACGACCGGGCCGCGCGGGGCGTTGGAGGCGTACGCGACGGGCTGGGCGTTCCTGGTGAGGTCCCAGCCGAGGATGCGGCGGGTGAGCTTCTCGATGACGAGTTCGCTGATGTTGCCGCCGGCGTTGCCGCGTACGTCGACGATGAGGGCCGGCCGGGAGACCTCCATGCGCAGGTCGCGGTTGAACTGCGCCCAGCCCGAGCCGCCCATGTCGGGGATGTGGAGGTAGCCGCAGCGGCCGCCGCTGACCTCCCGTACCACCGCCCGGCGTTTGGCGACCCAGTCCTGGTAGCGCAGCGGGCGTTCGTCGACGAGGGGGACGACGGCGACGCGCCGCGCCCGGCCCTCGCCCTCGGCGGGGGTGAAGGTCAGCTCGACGGTGGTGCCGCCGGTGCCGGAGAGCAGCGGGTACGGCCCGGCGACCGGGTCCACGGGCCGGCCGTCGACATGGGTGAGGACGGCGCCCTCGCGGATGCCGGTGCCGGCGAGCGGGGAGCGGGCCTTGGAGTCGGAGGACTCGCCGGGCAGGATCCGTTTGACCGTCCAACCGGCTTCCCTCCGTACGAGGTTGGCGCCGAGGAGCCCCATGGGCCGCTGGTAGTGCGGCGGTCCCTCGTTGCGGCGGGCGGGCGTCACGTACGCGTGCGAGGTGCCCAGTTCGCCCATCACCTCCCGCAGCAGGTCGGCGAACTCGTCGGGGGACGCGACCCGTTCGACGAGCGGCCGGTACTGGTCGAGGACGGCCGTCCAGTCGACGCCGCCCATGCCGGGTTCCCAGAAGTAGGCGCGGACGATCCGTCCTGCCTCGTCGAAGGCCTGCCGCCACTCGGCGCCGGGGTCGACCTCGTGCAGGATGCGCCGCAGGTCCAGGTAGACGGTGGAGTCGCCGTCCCCGGACTCGGTGGCGGGTACGGCCCGCAGCTCGCCCTCGTCGGCGACGACGAGCCGGGTGCCGTCGCCGCTGACCGCGAACCAGTCGAGGTCCTTGGCGAGTTCGCTCTTGCGGGCCTTGACGATGGAGAAGTGCTCCAGGGTGGGGCGGCCCGAGGTGTCCGCCGGATTGGCGAAGGTCTCGCCGAGCGCGCCCGAGATGGGCCAGCGCAGCCAGACCAGGCCGCCGCCGCTGACCGGGTGCAGGGCGGAGTACTTGGAGGCGGCCACGGGGAAGGGGGTGACCCGCTCGGGGAGCCCCTCCAGCTCGACGGTGACGGTGCCGTCGCCGGTGTCCGTGTCGTCGTCGGCGGGGTCGAGACCGCCGGCCGCCGGGCGCCCGTCGGGGAGCAGCGCGAACGGCGAGGGCGTGGCGGAGGAGAGCGGGACGAGATAGGGGCGGCAGCCGAGCGGGAACGACAGGTCGCCGGTGTGGACGTCGTACACCGGGTCGAAGCCCCGCCAGGAGAGGAAGGCGAGGTAGCGGCCGTCCCGGGTGAAGACGGGGTTCTCGTCCTCGAAGCGCCCGTTGGTGACGTCGACGACGGTACGGGCGCCGGGGCCCGAGATCCGGGCCATCTTGATGGAGCGCAGGGACCGGCCGATGCCGGGGTGGGACCAGGTCAGCCAGGCGCCGTCGGGGGAGAAGGCGAGGTCGCGGACGGGCCCGTTGACGGACCTGATCAGTTCGGTGACCTCGCCTCCCCCAGACTCCGTCCGGGAGGTGCCCCCAGACTCCTCCGTGGCGTCGAGCAGGAGGAGCCGTCCGTCGTGGGAGGCGATGGCGAGCCGCTCGCCCTCGGGGTCGGCGACGAGCTCCTCGACCCGGCCGAGGTCGCCGGAGGCGAGGCGGCGCGGCGGCCGGTCGCCGGTGGCGCGCGGCAGATAGCCCACCTCGATGGCGTCCTCGCCCTCGGCGTCGGTGACGTACGCGACCTGGCCGCCGCTGCCGAGCATCTCGGGGAGCCGCACGCGGACGCCCGGCTCGTCGATGATCGTGCGGGCCGGGCCGTCGCGGTGGGTCAGCCAGTAGAGGCTGCCGCGCACGGAGACGGCGCTGGCGCGGCCGGTCTCGTCGACGGAGAGCGCGTCGATGTGGAGGGCGGCGGGCACCTGGTAGGCGCGCCGGCCGACACGCTGGCCGCCGAGCCGCACCTCCAGCTTCCGGGGGCGGGCTTCGGCGGCGAGCGAGTCGACGATCCACAGGTCGCCGGCGCACTGGTAGACGACCCGGCTGCCGTCGCTGGACGCGTGCCGGGCGTAGAACTCGTCGTGGTCGGTGTGGCGGCGCAGGTCGGTGCCGTCGGGCAGGCAGGAGTACAGGTTGCCGATGCCCTCGTGGTCGGAGAGGAACGCGATCCGGCCGTCGACGGCCATGGGGCAGTCGAGGTGGCCGCCGATGTCGGGCAGCAGCCGCTCGCCGTGCAGCCAGAGGCGTCCGGTGGCACCGCCCAGGTACCGCTTCCAGGCGGCCGGCTCGTGCGGCGGCTTGCCGGTGAGGAGGAGGGTGCGGTGGTTGTTGGCGGGTTGCTCGCCGTGACGGGTGGTGGCTGAGGCCGTGGTGACAGTGATGTCGGAGACCGGGCCCCAGGGCAGGCGCCGGCCGGGGGAGCCGTCGGTGGGGACGGTGTAGGCCCAGGAGTAGTACGAGAAGGGCTGGCCGTGCGAGGAGACGGCGAGGATGTCGGAGTGGCCGTCCTTGTCGGGGGGCGCCCAGCCGCACACCCGGGTGTCGGTGGAGCCCCAGTAGGTGAGCCGCCGGGCGGGCCCGCCGTCTATGGGGACGAGATGGATCTCCGGGTCGAGGCTGCGCCAGTTCGTGTACGCGATCCGGCGCCCGTCCGGCGAGAAGCGCGGGTGGCCGACCCGCGTCCGGTCGACGGTGAGCCGCCAGGCCCGGCCGGGGCGGTGGCCCTCGGGGACGAGCGGGGCGATCCAGAGATCGTCCTCGGCGGCGAAGCACAGCAGATCGTCGTGGAGGTGCGGGAAACGGAGGTACGCGACGTCGTGACTCACCTCCCCATGCTTTCCGCGTGGAGGGGGTGCGGCAACTCGTACATGTGTGGCAGGGCAACTCGTACGTGTGAACAGGCGTCTTCAGGGGTGTGACACCGATGCCAGTCGCGCCGCCGATGTCCGCCGTGACGCCGATGCCTGCCGTGCCGCCGCCGCCCGCCCGCTGTGGTCCAGGACACGTACGAAACGGTTTCGTTTCGTTGAGGGCGGGGGTATCTTCGTACTGTACGAAACCGTTTCGTTCGCTCATCCCGGATGGAGACCCGGCCATGGCACGCAGCAGACTCACTCCCGAGCGGGAGTCCGAGCTGTACGCGGCCGTGCTCGACCTCCTCCGCGAAGTCGGCTACGACGCCCTCACCATGGACGCCGTCGCCGCCCGCACCCACTCCAGCAAGGCCACCCTCTACCGCCAGTGGGGGAGCAAGCCCGAGCTGGTCGCCAGGGCGCTGCGCGCCAACAAGCCGGCCGACCTCTCCGAGATCGACACCGGCACGCTGCGCGGCGACTTCCACGAGCTGATGTCACGGACCGACGACTGCCAGATGGAGAAGGACTCCGCGCTGATGCGGGGTCTGGCCCATGCCGTGCACACCAACCCCGAACTGCACCGGGCGCTGCGCGAGCTGCTCATCGCACCCGAGATGAACGGCCTCGACGAAGTGCTGAACCGAGCGGTCCGCCGGGGAGAGGTCGACGCCGCCAACCCGGCGCTGAAGCTCGTTCCCCACATGCTGATCGGTGCGTTCGTCGCCCGGCCGCTGATCGAGGATCAGCCGGTCGACCGCGCTTTCCTGAGCGCCTACGTCGACGCCGTCGTGCTCCCCTCACTCGGCGTCTGAACCCCCCGCCGCACCGGTTTCCCCGGCCGGTACCGCACGACCCTTTCTCCACCTGACGACGAACCGCTCACGCCGTCGGGCCGGCTCCCCATGCCCTGTCCCACCCACACTGGGAGTACGCCCCCGTGGCCACGTTCCTGTACAAGCTCGGCCGTTCCGCCTTCCGGCGCCGACGGCTCGTCGCCCTCCTCTGGGTGGCCCTCCTGGCGATAGCCGGGGTCGGCGCCGCCACCGCACCCGCCCCGACCTCCGGCTCCTTCTCGATCCCGGGCACCGAGGCCCAGCGCGCCTTCGACCTGCTCGAAGAGCGCTTCCCCGGCGCCGGTGCCGACGGCGCCACCGCCCGGATCGTCTTCAAGGCCCCCGAGGGCCAGAAGATGACCGCGGCCGGCCACAAGGCCGTCGTCGAGGAGACCGTCTCCGCGCTGAAGTCCGGCTCGGACCAGATCGTCTCGGTCACCGACCCGTACACCGCGCAGGCCGTCTCCCGCGACGGCTCCACCGCCTACGTCTCCGTCGCCTACAAGGTCAACTCGATGGAGCTGACCGACGAGACGCGTGAGGCCCTGACCCAGGCAGGCGAGAACGCGCAGGGCAAGGGGCTGACCGTCGAGGTCGGCGGTGACGCCCTCCAGACCATGCCGGCCACCGGTGCGGGCGAGATCGTCGGCGTCGTCATCGCGGGCATCGTCCTCGTCCTGACCTTCGGCTCGCTCGTGGCCGCCGGACTCCCGCTGCTCACGGCGATCATCGGCGTCGGCATCGGCGTCTCCTCGATCGCCGCGCTCGCGAACGTCCTCGACCTCGGCTCCACCACCTCCACCCTCGCGATGATGATCGGCCTCGCGGTCGGCATCGACTACGCCCTCTTCATCGTCTCCCGCTACCGCGCGGAGCTCGCCGAGGGCCGCGAGAAGGAGGACGCCGCCGGGCACGCGGTCGGCACGGCCGGCTCCGCCGTCGTCTTCGCCGGACTCACCGTCGTCATCGCCCTGGTCGGCCTGGCCGTCGTCAACATCCCGATGCTGACGAAGATGGGCTTCGCCGCCGCCGGTACGGTCGTGATCGCCGTACTGATCGCGCTGACCCTGATCCCGGCGCTGCTGGGCTTCGCCGGCGACAAGGTCATCGGCCGCAAGCAGCGCAAGGGCACCGCGAAGGCGAGCGACAAGCCGAACGGCGGCACCCGCTGGGCCCGCTTCGTCCTGCGCCGTCCCGTGATGGTGCTGGTCGTCGGCGTCCTCGGACTCGGCGCGATCGCGCTGCCCGCCGCCTCCCTGGAGATGGGCCTCCCGGACGACGGCGTCAAGCCGACCTCCACCAGCGAGCGCCGGGCGTACGACGCGCTCTCGGACGGCTTCGGTCCCGGCTTCAACGGCCCGCTGCTCGTCGTCGTCGACGGCGACAAGGCCACCGCCGACAAGACGGTCTCCACGATCAAGGGTCTCGAAGGCTGGGCGGCCGTCACCCCGGCGACCCCGAACAAGGCCGGCGACGCCGCGATGATCACGGTGGTCCCGAAGGACCGGCCGTCCTCCGCCGCCACCGAGAGCCTCGTCCACGACATCCGGGACGCCACCGGGGACGACGTCCTCGTCACCGGCGCCACCGCGATGAACATCGACTTCTCGCAGAAGATGAACGACGCCCTGGTGCCCTACCTGGCCCTCGTCGTCGGCCTGGCCTTCCTGCTCCTGACCCTGGTCTTCCGCTCGGTCCTCGTCCCCCTGAAGGCGGCCCTCGGCTTCCTGCTCTCGGTGGTCGCGGCCCTCGGCGCGGTCGTCGCGGTCTTCCAGTGGGGCTGGCTCGGAAGCCTCTTCGGGGTCGAGCAGACCGGCCCGATCATGTCGATGATGCCGATCTTCATGGTGGGTGTCGTCTTCGGTCTCGCGATGGACTACGAGGTCTTCCTCGTCACCCGGATGCGCGAGGCGTACGTCCACGGGGAGCGGCCCGGCGAGGCGATCGTCACCGGCTTCCGGCACAGCGCCCGGGTCGTCGTCGCCGCGGCGGTCATCATGATCGCGGTCTTCTCCGGCTTCATCGGCATGACGGACCAGATGATCAAGATGATCGGCTTCGGTCTCGCCGTCGCGGTCCTCTTCGACGCCTTCGTGGTCCGGATGGCGATCGTCCCGGCCGTGCTCGCGCTCCTCGGGCACAAGGCCTGGTGGCTGCCGAAGTGGCTGGACCGGATCCTGCCGAACGTGGACGTGGAGGGCGAGGGCCTCGCGAAGCACACCCGGGAGACCGGGGAGACCGCCGGCACGAAGCCGGACCTCGTGAAGGCCTGATCACCAAGCCTCAGGCCTCAAGCCGCGTGTACGCCGTCAGTGGGTCGACATCGACGCACCGGCGGCGTACGTGTGCCGGAGGAAGCGCAGCAGTGCGGCGGTGTCGAACTGGACGACGGCGACCCCGTCGTCCGCGTGGAACTCGACGACCGTCTGCACCCGGCCGCAGGGCCAGACCTCGATGTCGCCGCGGCGGGCCGGGGCGCGCAGCCCGTTCTCCAGGAGGGTGCGGGGGAAGGACCACTCGACGCCGTGGGGGAAGACGAAGCGGACGGTCGCGGGGGAGGAGTCCGGGTCGTAGCGGAGGGCCACCGGGACGGGCCGGGAGAGTGGCGCGTCGCTGATGATCCTGCCCTTGGCGTGGTCGTCGACTTCACGGGCGTGCGCGGCGGCCATCGGGGGGCTCCTCACGGTTTGTCCTCTTATCGACTAATGTTCCACTCCTTCCCGGTGAGGGCGCGGCCCATACCTGGAGGGCCATGGGTGTGTGCGGAGTCACGCGCCACCGTGCGCCGCCGTTCTGTGACCTGTGCGCTCTTGCAAGCTCTTTGCAGGAGCGCTCATCATTCGGTACGTGCATGTACCTGACGGATTCATCAACGCCCCCGTATCGGTCGCCGCCGGTGTCGTCGCCGCCGGCGCCGTCGCCGTGAGCCTGCGGGGCGCCCGGCGCGAGCTGGACGACGGGCACGGCGGAGAGCGGACGGCCCCGCTGGCCGGGCTCGTCGCCGCCTTCATCTTCGCCGTGCAGATGCTGAACTTCCCGGTTGCCGCCGGGACCAGCGGACACCTCCTCGGCGGCGCGCTCGCGGCGATCCTCGTCGGCCCCTGGACCGGCGTCCTGTGCATAGCCGTCGTCCTGCTGATGCAGGGCATCCTCTTCGCCGACGGCGGCCTCACCGCCCTCGGCGTGAACATCACCGTCATGGGTGTCGTCACGGTCGTCGTCGCCTACGCGCTCTTCCGCGGCCTCGTCCTCGTGCTGCCCCGCACCCGCGCCTCGGTGACCGCGGCCTCCTTCGTCGCCGCGCTCGTCTCCGTACCGGCGTCGGCCGCCGCCTTCACCCTGCTCTACGCGATCGGCGGCACCACGGCCGTACCGGTGGGCAAGGTCCTCACGGCCATGGTCGGCGTGCACTTCCTCATCGGGATCGGCGAGGCCGTCATCACCATGCTGACCGTCGGCGCGGTCATCGCCGTCCGCCCCGACCTGGTGTACGGCGCCCGCGGCCTGACCGCCCCGCTCAAGCTCCGTGTGGACGGCGAACTGGTCGACGCGATCCCGGCCACCCCCGCGGCCACGCCCGCGAGGTCCCCGAAGAAGCTGTGGATCGGCGGAGTCGCCACCGCCCTGGTCCTCGCCGGCTTCGTCTCCTTCTACGCCTCCGCCGACCCCGACGGCCTGGAGAAGGTCGCCGCCGACAAGGGCTTCGACGCCAAGGTCGAGGACCACGCCGCCGCCGACTCCCCGCTCGCCGACTACGGCATCAAGGGCATCGACACCGCCCGGCTCTCCGGAGGCCTCGCCGGAGTGATCGGCGTGGGCGCGACCCTCGCCGCCGGCACCGGCGCGTTCTGGCTCGTCCGCCGCCGCAGGAACGAGACCGGGGCGCAGGTCTGACATGGGAGCGGGGCACGCGCACAAGCTCTACCGGCACGCGCACTCGCCGGTCCACGAGCTGCCCCCGCACACCAAGCTCGCCGCCGTCCTCGGCTTCGTCGTGGTCGTCGTCTCGACGCCCCGCGAGGCCGTCTGGGCCTTCGCCCTCTACGCCCTGCTGCTCGCGGGCGTCGCGGCGAAGGCCCGCGTCCCGGCCGGCTTCCTGCTGAAGCGGCTGCTGATCGAGGTCCCGTTCGTCGCGTTCGCGCTGCTCATGCCGTTCGTCGTGCCCGGCGAGCGGACGACCGTCCTCGGTGTGTCGCTGAGCGTCCCCGGCCTGTGGGGCGCCTGGAACGTCCTCGCCAAGGGCACCCTCGGCGTCGCCGCCTCCGTGCTCCTCGCCTCCACCACCGAACTGCGGGCCCTGCTCCTCGGCCTCCAGCGGCTCAAGCTGCCGCCGATGCTCGTCCAGATCGCCTCCTTCATGATCCGCTACGGCGACGTCATCACCGACGAGATGCGCCGGATGTCCGTCGCCCGCCGCTCCCGCGGCTTCGAGGCCCGGGGCGTACGGCACTGGGGAGTCCTCGCCAAGTCCGCGGGCGCGCTCTTCATCCGCTCGTACGAACGCGGGGAGCGGGTCCACCTCGCCATGATCAGCCGTGGCTACACGGGCAGCATGCCGGTCATCGACGAGGTCACCGCCACCCGCGCGCAATGGGCGTACGCCGCCGCGGTGCCGCTCACCGCACTCCTGATCTGCCTCCTGGGATGGACGCTCCGATGACCATCGTTCCCTCGCTCGACGTCCGAGGCCTGGCGTACGCGTACCCCGACGGCCACCAGGCCCTGTTCGGCGTGGACCTGACCGTGGGGCGGGGCGAACGGGTCGCACTCCTCGGCCCCAACGGCGCCGGCAAGACGACCCTGGTCCTCCACCTCAACGGCATCCTGACCGGCGGCGCGGGCGGTGTCACCGTCGCCGGGCTCCCGGTCGGCAGGAAGCACATGGCCGAGATCCGCCGGAAGGTCGGCATCGTCTTCCAGGACCCGGACGACCAGCTGTTCATGCCGACCGTCCGCGAGGACGTGGCCTTCGGCCCGGCGGCGGCGGGCCTCAGGGGCCCCGACCTGGAGGCCGTCGTGGCACGGGCGCTCCAGCGGGTCGGCATGGCCGAGTACGCGGACCGCCCGCCGCACCACCTGTCCTTCGGGCAGCGCCGCCGGGTCGCCGTCGCGACCGTCCTCGCCATGGAGCCGGAGATCCTCGTCCTCGACGAACCGTCCTCCAACCTGGACCCGGCCTCGCGCCGCGAGCTCGCGGACATCCTCCGCTCCCTTGACGTCACCGTCCTGATGGTCACCCACGACCTGCCGTACGCCCTGGAGCTCTGCCCGCGCGCGGTGATCCTCAGCGAGGGCGTCATCGCCGCCGACGGGCGGACCGGCGACATCCTCGCGGACGAGGAGCTGATGGCCCGGCACCGCCTGGAGCTGCCGTTCGGTTTCGTACCGGCCTCCGTGGTCTGAGCCCCCGGAATCGGCCGTCCACGTGCCGCGTTGCACCATGGGAGCCGGTCGAACGAGAGGGAGCGTGGCACAGGTGGACGTCCAGGGCACGGTGGCGGCGGGCTGGGAGCCGGTCAGGGACGCGTTCCTGCGGAACTTCGAACAGCGCGGCGAGCGCGGGGCGGCCGTCACGGTCCACCGCGACGGCGCGAAGGTCGTGGACCTGTGGGCGGGCAGCCGAGACGTCGACGGTACGGCCCCGTGGACCGAGGACACCGCCCAGGTCGTCCGCTCGGCCACCAAGGGCGTCGCCGCCGCCGTACCCCTGCTCCTGCACCAGCGGGGCCTGCTCGACCTGGACGCCCCGGTCGCCGCGTACTGGCCCGATTTCAAGGCGGCGGGGAAGGACCGGGTGACCGTACGCCAGCTCCTCGCGCACCAAGCCGGCGTCCCCGTCCTCGACCGCCCCCTCACCCTCGCCGAGGCGACCGACCTGCCGACGGCGACCGCCGCGATAGCCGCCCAGGCCCCCGTCTGGGAACCCGGCACCGCGCACGGCTACCACGCCCACACCTTCAGCTGGCTGCTCTCCGGCCTGGTCCACCGGGTCACGGGCCGCACCATCGGCCGCTGGGTCGCGGACGAGATCACCCGCCCGCTCGGCCTCGACCTGTGGATCGGGCTGCCCGAGGCGGAGGCCCACCGGGTCGGCAGGCTCGGCCCCGTGGAGGAGATCGAACCGGCCGGGAGCGGCGCCCTCAAGCTCCGCCCCAAGCGGTCCGTCTCCGAGGCGTACAAGGACCCGGACTCCCTCACCCGGCGCGCCTTCGGGGTCATCGACCCGAAGCCCGACGAGAACGACCCGGCCTACCGGGCGGCCGAACTGCCCGGCTCGGCGGGCGTGGCGACGGCCCGCGCCCTGGCCGGCTTCTACGCCGCAACGCTCGACGGGCTCTTCACCCCCGACACCCGTACGCGCGCGCGTACGGAGGAGTCCGCGGGCCCGGACAAGGTGCTGCTCGTCGGCACCCGCTTCGGCCTCGGCCACATGCTGCACGGCCCGGCTTCCCCGCTCCTGGGCCCGTCGTCATTCGGCCACCCCGGCCGCGGCGGCTCGCTCGGCTTCGCCGACCCCGACTCCGGTATCGCCTTCGGATACGTCACGAACGGCATGCGCAAGACGGTCACGGCGGACCCGCGCGCCCAGTCGCTGGTGCGGGCGGTGCGGTCGGTGGCGCTGCCGGCCGGCGAGTAGGGTCGAGGCGCCGGGGTCGTACCACGTCGCACGTCGCAAGGGGAGCAAGGCACATGACGGTAAGCCCGACGCACGGAACGTATGAGTCGCACGAGGCGTACGAGAAGCTGCTCGCCCTGCTCGACGAGCACGGGGCGGCCTACCGGGTGATCGAGCACGCCCCCGAAGGCGCCACCGAGGCGGTCAGCGCGCTGCGTGGCCATGCTCCCGCGCAGGCGGCCAAGTGCATCATCGCGATGGTGAAGATCGGCAAGAAGGAGAAGCGCTTCGCGCTCGTCGTCGTACCCGGCGACAAGCGGATCGACCTCGCGGCGGTGAAGGCGCTCTACGGCGGCACGTACGTCTCCTTCGCCTCCCCGGAGATCGCCGAGGAGCTCGCGGGCTCCCCGAGCGGCACCATTCTGCCGTTCGCCTTCGACGAGCGCCTCGACCTGTTCGTCGACCCGGGTCTGCTGGTCCACGAGGAGTTCTACTTCAACGCGGCACGTCTTGACCGCTCGCTGGCCCTGTCCACGAAGGACTACAGGTCGCTGACGGAGCCGCGGGTGGAGCGGGTGTCGACGGACTGACGGGCCGTCGGCATCAGGCCACGGCGGGCGTGAGCGCGAGCACCGCCCCGAGCGCGACGAGGACGGCCCCGATGACCTTGTTGAGCACGGTCTGCCGCCGCAACAGCCGCGCGCGCAGGCTCTCCTGGGAGAAGAGAACGGCGGCGAGCCCGAACCACACCAGGTGCGCGAACGACATGAACAGGCCGTAGCCGACCTGCTGGAAGACGGGGGTGTCGGCGCTGACGACCTGCGTGTACGTGCTGAGGACGAAGAGCATCGTCTTGGGATTGAGCGCGTTCGTCAGGAACCCGGTGCGCAGCGCCCCGGCCTTCGAAAGCCCGGAGTCGTCCGAAAGGTCGACGTCCACCTGGGACTTGGCGACGAAGGTCTTGTACCCGATGTACACCAGATACGCGGCGCCGATCAGCTTCATCGCGGTGAACAGCATCGGTGAACGGGACACCAGGAGGCCCACGCCGAGCATCGTGTACGTGACGTGGACGAGCACGCCGAGGGCGATCCCGACGGCCGCGAGAACGCCCGCCGTCCGCCCGTACAGATAACTGTTGCGGACGGTCATGGCGAAGTCCGCGCCGGGGCTGATGACGGCCAGCACCGTGATGACGGCGACGGCGATCAGCTGAGTCATGTTCCGGTCCCCCCACTTGCTCACTCACCCGCCCGCTCCGGACCTCAGGACGGCGGCCCTGCGACGCTAGCCGATCACCGGCCCGCCGCGCGAGGCGAGATGACAGAGTCGTGGCGCCCTGGTGCGAAGGGCGAGTTCGGTGCTGAGATCGGTTCATGGAACTCACCAGGCGATTCGAGGGGTACGCGGCACTGGTCACGGGCGCGGCGCGCGGTATCGGCGCGGCCACCGCCCGCCGCCTCGCGGCGGAGGGAGCCAGGGTCCTGGTCACCGACATCGACGAGGCGGAGGCCGGGAAGACGGCGGCGGACATCCCCGGGGCGGCGGCCCTGCGCTGCGACGTCGGCGACCAGTCGTCGGTGGAGGCGGCGGTCGCGCACGCCGTGGAGACCTTCGGCGGCCTGGATGTCCTCGTCAGCAACGCCCTCGGTCCCGTCGCCCCCGACCGGGACCGCTTCGAGGACGAGCTGGACGACGTCTGGGCCGTGCAGCACGACGTCACCTTCATGGGAGCCGTCCGCTGCTCCCGGGCGGCGCTTCCGCACCTGGCGGCGGCGGGCGGACGCGGGGCGATCGTCACCATCGGTTCGGTCAACGCCGAGGTGGACTTCGGCGGCCACGCGTACAGCGCGGCGAAGGCGGCCCTGGCGTCCTTCACCCGCACCCTGGCGGGCGACGCGGCGCCGCGCGGGGTCCGCGTCAACCAGATCAACCCGGGCACGATCGCGACGCAGGCGTGGGCGGGCAGGGAACCCGATCTCGCCGCCCTGGCCGAGCGCGTCTACCCCCTCGGCCGCGTCGGCGCCCCGGAGGACGTGGCCGCCGCCGTCGCGTTCCTCGCCTCCTGCGACGCGTCCTGGATCACGGGCACGGTCCTGCGGGTGGACGGCGGACTGCTCGCGGTGAACACCCACTTCGCGGAGGTGCTGGGCGAGGGCGCGCACTAGTCGGGGTACCGGGATGCGGAAGCGGCGGGGGCGCCGGTGCTTGCGCACGGCGCCCCCGCAGCTTCTTGAACGAGAGGGAGAGGCCCCGGTCTCAGGTCGGCGAGCCGGGGCGGCCGGTCTGGCCCCCGGCCTGGCCCCGGACCTCGTCCGCGGCGTCCTTGCCCACCTGGCGGAGCCCCTCGGCCGTGTCCTGACCGGCCGCTCGCGTCTCGTCCATGGTGGTCCGAGCCGCGCCCTGAGCCGTGGACTTCACCGCCTCCACCGCTTCGGCGGCCGGCTCGCGCAGCTCTTCCTTGATCTCCTGCGCCGCCTGGACGGCCTGCTGCTTCGCGGGCTCGAGCAACTCGTCGGAGTGTTCCCGCAGTTGCTGCCCGGCGCGCTCCTCGGCCTCGGTCGTCGGCAGCAACGCGGCCGCCAGCATGCCGGCGCCGAAGGCGATGAGGCCGGCGGCGAGAGGGCTGCCCTGGGTCTGCTGCCTGACCTGGGCGGGCGCCTGGGACACGGCGTCGCCGAGCCGGTCGGTCGTCTCCTTCGCCGTCTCGGCGATGCTCGTCGAGGTCTGACCGGCGGAGTCCGCGACGCCGTGCGTGGTCTCGGCCATCTTCGCGCTGGTCTCGCGGGCGGTGCCCATCACGCGCTCCTTCACTCCGCTCAGCCGGCCCTGGGCCGCGCCCATCTTGCGGCGCGCCACCTTGCGGGGGGTGACCCGGTCCGTCAGCAGGTCGACGTTGCGGGCCAGATGGGCGCGCCGGTACTCCACGTCCGTCCTCAGCTCATCGGGTGTCGGGCCCATCGGGCATCCTCCTTCACTGTCTCCACGGTCTGCTCCGGCTTGAGGTGGACGGTCCGCAGGCGCTTGCGTCCGGTGACGTAGAGGACCGCGCCGACGACGGCCCACACGGCGGTGACTATCAGGGCGGCCCAGGCCGGGTCCATGACGTTGGCGAGGGCGAAGACCACGGTCAGACTGCCGAGCAGCAGGACCAGGTGACCGGCGTAGCCGGCTCCGCCGAGCATGCCGACGGCCTTGCCCGCCTTGGTCGACTCCTGCTTGATCTCCGCCTTGGCCAGCTCGATCTCGTCGCGCACCAGCTGTGACAGGTCCGAACCGATCGCGCCGATCAGATCCCCGATCGACCGGTCGTCCTCAGGGCCTTCCACGGGCGGGGCGGTGTCGTACGGGGACGCCCCGAAGGCCGGGCCGGTGCCGGTGCCGGTACGGGTCGCAGCGCCCGGTGGACGCGGCACACCGTCCGTATCCGCCGGGGTGCGTTGCTTGTACGGGGTGACCACGCTCAGCTCCCTTGCGTCGGCCGCTGGGGGGCCGCCGGGGGCGTCTGCCCGTACGGCGGTGTCTCGTGGGGCGGCTGGGACTGCCCGTACGTGTCCAGCGGGTCTTCGTAGGCCGTCTGCGGGACGCCGGGGCTGCTGCCCGTAGCCCGGCCCTGGGGCGGGTTCGTCGGGAGCGGCGGCACGGCACCTCGGCCCGTACCGCCGGGCGGGGCGCCGGGGTACTCCGTACCGGCGTACTCAGTACCGGCGTACTCAGTACCGGGGTACTCCGTACCGGCGTACTCATACCCGGCGGGCCCTGTGCCACCGGCCTGCGTACCACCGGCCTGCGTACCACCAGCCCGTGTGCCGCCGGCGCTCGATGGCGATGAGGAGGAGGCCGCGCTGACGCCCTTGCCGACCCGTGCCACGGCGAATCCCGCCAGGGCCGCTCCGGCCAGGAACACGCCCGGCCGGCGCCTCGCGAAGTCCTGCAGATCGCTGACGAGCCCGTCAGGCCCTCGCTGCTCCAGGCGGGAGGCCACCTGCTGGCCTCCGTCGGCCAGTTGCCGCACGACGCCCGCCGCGCTGGAATCCGGCTTGCCGTTCTCGCTCATCTCCCGCAGCTCGTCCGCCAGCCGTCGTACGTTCTGCGCGAGGTTCCGCGTCTGGGTGTGAGCCTGCCCCTGGAGCTGGTCTCGCAGCTCCCCGACCAGGTCACGGGCCTGGTTCGTGGCTTCGCCGACGACCTCGGCTCCCTGTTCCCTGGCGGTGCCCGCGACGTCGGCGGCCTTGCCGCCGACCAGTCCGGCGCCTTCGCTCACCTTGGCCTGAGCCGTTTTCGCCACCGCCTCCGACGTGCTCCGGTCGGGACGGTTCCTGTCCTGGAAGTCGCTCAAGGCTCCTCCTGGTCCACTCGAAACAATCAGCTTTCCGGTCGCTCTCGCAGGTCTCGCGTACCCCTTTTTCGTGCATGTACGTCTATATCCGGAATGAGCCTCGATCTCGTTCCGCGTACTCGCTCGCTCGCTCACGCACGGTGTGGAGAGGCGTAGGGGCGTCTTCCCGCGCGGATGTCCCTGAATCGGCCCGGGCCGCCCGGCGCATGCATGCGCGTCTCAGGGGTGAAGTACGGGTGGGAAGGGTGTGCGGCCGATCATCCAGGGGACACGAGTCGACATGTCGACAGGTAGAACCGCACTCCCCACGGCCGCGACCGAGCCCTCCCTCCAGCGAACCCTCACCACACCCCTGCTCTTCTTCTTCATCCTCGGGGACGTCCTCGGCGCCGGTGTCTACGTCCTGGTCGGCCAGGTCGCCGCCGACGCGGGCGGCGCCGTGTGGGTGCCCCTCGTCGTCGCCCTTCTCCTCGCGCTCCTGACCGCCGCCTCCTACGCCGAGCTGGCGACGAAGTACCCGAGGGCGGGCGGGGCCTCCCACTACGCCACGCGGGCGTTCGGTCCGGGCGTCGGATTCGTCGCCGGGTTCTGCATGCTCGCCGCGGGGGTCGTCTCGGTGGCGGCCCTCGCGCGCGGCTTCGGCGGCGACTACCTGTCGGCGTTCGTGACGCTCCCCGTCGCAGGGGTGGCCGTGCTCTTCCTGGGCGCTCTCGCGCTGGTCAACGCGAGGGGCATCAGGGAATCGACCCGCGCGAACGTCGTCGCCACCGTCATCGAGGTCGGCGGCCTCGCCGTCATCGTCGTCCTCGGCGCCTGGCTCCTTGCACGCGGCGAGGGCGATCCGAGCCGTCTCGTCCAGCTCGGCACCCCGGAGAAGGGCGCTGCGGCGGCCGTACTGAGCGGTGCCGTCCTCGCGTACTACTCCTTCGTCGGGTTCGAGACGTCGGTGAACGTCGCGGAGGAGACCCGGGACCCGCGACGCTCCTACCCCCGGGCGCTGTTCGGCGCGCTCGCGACGGCGGGCGTGGTGTACGTACTGGTGGGCATCGCGGCCTCCGCCGCCGTGCCGACCGACAAGCTCGCCGCGTCGAGCGGACCGCTCCTCGAGGTGGTGAAGGCAGCGGGCGGTGTC
Organism: Streptomyces sp. NPDC002773; assembly: GCF_040295605.1. NCBI lineage: Bacteria > Bacillati > Actinomycetota > Actinomycetes > Kitasatosporales > Streptomycetaceae > Streptomyces > Streptomyces sp. NPDC002773. Next base: position 23,981 of record NZ_JBEOVO010000027.1, read on the forward strand.
CCCATCTGGCTGTTCAGCGCCGTCGCGCTCGTCGCCGTCGCCAACGGCGCGCTGCTCACCGGCATCATGTCGTCCCGGCTCGCCTACGGCATGGCGCGCGACGGGCTGCTGCCGGCCGGTCTGACGAAGGTCCTGCCGGGCCGCCGTACGCCCTGGGTCGCGATCGCGGCCACCACGGCACCGGCCATGCTCCTCGCGCTGACCGGCAGCGTCGCCGAACTGGCCTCCACACTGGTCCTGCTGCTCCTCGTGGTGTTCCTCATCGTCAACACGGCGGTCCTCGTCCTGCGCCGGGACCCGGGCGAGACCGACCACTTCCGGGCCCCGACCGCGATCCCCGTCCTGGGCGCGATCTCGTGTGTCGTACTCGCCACCCAGGTCGAGGCGGCGGTGTGGCTCCGTGGTCTCGCGGTGCTCGCGGTCGGCGTGGTGCTCGCGGCGGTCGCCGCGCGCAAGCGGCGGGGGGCCACCGGTACGAGGAGGGAGGAGCCGAGCACCGCGAGCGGCCCTGGCAGGGGCGCCGGGCCCGGGGACGGCTGAGAACGGGCCCGACGCCGACGTTCAGAGGGTCAGGGTGCGCCAGCCCCGAGTGATCTCGTCACGGACGGAGTCCAGCTGGGTCGGCTCGTGGCCCTGGCTCCCCTGGGAGGTGAGCAGGTCGACGAGGGCGGCGCCGTCCGCCGGCCGGCCCGCCGGGTCGGGGGTGAGCGCCCGGCCGACGGCGGCCGCGAGCTCAGGGGCGAGGGCGTGCACCGCCGCGAGCGCGGCCGGTTCGGGGCCGGTGTCCACGATGCGGCGGATCACCGCGCCCGTGTTGGTCGCCGCGAAGGGGCTGGTGCCGTGCGCGGCGCAGACCACGCAGCAGGCCCAGGCCCACACGTCGGCGGCGGGACCGACGCGCTCCTCGCCGAACTGCTCGGGCGCCATGTACGTCAGGGTTCCCGGCCCGGTGCCGGTACGGGTGAGCCGGGTGCCGTCGACGAGGTCCGCGATGCCGAAGTCGAGCAGACGCGGACCGGCCGTGGTCAGCATGATGTTGGCGGGCTTCAGGTCGCGGTGGACGAGACCGAGCCGGTGGACCCCGGACAGCGCGACAGCCAGCGCGAGGGCGAGCGCACGAAGAGCCTCGGGGGTACGGATGGGTCCCTGCACGCTCAGGTAGGCGTCGAGGGGCCGCCCGTCGAGCAACTCCATGGCGAGGTACGGCCGTCCGGCGTCGACACCGGAGTCGAGGACGCGGGCGGTGTAGGCGCCGGGGACCATGGACAGCACTTCGGACTCGCGCTGGAACCGGCGCAGCAGATCGGCGTTGTCGAGAAGCTCGGGGTTGATGGTCTTGAGCGCGACCTGAGTCGCCGCGCCCTCGCGCCGGGCGAGGTAGACCGTACCCATCCCGCCGGCACCGATACGGCCGAGCAGCTGATAGCCCCCGATGGTCCGGGCCTCGTTGGGGTGGAGGGGATGGTGGGGGACGGGGGATACGGGCGCGGCGGCCTGTGTGGGCACGTAGGGGGCGGGTTGCCGATGGGGCTGCGGCTGCGGATGTACGGGCGGGGCGGGGGCGGCGTAACCGGGCCCGACGGTGGGTGCGTCGGGCGTCGCGGGAACCTCGGCCCCGTTCCGGTACTTCCGGCTGGCGACGTAGGCGACGGCCTGCCAGACGACGACCATGAAGATCATGGCGAACGGCAGGACGACCGCCAGCGCGCACCGGAGGGCCACCACAACACCCACGCGGACCCGCGCCGCGACCGACGAGGGCCACGCTCCGCCGGGCGCACCGGTGGTCCGCAGCGTGCGCTGGGTCAGGAACCCCAGGAGGGGCCAGACGACCAGACCGAGTGCGATGCCCACGCCGACCAGGATCCACCCCACGGCCAGGGGGAGGCCGTGGTCCCTCGCCACGGCGTACCCACTGGAGAGGATGGTGCGCCCCAGGTAGCCGTGCCCCAGGTGGCCAGGCCAGACGAAGGCGACCAGGCGCGGCAGGAAGAAGCAGCCGACAACCCCCAGAACCAGCTCTCCCCAGGCCACTCCCGGAAGGGCCCAGCCGGACGCACCCGGCTCCGCTGAGGCCTTTCTGCGCACAGCCCTCTGAACTCGCGTCAGCAGCGGCCAGGCCGCAGCTCGCACCACGAGTGCCGATCCGACCATGACGCCGACGCCCACGGCCAGTGAGTCTTCGATCGCTTCCACAGTTCCCCCGTCTCTCCCCCGATGAAGCAGACGGAGTATAGGCCGCGAGGGGACTACGTAACCGAACAAGCGGGACGAGCAAAGGGGTTGGCGAAAACAAGGGCCTCTCAAGCAGGGACGGGCCGACTGGTGAACCCCCGTTCGCCGGGACGTACGTGACCCGGTGACCGGCCATCGCGGCGTCTCTGCCGAGTGCGACGGAAAGGTCCCAGCTGATATGGCGGAGCGTCAGGTGGTGGTTCTACCCTCGTGGGCGAATGCACGCGAGGGTCGAGTCGGGGGGCAGCCCAGGGGGCGGGAAGACAGGGGGAAGCTCTTCATGGCGATGGCAACATTCCGTTTTTCCGCGTTACGGCCGCACGACCCGGACATCCTGGGGGACTTTCGGCTGGTGGCGCGGCTGGGCGAGGGTGGTATGGGGCGGGTGTTCCTTGCCCTTTCTCCCGGCGGGCAGCCGACAGCCGTGAAGGTGATCCGTAGCGAGTTCGCCCAGGATCCGGAGTTCGGGCAGCGGTTTGCCGGCGAGGTCCGCGCCGCGCAGAAGGTCCGCGGTGCCCACCTCGCGCCGCTCCTGGACGCCGACCCCCGAGCCGAGCAGCCGTGGCTGGCTACCGCTTACGTCGCAGGGCCGTCACTGCGGGACCTGGTCGTGGGCAACGGCCCGCTACCGCCCGGCCAGGTGCTGCTGCTGGCCTGGGGCATCGCCCACGCCCTCATCGACATCCACGCAGGGAAAGTGGTCCACCGAGACCTCAAGCCCGGGAGCACGAGTGGTGAGTGCGGTCTCGTGGATGATGGCGCGGAGTTTCGGAGGCGAGGGCCGGGTCAGTACCGACTGGCGAGCCATGCGTACTTCGACAAGGGGGGCGACCACCTCGGGCGGAGCGGTCATGCTGATCGCGCTGATCTCGGCGCGCGCGTAGGCCATCACCCCTGACTGACCCCGGGCGCCGACGGCTGACCGCCGCAGCCGTCGGCGCCCCCTCAGGTGTACGCACCCCAGGCCCGCCCATGGCGGCCCAGCGGACCATGGTCTGTCCTTCGTTCGAAGGCGAGCGAACGTTTTTGCGCAACCGCCGCCCTACCTGACAGGCCCACCACCCCCCTCACCCCGCGTGCAGCATCAGCCCGATGCCCACCACCATCAGGCCCGCCGCCGCGATGCGCGGGCCGCCGAAGCGTTCCTTGAAGAAGAGGGCGCCGATCGCCGCGCCCACGATGATCGACGACTCGCGCAGGGCCGCGATCGGGGCCAGGGGGGCCTTCGTCTGGGCCCAGAGGACGAGGGCGTACGCCGCGACCGAGAGGGCCGCGCCGAGGAGGCCGCGCGCCGCGTACGGGCGGAGTTGGGGGAGGAGGGCCGCGCGGCGGGTCCACAGGGCGTACGCCGGGATCGCCAGGCCCTCCAGGATCATCAGCCACGCGATGTACCCGAGCGGGGTGCCGGAGGCGCGGACGCCGACGCCGTCGACGACCGTGTAGAGCGCGATCGACAGGCCCGTCGCGCCCGCCGCGAGCAGCGCCGGCCAGTGCGGGCGGGCGCCCTTGCCCCGGATGCCCCACAGGGCGAGACCCGTCAGGCCCGCGCACGCCACCGCCACCCCGAGCAGCTGCCAGCCGTCCGGCACCTCGTCGAGGAACACCGCCGCGAGCACGGTCACGACCAGCGGGGCCGTACCCCGCGCGATCGGGTACATCTGCCCGAAGTCCCCGAGCGTGAACGAGCGCATCAGGAGGGCGTAGTAGCCGACGTGGAGGAGCGCCGAGGCGATCAGGTACGGCCACGCCCCGGCCGCCGGAAGCGGTACGAACAAGGCCGTGACCAGCCCGATCGCCGCCCCGCCGCCCGAGATCAGCGTGAAGGAGAGCAGCTGGTCCTTGATGCCGTGCGCGATCGCGTTCCAGCTGGCGTGCGTGACGGCGGCGACGACGACCGCGAAGGTGACGAGCGGGGTCACGCCGAGGGCTCGCGGACGTCCGCCGGGGTGTCTCCGGCGGACTCGCGGACGTCCACCAAGGTCGCGCCGGCGTGCGCCACCAGCGACTTGGGGTCCATCGCGAAGACCGTGTGCGGGGTGCCCGCCGCCGCCCACACCACGTCGTGGTCGAGGATGCGCCGGTCGGCGAGGACCCGGGTCCGCGTCCGGTGCCCGAACGGCGGGACGCCCCCGATCGCGTACCCCGTGGTCTCCCGTACGGCCTTCGCATCGGCCCGGGTGACCTTCGCCGCGCACAGCTCCCACCGCACCCGCTCGACGTCCACCCGCGAGGCGCCGTCCATCAGGACGAGGACGGGCACCCCGTCGGCCGCGAAGATCAGCGACTTCACGATCTCGGAGACCCGGCAGCCGATGGCCTCTGCGGCCTGCTGGGCGGTGCGGGTCTCGTCGGGGAACCGGCGGATCTCGACGTCCAGGCCCAGCTCCTGGAGCGCGGCGGCGAACTGGGGGTGGGCGGCGGAGGCGTCGTCTGTGGTCATGGCCCGCACGCTAGCGGTAGCTGTACGGGCCACGCGACCGCGTTCCGATGCGCGGTGCGGTTACCCCGCCTTCAGGACGGTCGCGACCACCGGCCCGGCCGCGTCGCCGCCGTGCCCTCCGGCCTCCACGACCGCCGCCGCCGCGAGGTCACCGGAGTAGCCGGTGAACCAGCTGTTGGACACCTGGCCGTCGACCTCGGCGGAGCCGGTCTTGGCGCCCTTCGGGGAGGGGACGCCGGCCATCGCCTTCGCCGCCGTGCCGTTCGTCGCCGCCGCCTTCATCATCAGGCGCAGCCCCTTGGCGACCTCGGGGGACAGCGGGTCGGCCCGTGCGAACTCGCGGTCGTCGAGGCTCTTCGCCACCAGGTACGGCTGGAGGAAGCCGCCGTTCTGCGCGGTCGCGGAGAGCGAGGCGACGTTGAGGGCGCTCATGGTGATCCTGCCCTGGCCGATGTACGAGGCTGCCGTCTCACCGCCGGACGACTCGGGCACCTCGCCGTCCTCCGTCTGGACGCCGACCTTCCAAGGCAGACCGATGCCGAAGGAGTCGCGGGCGGTCTCGCCGAGGACGGTGTCCTCGATGTCCTTCTCGCTGAGGGGGCCGAGCGACTTGATGAAGGCGGTGTTGCAGGACTGCTGGAAGGACTCGGTGAAGGTGCCGCCGTCGATCTTGAAGTTCTTCAGGTTGTGGAAGGGGACACCCTTCCAGAAGACCTCGGCGGGACACTCGACCCTGCCACCGGGCGTCGCGAGACCCTGCTGCATCATCATCGTTGCCGTGACGATCTTCATCGTCGAGCCGGGGGCCTGCTTGCCCAGGAACGCCGTGTTGAAGCCGCCCGCCGGACTGTTCGCCACCGCCCGTATCGCGCCCGTCGACGGCTCGATCGCCGCCACCGCCGCCTGCCCGTACGCCTTGACCGCCTTCTCCGCCGCCGCCTGGACGTCCGGGTCGATGGTGGTCTTCAGGGTGCCCGGCTTGCCCTGCCGCAGGACCAGGACCGTGGTGTCCGGGACGGCCTCGCTGCCCGACTCGATCCACGTCTCGACGCCGATCGTGCCGCCCGCCTTCGACGCGTACCGGGTGCGCAGGTTGGCGATGATCGGTGCCAGCGAGGGGTACTTCTCCACCGACAGCTCGTCGCCGTTCTTGTCCACGGCCATGACGCTCGGGGCCTTCGCCATGCCCGTACGCAGGGTGCCGGCGGCGGTCAGCTTCGGGTGGAGCACCGTCGGCTGCCACTTCACCAGCGGCCGGCCGGTGGACTGCCCCCGCACCACGGTCAGTTCGGAGGCGTACGACCAGGGCTTCGACACGCCCTCGTACGTGATGGTCGCCTTCACCGTGAACGGCACCTTCGCCCCGACGGGCGCCCCCGGCGTGATGGTGGCCTCCGTCACGGACCCGCTGCCCCGGTAGGCGGCCACGGCGGGGCCGGCCGTGACCGGGTCGTTCGTCAGCTGCCCGGCCTTCTCGGGTTCCCCGGCCGCCCAGGCAGCCAGGAAGTCCCGCGCGGTCGTCGTGACCTCGTCGGGGGTGACCGGGCCCGTTCTCTTCGGTGCGTCCTCTTGAGAGCGGGTCTCCACGGTCTTGTTGCCGCCCGTGACGCCGTTCCACAGGTTGTAGCCCCCGTAGCCGACCCCGCCCGCCACGACGGCGAACACGCTCCCCACTATCGCGACCTTGGCTCCACTGCGCATGACTGCGTTCCCCTCCCCAGGTGGCCGTCCAGTCAAGCAGCGTCGGTTCGTTGTGTCGAGCAACTATTGCCACATACGTCACATGGCCTCCTGGGTGTCCGGGAGGATCAGGCGGAGACGGGATCCAGGCCTGCGCCGTCGAACGGCGGGTAGTTCTCGTCGCTCATCCGCTCGGCCGCGTCGATGTAGACGCCGAGAGCGGCGCGCGACCGCGCCAGCTGCTCCATCTGATCGTCGAGCCGCCGCATCCGCGACCTCATCGCGGTCAGCAGCTCGGGGCAACCGAGCAGCTCAGGCGTCTCGCCGACCGCGCAGGGCAGCAGATACGCGATGTCCTCGGAGGACAGCCCCGCGCCGAGCAGGTGCCGGATCTGCCGCACCCGCAGCACGGCGCCCTCGTCGTACGTGCGGTAGCCGTTCGTGCCGCGCTCGGCCTCCAGCAGGCCCTGGGCCTCGTAATAGCGCAGTTGGTGCGTGTGGACGCCCGTCCGGCGGCTCAGCTCTCCGATCCGCATCGAAGCTCCCCTCGGCCTTGACCTTCACACCGGTATCAACGTTGACGATGCTGCCATGACCGACAACAACACCACCGCGCCCTCCGATTCCTCTACTCCCGTCACCGTCACCGTCATCGGACTTGGCCTGATGGGCCAGGCCCTCGCCGCCGCCTTCCTGAAGGCCGGCCACCCCACCACCGTCTGGAACCGCACCGCCTCCAAGGCCGACCGTCTGGTCGCCGAGGGCGCCCGCCTCGCCCCCACGGTCGGCGACGCGGTCCGCGCGGGCTCCCTGACGATCGTCTGCGTCACCGACTACCGGGCCGTGCGCGAACTGCTCGGCGCGAGCGACGTCGACCTGGACGGTACGACCCTGGTCAACCTGACCTCGGGCGACTCGGCCCAGGCCAGGGAGACCGCCCGATGGGCCGAGGAGCGCGGCGCCCGCTACCTGGACGGGGCCATCATGGCCGTACCGCCGGTGATCGGGACCGCCGAGGCGGTGATCCTGCACAGCGGGCCGCAGTCCGTCTTCGAGGAGTACGAGCCCACTCTCGGCGCGCTCGGCACCGTCACCCACCTCGGCGCGGACCACGGGCTCGCGTCCCTGTACGACGTCGCCGGGCTCGCCATGATGTGGAGCGTCCTCAACGCCTGGCTCCAGGGCACCGCCCTGCTCAGGACGGCCGGCGTCGACGCCGCGACCTACGCGCCGTTCGCCCGGCAGATCGCCGCCGGGGTCGCCGACTGGCTGCCGGGGTACGCCGAGCAGATCGACCGGGGTTCCTTCCCGGCCGAGGTGTCGGCCCTGGAGACCGACGCCCGCGCGATGGCCCACCTCGTCGAGGAGAGCGAGGCGGTCGGCGTCAACGCGGAACTGCCGAAGCTGTTCAAGGCGATGGCCGACCGCGCGATCGCCGCCGGACACGGCGGGGAGCAGTACCCGGTCCTGATCGAGGAGTTCACCAAGCCGGCCGACGCCTGAGCCGATGGCCCGCGCCCTCCGGCCGGGGAAGCACGCGCTTCCCCGGCCGGGCGGCCGCGCGCGTCGCACCCGGGCGTCCCGAAAGGGCCAGGGGTCTTCTCCTTGACCTGAAGCATGATTGAGCTTCTAACGTGTTCTCTAGTTGATCATCTGACGGCGGGAGAAACACGCTCGTGATCCTCGTGACCGGAGCCACCGGAAACATAGGCAGCGCCCTGCTGAAGGAGCTGCACGCACGCAGTGCCGGGCCACTGAGGGGACTCACCCGTGATGCCGCACGGGCCGTCTTCCCCGACGGGGTCGAGGCCGTGGAGGGCGACTTCGCACAGCCGGCGTCGTTGAAGCCCGCGCTGCAAGGGGTGCGCTCGCTGTTTCTCGTGTCACGTCTGGGCTCGGACGCCGACATACTCGAAGCCGCCCGACAAGCGGGTGTGGAGCATGTCGTGCTGGTGTCGTCCATCACCGTTCAGACCCACCCGCACCTCGGCCCCGCCGCCGAGAACCTGGAGGTGGAGCAACTGCTCAAGGCGAGCGGCATGGCCTGGACGATCCTGCGGCCGACGCAGTTCGCCTCGAACGCGCTGATGTGGGCGGCGTCCATCCGTGGCCACGAGACCGTCCGCGCGCCGTACGCCGAGACCGCGCTGCCGACCATCCATCCCGCGGACATCGCGGCGGTGGCAGGGGTGGCACTGACCGAGCCCGGCCACCAGGGGCGCACGTATGCCTTGACCGGTCCAGAGCCGGTGACCGCCCGACAGCAGGTCGAGGCCATCGCGGCAGCACTGGGGCGGGAGGTTCCCTTCGCCGAAATCAGCCGCCTGCAGGCCCACGCACAGATGGCCGCGGTCTTCGGGGCCGAGGCCGCGGAAGCGGTACTCGACGTCACGGGCGGAGACGTGAACGACGAGCTGCTGATGGTGCGCGACACGGTTTCACAGATCACTGGAACCCCCGCCCGCCCGTTCCGGCAGTGGGCTTCGGAGAACGCCCACGCCTTCCGTTGAACCGCCTGCGGGCCGGGGTCAGTGCTGCACGCGCACACCAAGCGTCATGTGCGCGGTGGAAGCGAAGGAATGCCAAGCAACGCTTGCGTTCCTGTTGCAGGCTGCAACTTGCTCTTTGGTGGCGCTGACCTCTGCTGCGTCGCCGCTCTGAACTGCCCCGGGCCACCCGAGCGCCGCAACGTGGAGGTGCTGTGCTGCTGAGGACAGGTTGCGTGCCGATGAGACCAGGTTGTCAGGACCCCAGAGCTGAAGCTTGGCAGCGGCAATCGTGAGAGCTATGAACGCTTCGTGCAGCGCGGTGAACTGCTCTTCGGAGACGGCTTGGTCTCGTGAGATGCGACCTTGGCATTCCACGGAAACGGAATAGAACCGCATCCACGCGGACACGGTCTCGTCGCACGCCTGCCTCCGATGCTCGCGAGTCCACTGCTCGTGCTCGGCGGAGGCCTGATGCGCGACCTGTACATGGACGGCCTCAATCGTCTTCTGCGCGCCAACACGCGCTCCGTAGGCGGTCGCCAGGCCGCCGATGCCGGCACCCACCACTCCGGCGATCCCGGCCAGCGCTGCTGCTAGTCCTTGGTCCATGCCGTCATTCTGCTTCAGCCGGTGATTGACGGGGAGTCAGCCGCCCTGGTGGTCCATGCAGGCGGAGCCACCGACAACCACCAAGGGGGCGCGACCATCGGCCGCGCCCCCTTGGTGTCTTCACGCAGCTACACCCAGGTGTCCAGCCACATCCTGTTTCGCCACTGGTCTATCGGAATCGGCGTGCCCGTGTAGATCGGCCAGAAGTAGATGAAATTCCAGACGATCAGCAGCACCAGACATCCCGCCGCCACCGCGCCGAATGTGCGGCGTCTTTCCGTCGAGCCCGCGGGGCCGATGATCGCTCCCACCATCATCGCCACCGCCAGGCACAGGAAGGGCACGAAGACGACCGCGTAGAAGAGGAAGATCGTGCGTTCCTGGTAGAGGAACCACGGGACCCAGCCGGCCGCGATGCCGCAGGCGATCGCGCCCGCGCGCCAGTCGCGGCGGAAGGCCCAGCGCCACAGGATGTACAGGATGGCGAAGCAGGCGGCCCACCACAGGAGCGGGGTGCCGAGGGCCAGGACCTCCTGCGCGCACTTCTCCTTCGTCGTGGCCGGGCAGCCCGCCGTGCCGGGGGCGGGGGACTCGTAGAAGTAGGAGACCGGGCGGCCGAGGACGATCCACGACCACGGGTTCGACTCGTACGTGTGCGGCGAGGTCAGGCCGACGTGGAAGTTGAAGACCTCGTACTCGTAGTGCCAGAGGCTGCGCCACCAGTCCGGCAGCCAGCTCCACGTCCCGCCGCCGTCGAGCTTGTCCTGCTTCTCGGCCCAGTCGCGGAAGTAGCCCTTGTCGGAGACGAGCCAGCCCGTCCACGTCGCCAGGTACGTGGCGATCGCCACCGGCACCACCGACACGAACGCCGGGAGGAGGTCCCTCTTGAGCACCGCGAGGTACGGGCGGACCGCGCCCGCCGTGCGCCGGCCGCCGACGTCCCACAGGACCGTCATCAGGCCGAAGGCCGCCATGACGTAGAGGCCGTTCCACTTGGTTCCCGCCGCGAGCCCCAGCATCACACCGGCCGCGATCCGCCACGGCCGCCACCCCAGGCGCAGCGCGTCCGCGATCTCGCCGTCCGGTCGCAGCACCCCCTCCTCGTCCTCCGGGAGCGCCCCCGCGAGCCGCTTCCTGCTCCGGTCGCGGTCCAGGACCAGGCAGCCGAACGCGGCCAGCACGAAGAACATCAGGACCTGGTCGAGGAGCGCCGTGCGGCTCATCACGAAGTGCAGCCCGTCGACGGCGAGCAGCAGACCCGCCAGACAGCCCAGGAACGTCGACCGGAAGAGCCGCCGGCCGATCCGGCACAGCATCAGGACGGACAGCGTGCCGAGCAGCGCCACCATGAAGCGCCAGCCGAACGGCTCGAAGCCGAAGATCTTCTCGCCGACGCCGATGACCCACTTGCCCATCGGGGGATGGACGACGTACCCCGGATCGGTCGGTACGAGGATCGACCCCGGGTCCTGCAGGACCGTCTTGTCGATGTCCTTCGGCCACGCCCCCTCGTACCCCTGGTTGATGACGGCCCAGGAGTCCTTGGCGTAGTACGTCTCGTCGAATATCACCGCGTTCGGCTTGCCGAGGTTCCAGAACCTGAGCAGTCCTGCGACCGCCGTGACCAGGAGCGGACCGCCCCAGGCCATCAGCCGCCACAGCCGCTCGCCGCGGCCGGCGCCGATGCCGAGGAGCGACAGGACACGCTCGGACGGGCGGGTGTACGGGGGCACGAGCCGCTCCCGCAGCCCGATGGGTGCGGCGTTTCCGGCGGGCGGCACATAGCCGAAACGCCGGAGCCGCTGTTGCCACGAAGGGGGCTCTGCCACGGCGTGCCGGCCCTCCAGGGCCTCGGGTGCGGTACTGGTCACCGCGCCATCGTAGGGAACGCGCCTGTGCGCGTCGCCCGGCCGGGCTGGGAGGATGGCCCGTGTGACAGGAACGCTGGTACTCGCAGGGACCCCCATCGGTGACATCGCGGACGCTCCGCCCCGACTCGCCACCGAACTGGAGAACGCGGACATCGTGGCCGCCGAGGACACCCGGAGGCTGCGGGGTCTGACCCGGGCCCTCGGCATCCACACCTCGGGACGGGTCGTCTCGTACTTCGAGGGCAACGAGTCCGCCCGTACGCCGGAGCTGGTCGAGGCGCTGGTCGGCGGTGCCCGGGTGCTCCTCGTGACCGACGCGGGCATGCCGTCCGTCTCGGACCCCGGCTACCGGCTCGTCGCCGCCGCCGTCGAGCAGGACATCAAGGTCACGGCCGTCCCCGGCCCGTCCGCCGTGCTCACCGCCCTCGCCCTCTCCGGGCTCCCCGTGGACCGCTTCTGCTTCGAGGGCTTCCTGCCCCGGAAGGCGGGGGAGCGGCTCGGGAAGCTGCGCGAGGTGGCGGACGAGCGCCGGACCCTCGTCTACTTCGAGGCCCCGCACCGGCTCGACGACACGCTCGCCGCCATGGCGGAGGTCTTCGGCGCCGAGCGCAGGGCCGCCGTCTGCCGCGAGCTGACCAAGACGTACGAGGAGGTCAAGCGAGGCCCGCTGGCCGAGCTCGCCGCCTGGGCGGCCGAGGGCGTACGCGGCGAGATCACGGTCGTCGTCGAGGGCGCCCCGGAGACCGGCCCGGCCGAGCTCGACGCCGAGGAGCTGGTGCGCAGGGTGCAGGTGCGCGAGGAGGCGGGGGAGCGGCGCAAGGAGGCGATCGCCGCGGTCGCCGCCGACGCGGGGCTGCCCAAGCGCGAGGTGTTCGATGCCGTCGTCGCGGCAAAGAACGCGGCTGGAAAAGGCCCAGGAAACGGCAAAGAGCTAATCTGAGAGGCAAAGCCGAACCCGGCGCCGGGACCTTTCCTTGGGCGCTTGGCAAGGGAAGAGCCAAAAGCCTTCCATGGTTCGACCCGCGCTGATGCGCTCCGGCCCGAAAAGGCGTCCACTGATCAGTGGAGAGGAGCTGGCATGAGCGAGATCACCGGCACCGGCATATCCGTCGCCCATGAGGCGTACGCCTTCGCCTGCATGCGCTGCGGATACGGCTGGGAGCAGGCGTACGACATCGAGCACCACGTCGACGCCGCCGGCCATGAATTCGTCGTCTACAAGGCCGAGGGAGAGCGGGTCCCGTCCCCGCTGTCCAGCCCCACCTGCATGAACTGCGGCGGACACGTCGTCCGCATCATGCGCGCGGGGCAGGTGTCGTCCGTGCTCGACCTGATCGCGGCGACGGAGAAGCACCAGCAGGGGGCGAGGGCGACCAGGCCCGTCTCGATGGCCGGCCCCATCGGTCAGGAGCTGACCGAGAACGGCCCCGAGAGGCCCCCGGTGCCGCACCACTGGCACCTGTCGGACCTCCTGCATCCCTTCCGGCGCCGCGAGTGACCGACCCCGCGCACGGGCGCTGACCCCGCGCAGAGGCGCTCGTGGCCCTCGTACGATCGGGGGCATGAGTGCCAAGGACGCCCCGCCGCCGCTGCCCGAACCCCTCCTCGTCGAGGTCGCGGACTCGCACACCCACCTCGACCTGCAGTCCGGGACCGTCGAGGAGGCCCTCGTCAAGGCCGCCGCCGTCGGGGTGACCACGGTCGTGCAGGTCGGCTGCGACGTGAAGGGCTCCCAGTGGGCGGCCGAGACCGCCGCCGCCCACGAGCACGTCCACGCGGCCGTCGCCCTGCACCCCAACGAAGCCCCGCGGATCGTCCTCGGCGACCCCGACGGCTGGTCCCGGCAGGGCGCGCGCCCGGGCGGCGGCGAGGCGGCCCTCGACGACGCGCTCGGCGAGATCGACCGCCTCGCCGCCCTCCCGTACGTCCGCGGTGTCGGCGAGACCGGGCTCGACTTCTTCCGTACGGGCCCCGAGGGCATCGCCGCGCAGGAGCGTTCCTTCCGCGCCCACATCGAGATCGCCAAGCGCCACGGCAAGGCGCTCGTCATCCACGACCGCGAGGCCCACGCCGACGTGCTGCGCGTCCTCGACGAGGAGGGCGCCCCCGAGCGGACCGTCTTCCACTGCTACTCCGGCGACGCCGCCATGGCCGAGATCTGCGCCGCCAAGGGCTACTACATGTCCTTCGCGGGCAACGTCACCTTCAAGAACGCCCAGCACCTGCGGGACGCGCTCGCCGTCGCCCCCCTGGAGCTCGTCCTCGTCGAGACGGACGCGCCCTTCCTCACCCCGGCGCCCTACCGGGGCCGCCCGAACGCCCCGTACCTGATCCCGGTCACCCTGCGGGCGATGGCGGAGGTGCGGGGCATCGAGGAGAACGAGATGGCCGAGGCCATCGCCGTGAACACCGCCCGCGCCTTCGACTACTGATCCCCGATCCCCGCCGGACACGGACCATAACGATTACGTGTCGTAGTCGGGTCGTTCGGGAGAGTCACCGAACGCGAGGCTAGGGTCCCGGCCTCGTGAGCACTTCCCAGGGCAGTCACCGAGCGGGACGCCGCGGCGCGGGCGCGAGCGCGACCCTGCCCGTGCACGAGCAGCCGACGATGGCGGCACCACTGGCGCCACCCGTGGCAGGAGCCGTCCCAGGCGTCGGCGCGGGATCCGTGCCGGGCCAGGGCTCCCCCGGCCAGGGCTCCCCCGCCCAAGGCCCCCGCGCCGGATCCCGCCGCGCCGCCCGCCGCCGCAAGGCCTCCGGGCCCGCCGGGGAGGGTCTGCGGCGGCTCGTCCCGCAGGCACTCGTCGTCGCCTTCCTCGCCGGCGGCACCAGCGCCTTCGTCGCCGACGACAAGGCGATCAGGCTGTCCGTCGACGGCGTCCCCCGCACCTTCCACACCTTCGCCGACGACGTCGACGAGCTCCTCGCCGACGAGGGCCTCACCGTCGGCGCCCACGACATCGTCGCGCCCGCCCCCGCCGAGGCCCTGGTCAGCGGCGACGAGGTCGTCGTCCGGTACGGGCGCCCCGTCGCCCTCACCCTCGACGGGCACCGCCGCCAGGTGTGGACGACCGCCCGCACCGTCGAGGGCGCCCTGCGCCAGCTCGGGGTCCGGGCCGAGGGCGCGTACCTCTCGGTCTCCCGCGGCGCCTCCATCTCCCGCGAGGGCCTCACCCTCGACGTCCGTACCGAGCGGACGATCACCTTCCTCGCCGACGGGCGCGAGCGGACCGTCCGTACCAACGCCGCCACCGTCCGCGAGGCCCTCGCCGAGGCCGGGATCACCCTCTCCGGCCAGGACGCCGTCTCCGTCGCCCCCGGCTCCTTCCCCCGCGACGGCCAGACCGTGTCCGTGCTGCGGATCACCGGCTCCCGGCAGGTACGGGAGGAGGCGATCCCGTACGCCGTCGAGCGGGTCCGCGACCCCGACCTCTTCGCCGGCACCGAGGTCGTCGAACGGCAGGGCGTCAGCGGCGTCCGCCGTGTCACGTACAGCATCCGCAGCGTCAACGGGGTGAAGCAGAAGCCCCGCCGCACCGGCGAGGAGATCGTCCGCGAACCCGTCAGCCGCAAGGTGCGGGTCGGCACCCGGCAGCTGCCCACCTCCGTCGCCGGCGCCGACGGCCTCGACTGGGGCGCGCTCGCCGCCTGCGAGTCCGGCGGCCGACCGGGCGCGGTCGACCCCTCGGGGACGTACGGCGGGCTCTACCAGTTCGACCCCGGCACCTGGCACTCCCTCGGCGGTAGCGGCGTCGCCCAGGACGCGCCCGCCGCCGAGCAGACGTTCCGGGCCAAGAAGCTGTACGTGCAGCGGGGGGCGAGTCCGTGGCCCCACTGCGGCCGACGCCTCCACGGGTGAGCCGTAGGCTGTACCGGTGAGCACCACCACCGGCCCCGAAAGCCCCGACGCCCTCCTCGGCCCCGCCGACATCCGTGAGCTGGCCGCCGCCCTCGGCGTGCGCCCCACGAAGCAGAAGGGCCAGAACTTCGTCATCGACGCCAACACCGTCCGGCGGATCGTCCGCACGGCCGAGGTGCGGCCCGACGACGTGGTCGTGGAGGTGGGGCCGGGACTCGGCTCCCTCACCCTGGCCCTCCTGGAGGCCGCGGACCGGGTGACGGCCGTCGAGATCGACGACGTCCTCGCCGCCGCGCTGCCCGCGACGATCGCCGCCCGCATGCCCGCGCGTGCGGACCGTTTCGCGCTCGTCCACTCCGACGCCATGCAGGTCCAGGAGCTGCCGGGCCCGGCGCCGACCGCGCTCGTCGCGAACCTGCCGTACAACGTGGCCGTGCCGGTCCTGCTCCACATGCTGGAGCGGTTCCCGAGCATCGAGCGGACCCTCGTCATGGTCCAGGCGGAGGTCGCCGACCGGCTGGCCGCCAAGCCGGGGAACAAGGTGTACGGCGTCCCCTCGGTCAAGGCCAACTGGTACGCGGAGGTCAAGCGGGCCGGGTCCATCGGCCGCAACGTCTTCTGGCCCGCGCCGAACGTCGACTCGGGCCTCGTCGCCCTGGTCCGGCGTACCGAGCCGCTCGCGACCACCGCGACCCGGCAGGAGGTCTTCGCGGTCGTCGACGCGGCCTTCGCGCAGCGCCGCAAGACCCTGCGGGCGGCCCTCGCGACCTGGGCGGGTTCGCCCGCGGCGGCGGAGGAGGCCCTGGTGAAGGCCGGGATCTCGCCGCAGGCGCGCGGCGAGGCGCTGACGGTGGAGGAGTTCGCCCGGATCGCGGAGGCGAAGGCGTGAGCGCCTCCCGTCCGGGTGCCGTCACCGTCCGCGTGCCCGCCAAGGTCAACGTCCAGCTCGCGGTGGGCGCGGCCCGCCCCGACGGCTTCCACGACCTGGCCAACGTCTTCCTCGCCGTCTCCCTGTACGACGAGGTCACGGCCACGCCCGCCGCCGAACTGACCGTCACCTGCGAGGGTCCGGACGCCGACAAGGTGCCGCTGGACCGCACGAACCTGGCGGCGCGGGCCGCGGAGCTGCTCGCGGCCCGGCACGGCATCTCCCCGGACGTGCACCTGCACATCGTCAAGGACATCCCGGTCGCGGGCGGCATGGCGGGCGGCAGCGCGGACGGCGCGGGCGCCCTGCTCGCCTGCGACGCGCTGTGGGGCCTGAACACCCCCCGCGAGGACCTCCTGGAGATCTGCGCCGAGCTCGGCTCCGACGTGCCCTTCAGCCTGGTCGGCGGGGCGGCGCTCGGCACCGGGCGCGGGGAGAAGCTGACCGGGCTGCCGGTCGGCGGGACCTTCCACTGGGTGTTCGCCGTCGCCGACGGCGGGCTTTCGACCCCGGCGGTGTACGGCGAGTTCGACCGTCTCACCGAGGGCGTCGAGGTCCCGGAACCGGCCGCGTCCCCTGCCCTCCTCCAGGCCCTGCGCGCCGGCGACACGACCGCGCTCGCGGGCGTCCTCGCCAACGACCTCCAGGCGGCGGCGCTCTCCCTGCGCCCGTCGCTCAGGGCGACCCTGACGGCGGGCACCGAGGCGGGCGCGCTGGCCGCCCTCGTCTCCGGCTCGGGCCCGACGACGGCGTTCCTGGTGAAGGACGCGGAGACGGCGGAGACGGTGGCCAGGGCCCTCGTCGCCTCGGGCACGTGCCGAACGGCCCGCACGGCGACGTCCCCCGCCCCCGGCGCCGCGATCCTCCCCGCCTGACACCCGGCGCCCCAGGGGCCTCATGCCCCTGCGGAAACAGACCATCACAGAGAGTGACCACGGCGGCTCACCGTCTACTCTGGGATGTCGAACGATCCCCCCGTACAGGAGTGAAATGGCCGTCAACCTGGTCAATGTCGAGGCCGTCACCAAGGTCTACGGCACCCGTGCCCTCCTCGACGGGGTCTCGCTCGGTGTCTCCGAGGGGGACCGGATCGGGGTCGTGGGCCGCAACGGCGACGGCAAGACCACCCTCATCCGGATGCTCGCCAAGCTGGAGGAGGCCGACACCGGCCGGGTCACCCACAGTGGCGGGCTGCGGCTCGGGGTGCTCACGCAGCACGACTCGCTCGACCCGGAGGCCACCATCCGGCACGAGGTCATCGGCGTCATGGCCGACCACGAGTGGGCCGGCAGCGCCAAGATCCGGGACGTGCTCACCGGGCTCTTCGGCGGGCTCGACCTGCCCGGTTTCGAGCAGGGGCTCGACACCGTCATCGGTCCGCTCTCCGGCGGCGAGCGGCGGCGCATCGCGCTCGCCAAGCTCCTCATCGACGACCAGGACCTGATCGTCCTCGACGAGCCCACCAACCACCTCGACGTCGAGGGCATCTCCTGGCTCGCCCAGCACCTCCAGAACCGCCGCTCCGCGCTCGTCTGCGTCACCCACGACCGCTGGTTCCTCGACCAGGTCTGCACCCGCATGTGGGACGTGCAGCGCGGTGACGTGCACGAGTACGAGGGCGGCTACTCGGACTACGTCTTCGCGCGCGCCGAGCGCGAGCGCATCGCCGCCACCGAGGAGACCAAGCGGCAGAACCTGATGCGCAAGGAGCTGGCCTGGCTGCGGCGCGGTGCCCCCGCCCGTACGTCCAAGCCGCGCTACCGCATCGAGGCCGCCAACGAGCTGATCGCCGACGTGCCGCCGCCGCGCGACACCTCCGAGCTGATGAAGTTCGCCAACGCCCGCCTCGGCAAGACGGTCTTCGACCTGGAGGACGTGACCGTCACCGCCGGTCCCAAGACGCTCCTCCAGCACCTCACCTGGCAGCTCGGCCCCGGCGACCGCATCGGTCTCGTCGGCGTCAACGGCGCGGGCAAGACGTCACTCCTGCGGGCACTCGCGGACGCCGCCGTCAGTCAGGGCGAGATCCAGCCCGCGGCCGGCTCCGTCACCGTCGGCAAGACCGTCCGGCTCGCCTACCTCTCCCAGGACGTCACCGAACTCCCCGCCTCCCTGCGGGTCCTGGAGGCCGTCCAGCAGATCCGCGACCGGGTCGACCTCGGCAAGGGCCGCGAGATGACGGCCGGTCAGCTCTGCGAGCAGTTCGGCTTCACCAAGGAGAAGCAGTGGACGCCCGTCGGCGACCTCTCCGGCGGTGAGCGCCGCCGTCTCCAGCTGCTGCGCCTCCTGATGGACGAGCCGAACGTCCTCTTCCTCGACGAGCCCACCAACGACCTCGACATCGAGACCCTCACCCAGCTGGAGGACCTCCTCGACGGCTGGCCCGGCTCCATGGTCGTCATCTCCCACGACCGGTTCTTCATCGAACGCACCACCGACAAGACGCTCGCGCTGCTCGGCGACAAGGCGCTGCGGATGCTGCCGCGCGGCATCGACGAGTACCTGGAGCGGCGCCGGAAGATGATCGAGGCGTCCGTCCCGACGCCGGCCGCCGCGCCCGCGCAGACGAAGCCCGGTGTCTCGGCTGCCGACTCACGCGCCGCCAAGAAGGAGCTGCAGAAGGTCGAGCGTCAGCTCGACAAGGTCTCCCAGAAGGAGGCCAGGCTGCACACGCAGATCGCCGACAACGCCACCGACTTCGAGAAGGTGGCGAAGCTCGACGCGGAGCTGCGTGAACTCGTGGGGGAGCGCGAGGAACTGGAGATGCGTTGGCTCGAACTGGCCGAGGACGCATAACGAGGGCATCACAGGCCGGTCCTCCCTTGGGTACAAGGGACGGACCGGTCGCTTTTGCGCCACGGCGTGAGTGGTAGAAAGAAAACCCGTTCACGTCAAGGGGGAAACCGCTGATGACCCAGCCGCCCAGCAACCAGCCGCCGGGGGGCTTCGGAGCCCCCCAGGACCCGAACCAGGGCCCCTCGCACCAGGGCCAGCCCCAGGGCATGCCGCCCGTGCCGCCCGTCCCGCCGCAGGCGCCCCAGGCGCCTCCGGCACCCCAGTCCCCGCCGCCCGCCGCGCCCGGACCGTACGGCCAGCCGCCGCAGCCCGGTTACGGGTACCCGCAGCAGGCCCCCGGGCCGTACGGCCAGCAGCCCGCGCCGCAGCAGCCGTACGGCTACCCGCAGCAGGGCCAGCAGCCCGGATACGGCCAACAGGGCGGCCCCGGCTACCCGCAGCAGCCCGGACCGTACGGCCAGCAGCAGAACCCGTACGGCGGCTACCCCAGCCAGCCGGGGTACCCGGGCGCCCCCACCCCGCCGCCCTCCGGCGGCGGACTCAAGGGCCGGACCGGTGTCGTCGCCGCCGTGGCCGCCGCGGCCGTCCTGGTGGCCGCCGTCACCACCTGGGCCGTCGTCGGCGGTGACGACGAGAAGGACCCGGTCGCCCTTCCGACCGCCACCGCCCCCGTGACGTCCTCCTCCGGAGCCCCCGCGCCCACCGAGTCGGTGGACAAGGGCGACGGCTCCGGCGACGGCTCGAACGGCGAGGAGGACCTCAACGCGGGCCGCCAGGCCGGCGAGGCCAAGATCAACTACCTGCTCAAGAACAACGTCGACCTGCCCCGCAACGGCGCCGACGTCCTCGGCCCGTGGATCATCGGCGACACCGTCGTCAAGGCCATGTACAAGAGCATCGACGGCTACAGCCTGAGCGACGGCTCCGCCAAGTGGCACATCGACGTGCCGTTCGAGCTGTGCGCGGCGCCGCCGGCGCCCGCCGCCAACGGCACCATGGTCTTCGCGTACGGGGACAGCGCCAAGGACGGCGCCAAGTGCACCGAGCTCCAGCAGATCGACCTCAAGACCGGCAAGAAGGGCTGGAAGAAGTCGGTCCCCAAGGCCACCGGCCTGTTCGCCTTCTCCGACAACACCCTGGCGATCAGCGGCAACACGGTCACCGCGGCCGGTTCCAGCACCGCCTACGGCTTCTCCCTCACCGACGGCAAGCAGCTGTTCAAGGGCGCCACCACGGGCTGCAAGCCCTTCGCGTACGCGGGCGGCAGCAAGCTGATCGCCGCCATGGACTGCCCCTCGGGCAGCACCACCAAGAAGGTCCAGGCCGTCGGCGAGGTCGACCCGGCCACCGGCAAGCCCCGGTTCACCTTCCAGCTGGAGGCGGACTGGGAGGTCGACAAGGTCTACTCGGTCGACCCGCTCGTCGTCTCCGCCACCCAGCGCGAGCAGAAGAAGTGGACCATCTTCGCGCTCGACGCCAAGGGCAAGCTGCGCTCGCAGATCCAGGGCGGCAAGGACAAGTTCGCCCCGTCCTGCGGCGGCAGCTTCGTCGTCTTCGGCAAGAACCTCCAGGGCTGCACCGGAGTCGCCGCCGACGCCAACACCTTCTACATGTCCACCGAGACCTCGTACGGCAAGCCCAACGAGGTCGTCGCCTTCGACCTGAAGACGGGCAAGGCAAAGTGGCGCTCCAAGGCGCCGGGTGAGCAGTCGATGATCCCGCTGCGCATGGAAGGCGGTCAGGTCCTGGTCTACGTCGACCCGGCGTACGACAAGGGCGGCGCCGTCGCGACCATCGCCCCGACCGGCGGCGCGCCGAAGATCCTGCTCCAGCACCCGGCGTCGTCGGCCCAGGTCGAGAGCAGCTTCTACGACCCGGGGTTCGCCTACGGCAGCGGCACCTTCGTCGTGACGAGCGGGCGCGTCTCCGCGTCGAACGACAAGGAAGAGAAGCAGGTCAAGACGATGATGGCGTTCAGCAAGTGAGGTATTCGGACCGATGACGCAGCCACCTCCGCCCCCGCCGAACCAACCCCCGGACCCCCAGGGCGGCTTCGGCGCACCGACGCCCCCGCCGCACCAGCAGCCGGAGCCGGGCTACGGCTACCCGCAGCAGCCGCCGCCGCAGCCGGACCAGAGCTACGGCTACCCGCAGCAGCAGCCCGACCAGAGCTACGGGTACCCCCAGCAGCCCGACCAGGGCCAGGGGTACGGCTATCCGCAGCAGCCGCCGGCGCCTCCGCAGCAGCAGCCGTACGGCTACCCCACCGCGCCGCAGCAGCAGCCGCAGCAGCCCTACGGCGGCTACCAGCAGCCGACCCAGCCCCCGTACGGTTATCCGACCCAGCCCCAGCCGTCCTACGACGGCTACCAGCAGCCCGTCCCGGCCCCCGCGTCCGGCGGCGGCAAGAAGCTGTCGGCGCAGCTCCAGATCATCATCGCGGCGGCCGTCGCCGTCGTCCTGATCGTCGGCGCCGGCATCTGGTACGCCAACTCCGGCAGCGGCGGCGGCCCGGGCGAGGAGGCCAAGGGCACGGCCGGCACCTCGCAGGGCACCGGCGGCGCCGGAGACACGGGCGGCACCGGCGGGACCGGCGGCTCGAACGGTCTCGGCGGCGGCGGCAAGGAGAAGCCGCCCGCGAGCACGCAGGCGAAGATGGCCTTCTCGGTCGGCCAGCCGAAGGTCCCGGACCTCACCGACGTCTCGGGCTCCTGGATCACCGACAAGGCGTACGTGAAGACCGGGGTCACCTCGATCGTCGCCTACGACCTGGACAAGGGCTCGGTCCTGTGGACCCTGCCGCTGACCGGCCAGGTCTGCGGCGCCTCGCGCCACCAGACCGCCGACCACAAGGTGCCGATCCTCTTCGAGGCCAAGAAGCGGGTCGCGCCGCGCTACTACCAGACCTGCACCGAGGTCGGCATGGTCGACCTGAACACCGGCAAGCTGCTCTGGTCCACCTCGGTCACCGGCGGCAGCGCCGGCGACCAGAAGGCCCGGTTCAGCGAGGTCACGCTCAGCGGGAAGACCGTCGCGGCCGGCGGCACCGACGGAGGCGCGGCCTTCGACATCGCCAACGGCAACCCGCGCTGGAAGCCGCAGGCCGACAAGCAGAGCTGCTACGACCTGGGCTACGGCGGCGGCGAGGGACTCGTCGCGGTCCGCAAGTGCGGTTCGTACAACAGCCAGTACGTCATGATCCAGAACCTCGACCCGATGACGGGCGCCCCGCTCTCCCAGTTCAAGATGCCGACCGGTGTCCAGTACGCGTCGGTGGTCTCCACCAAGCCGCTGGTCGTCGCGGCCGACGTCGGCGACAGCGCCGGTGACGGCAGCGGCATCTCGGACTTCTTCTCGATCGACGAGAAGACCGGGAAGCTGAAGGCGAAGATCACGGCGGACGCCGACCAGTACGCGGCCCGCTGCCGCTCGACCAGGGTCGAGTCCTGCTCGCAGGCGCTCGTCGGCAACGGCCGGCTCTACGTGCCGACCGAGGAGCACGAGGGCGCGAGCGGCGAGTACGGCGACGAGACGAACGAGATCATCGCCTTCGACCTCGCCACCGGGCGGACGGTACCGGAGAAGGCGGACGCGGGCGACAAGTACACGCTCGTCCCGCTGCGCATGGACGGCGGCGATCTCATCGCGTACAAGGCCCCGCCGTACAACAAGGGCGGCCGGATCGTGTCGATCAACGGCGGCACGATGAAGGAGACGCTGCTCCTGGAGAACCCCGGGGACCGGACGATCCGGGACGCCGAGACCAGCTTCAGCCTGAACGGCTCCGAACTCGCCTACGCCGACGGTCGGTTCTTCCTCTCGGGGACGATGGTCAGCAAGGAAGACTCGACGTCCAACTACAAGAAGTACCTGATCGTGGCCTTCGCCGTCGCGCGCTGACGGCCGGCACGCGAAGGGGCCCCTCCGGTGACCACCGGAGGGGCCCTCTTCTTTTCCCGGGGTGATGGAGGGACAGTTCGTCACCGTGAAGAGGGAATTCGGGGCCGGGGGCGGCGGCCCCGCATGGGTTCGGGCGATACCGGGTCGGGGAGCGTGTACCTTGCCGGGTCAGGCGTGCCGGGGGACGGCGGGCGCGGAGGATGGGGGATGACCGGGATGGGCGTACGCCTCGTGGTGGTGGACGAGCACCGCCTGCTCGCGGAGGCGCTGGCCTCGGCGCTGAAGCTGCGCGGGCACCGGGTGCTCGCGGCGGCCGCGCCGGTGGCGGGGGCGGCGGAGCTCGTGGTGAGCCGGGCGCCGGAGGTCTGCCTCCTGGGCACGGCCGCGCCGGCCGAGCCGGGGGCCTTCGACGTGGTCGTACGGATCAAGCGGGAGCGGCCGCAGGTGGCGGTGGTGGTGCTCGGCCCCGTGCCGTCGCCGCGCGGGATCGCGGCGGCGTTCGCGGCCGGGGCCTCGGGGTACGTACGGCATGACGAGCGCATCGAGGGCGTCGAGCGGGCGCTCGTGAAGGCGCGGGCGGGGGAGTCGGCGGTGGCGCCGCAGCTGCTGCGCGCGGCCTTCGCGGAGCTGCTGCATCCCACGGCGCAGCCGGACGACGAGGGGCAGCGGCTGCTCCGGCTGCTCACCCAGCGGGAGGTGGAGGTCCTCGTCCGGGTCGCGGAGGGGGAGGACACCCGGCTGATCGCGGCGGGGATGGGGATCGCGTCGAGCACGGCGCGGACGCATGTGCAGCGGGTCCTGATGAAGCTGGGGGTCGGGTCGCGCCTTGAGGCGGCGGCCCTCGCGGCCCGTACGGGGCTGCTGGACCGCGCGGTGCCGCGGCCGCGGGACCCCTCCTGAGTCACGGTGCCGTGAAGGCCGGTCCGCGCCCCTGCGGGCGGACCGGGGCTCAGCCGTTGACGGTGTTGTTGGAATATGATTCCTTGTGCGTGGTTCTGTTTGATGCTGCCCGGAGGGCACCGCCGTGAAGAAGACCGTCACCAAACTCGCCGACGGGCGCGAGCTGATCTACTACGACGAGCGCGACGACGCCGTCCGCGCCGACGTCGACCGCAGGCCGCTCGACCCCGTCTCCTCCGCCACCGAGCTGCGGTACGACGAGCTCCTCGGGGACTCCGTCGCCGTCGCCTCGCACCGCCAGGGGCGTACGTACCACCCGCCCGCCGGCGAGTGCCCCCTCTGCCCCTCCATCGATGGGCGGCAGAGCGAGATCCCGGCCCCGGCGTACGAGGTCGCCGTCTTCGAGAACCGCTTCCCCACGCTCGCCGGGGAGTCCGGCCGGTGCGAGGTCGTCTGCTTCACCTCCGACCACGAGGCCTCCTTCGCCGACCTCACGCCCGAGCGGGCCGCGCTCGTGCTCGCCGCGTGGACCGACCGGACCACCGAGCTCGCGGAGCGGCCCGGCGTCGAACAGGTGTACTGCTTCGAGAACCGCGGCGCCGAGATCGGTGTCACCCTCGCCCACCCCCACGGGCAGATCTACGCCTACCCGTTCGCCACGCCCCGGACCGCCCTCATGCAGCGCCGGGCCGCCGAGCACCGGGCCCGCACCGGCGGCAACCTCTTCGACGACGTCGTCGCACGGGAACGCGCCGACGCCGTGCGCGTCGTCCTGGAGACCGAGCACTGGATCGCCTTCGTGCCGTACGCCGCCCACTGGCCGTACGAGGTCCACCTCTACCCGGTCCGCCGGGTGCCCGACCTGCGGGTGCTCGACGAGGCGGCCCGCACAGAGTTCCCACAGGTCTATCTGGAACTCTTGAGGCGGTTCGACCGGATCTTCGGTCCGGACGAGCCCCCCACGCCGTACATCTCCGCCTGGCACCAGGCGCCGTTCACGAGCGAGGACCGCGAGGAGTTCGGGCTGCACCTGGAACTCTTCACCGTCCGGCGGACGTCCGGCAGGCTGAAGTACCTGGCGGGCACCGAGTCCGGCATGAGCGCGTTCAGCAACGACGTGCCGCCGGAGGACGCGGCCCGACGACTCCGAGAGGTGGCGACCAAGTGACCGAGGCCGTGAAGAAGTACCTCGTGACCGGCGGGGCCGGATACGTGGGCAGCGTCGTCGCCGCCCACCTCCTGGAGCGCGGCCACCGCGTCACCGTCCTCGACGACCTCTCCACCGGCTTCGCCGAGGCCGTCCCCGAGGGCGCCGAGTTCATCGAGGGCCGCATCCAGGACGCGGCGAAGTGGCTGGACGGCTCCTACGACGGCGTCCTGCACTTCGCCGCCTTCTCCCAGGTCGGCGAGTCCGTCGCCAAGCCCGAGAAGTACTGGGAGAACAACGTCGGCGGCACCCTGGCCCTGCTCGCCGCGGCACGCGCCGCCGGCGTCCGCAAGCTGGTCTTCTCCTCCACCGCCGCGACCTACGGCGAGCCGGAGACCGTGCCGATCACCGAATCCGCGGTGACCGCCCCCACCAGCCCCTACGGGGCGAGCAAGCTGGCCGTCGACCACATGATCGGCGCCGAGTGCGTCGCCCACGGCCTGGCCGCCGTCTCGCTGCGCTACTTCAACGTGGCCGGGGCGTACGGCTCGCTCGGCGAGCGGCACGAGCCCGAGTCGCACCTGATCCCGCTCGTCCTCCAGGTCGCCCTGGGCCGCCGCGAGGCGATCTCCGTGTACGGCGAGGACTACCCGACCCCGGACGGCACCTGCGTCCGCGACTACATCCACGTCGCCGACCTCGCCGAGGCCCACGTCCTGGCGCTCGACGCGATGACCGCCGGTGCCGTGCCGGCCGGCGAGCACCTGATCTGCAACCTGGGCAACGGCAACGGCTTCTCCGTACGCGAGGTCGTCGAGACCGTGCGCGAGGTCACCGGGCACCCCATCCCGGAGATCACCGCCCCGCGCCGCGCCGGCGACCCCGCGGTCCTCGTCGCCTCCGCCGACGCCGCCCGCGAGCGGCTCGGCTGGACGCCGTCCCGGCCCGACCTGGCGGCCGTCGTCGCCGACGCGTGGGCGTTCGCGCAGCAGCAGCAGGCCACGCAGCAGCAGTCCGCGCCGCAGCGGGAAGGAGCGCGCTCGTGAGTGTCGCCGACGACTTCGAGGCGCTGTACGGCGCCGCCCCCGACGGTGTCTGGGCCGCCCCCGGGCGGGTCAACCTCATCGGGGAGTACACCGACTTCAACGACGGCTTCGTGCTGCCGCTCGCGCTGCCGCACACCACCGTCGCCGCCGTCTCCCGCCGCGACGACGGCGTGCTCCGCCTGCACTCCGCCGACATCGACGGCGGCATCGTGCAGCTGGCGGTCGACGCCCTCGAACCGCTCTCCGGCGGCGGCTGGGCGGCCTACCCCGCCGGGATCGTCTGGGCCCTGCGGGAGGCCGGGCACCCGGTGACGGGCGCGGACGTCCACCTCACCTCGACCGTGCCGACCGGCGCCGGGCTCTCCTCGTCCGCCGCCCTGGAGGTCGTCACGGCGCTCGCCCTGAACGACCTGTTCGGCCTCGGGCTCTCCCGGCCCGAGCTCGCCCGGCTCGCCCAGCGCGCCGAGAACGCCTTCGTCGGCGTCCCCTGCGGGGTCATGGACCAGATGGCCTCCGCCTGCGCCGAGGAGGGCCATGCCCTCCATCTGGACACCCGGGACCTCTCGTACCGCCAGGTCCCCTTCGACCTGGCCCGCGAGGGGCTGCGGCTGCTCGTCGTCGACACCCGCGTGAAGCACGCGCTCGGGGACGGCGCGTACGCCGAGCGGCGCGCCGGTTGTGAAGCGGGTGCGCGGGCGCTCGGCGTGAAGGTCCTGCGCGAGGTGAGCGCCGTGCAACTCCCCGAAGCCCTCGCACGGTTGAGCGACGAGACGATTCTGCGGTACGTCCGGCACGTCGTCACCGACAACGCGCGCGTGGAGCGGACCATCGCGCTCCTCGAAGCCGGGGACACCCGGGCCGTCGGCCCCGTCCTCACCGAGGGGCACGCCTCGCTCCGGGACGACCTGCGCGTCTCCTGCCCCGAACTGGACCTCGTCGTCGAGGCGGCGAACGCCGCCGGGGCGCTCGGTGCCCGCATGACCGGCGGCGGCTTCGGCGGTTCGGCCCTCGTCCTCGTCGACACCGACCGGGCCGAGGCGGTCGCCGCCGCCGTCGTGAAGGCCTTCGCCGCGGCCGGATACGCGGCCCCCGGCATCTTCCCCGCCGTGCCCGCGGAGGGCGCACGCCGGCTCTGATCACCCACCAGGTCCGCACGACTTCGGACAGTTCCGCGAAACGGCCCCCACCGCGCCGCCCCGCCCCTACTCTGAGGGGCAGCGCCGGTGGGGGCCGGTGCTGTTCAGGGGGCGATACCCGGTCGGGTACGGCGCGGGGGAAGCGGGGTAACTGTCCACGCACGGCGGCGGCCGCGCGAGCGACGACCCGCCCCCGGCGCCGTGCCCGCGTCGGTCCGTTCCTCGACCCTTGGGGGTGTCCGTGGCACGTATCCGTGTCCTGGTGGTGGACGACCACCGCGTCTTCGCCGAATCGCTGGCCGCCGCGCTCGCGGCGGAGCCCGACGTGGACGTCGCCGCCGCGGGAAGCGGCCCGGCCGCCCTGCGCTGCCTGGAGCGGGGCGCGGCGGAGGGGCGCAGGTTCGACGTGCTGCTCGTCGACGCCGAGCTGGGCGCGGGGCCCCCGGGAGCCGCCGTGGCCCGGGTGGTGCCGGACGACGCCGAGGGCGCCGTCGACGGGATCTCCCTGGTCGCCGGGGTGCGCCAGGTCCAGCCCGCCGTCCGTACCGTCGTACTCGCGGAGAAGGACGACCCGCGGCGGGCCGCGCTCGCCCTCCAGGCGGGCGCTTCCGGCTGGGTCGCGAAGGACTGCTCGCTCCAGCGGCTCCTCGCGGTGGTCCGGGGCGTGCTGCGGGACGAGACCCATCTGCCTCCCGCGCTGCTCACCGGCGTCCTGCGGGAGCTGACGGCGGCCCGCAAGCACCGGACGGACAGCGAGCGGCTGGTGGAGTCGCTGACCCCGCGCGAGCGGGAGGTGCTGCGCTGCATGGTCGCGGGCCTCGGCCGCAAGGCGGTCGCCGAGCGGCTCTTCCTGTCGCCGCACACCGTCCGTACGCACATGCAGAACGTGCTGGGGAAGCTGGGCGTCCACTCGACCCTGGCGGCGGTGGCGCTGGCCCGCCGGGCGGGCGTGGGCCCGGCGCAGCTGGGTGAGGCCCCGGCGCGGCTGGCGGAGATCCCGGCGCAGCCGGACGGGGCCCCGCTAGCCCGGGATGTTGTCGAACGGCCCGGTCAGCCGGCGTAGCAGCGCGGCCAGTTCGCCGCGCTGGGCGCGGGAGAGCTGGGCCAGGATGGCGCGCTCCTGGGCGAGGAGCCCGGCGAGGGCCTCGTCGGCGCGGTCGCGGCCTTCCGGGGTGAGCCGGACGAGGACGCCGCGCCGGTCGCTGGGGTCGGGGAGCCGCTCGACGAGGCCCTTCTTGGTGAGCCGGTCGATGCGGTTGGTCATGGTGCCCGAGGTCACCAGGGTCTGCGTCAGGAGTTGGCCGGGGGAGAGCTGGTAGGGCGCGCCGGCCCGGCGCAGTGAGGTGAGGACGTCGAACTCCCACGGCTCCAGCTGGTGCTCGGAGAAGGCGAGCCGGCGGGCGCGGTCGAGGTGCCGGGCGAGGCGGGAGACGCGGCTGAGCACCTCGAGTGGTTCCACGTCGAGGTCGGGGCGCTCGCGGCGCCATGCTGCGACCAGTCGGTCGACCTCGTCCTCCATGACGATCAGTGTAGAGGGTCTGTTGACATAAAGTCTCTTGTGTTCGAGTTTATCGATGTCAAGTTTCTTGACGTCGAGAAATAGTCCGCTGGACTATGGGGAAGGGACCGGCCGGAACTTCCGTTCCGCTTCGGCCTTTCCGTCCAGCAAGGGGGCTTCGAACATGCATTCCGTGTCATCCGCCGCACCCACGTGGGACCCGCAGCAGTACCTCCGCCACGCCGGCCACCGCACCCGTCCCTTCCTCGACCTGCTCGCCCGAATACCGGACCTGCCCGCCCACGACCGGCCCGCCCGGATCGCCGACCTCGGCTGCGGCCCCGGCAATGTGACGGCCCTCCTCGCCGACCGCTGGCCCGACGCCCACATCACCGGCTTCGACCTCTCGCCCGAGATGCTGGAGCGGGCCGAGAAGGACTGGTCCGGCACCACGAGGGGCGGCGGCTGGCTCGACTTCCGGCCCGCCGACGCCGCCCACTGGACCCCCACCGAGCCCTACGACCTGATCATCTCCAACGCGGCCCTCCAGTGGGTGCCCAACCACCCCGAGTCCTTCGCCGCGTGGATCGACGGCCTCCGCCCGGGCGGCACCCTCGCCTTCCAGGTCCCCGGCAACTTCACCGCGCCCAGCCACGCCCTGCTCGGCGAACTCTGCGAGACCCCCGAGTGGCGCGGCCGGGTCGGCGACCAGGGCCGCCGCTTCGTCCACATCCTCGACGCCGCCGACTACCTCACCCGCCTCACCGGCCTCGGCTGCGAGACGGAGGTCTGGGAGACCGTGTACTGCCAGCTGCTCCAGGGCGAGGACCCCGTCCTCGACTGGGTCAAGGGCACGGCCCTGCGGCCCGTCCTGACCGCCCTGGGCGACGACCAGGAGGCGGTCGACGCCTTCCTCGGCGCGTACCGCACCCTCCTCCGCGAGGCCTACCCACCAGGCCCCCACGGCACGGTCTTCCCCTTCCGCCGCGTCTTCGCCCTCGCCCGCAAACGCCCGTGAACGCACGGGCGCCCCGCACCGGAACACCGGTGCGGGGCGCCCGAGGAACCTCTAGAACAGCTGCGTGTAGGCCTGGTAGCCGGAGCCGATCCCCACGCGGGGCGCGATGGCCGAGCCGGTGCCCGTGCCCAGGTAGCGGAACAGCTCGCCCGCCGCGTTCACCGCGAGCAGGTCGGCCTTGCCGTCGCCGTTGAGGTCGCCCGGCGCCGCCAGCTTGTTGTACGTGTTCCAGCCGGTGCCGATGTCCTTCCTCCGCGCGAAGGGGGCCTGCTGGGAGCCGGTGCCCGGGTACAGCCACAGGACGCCGCGGGCGTCACGGGCCAGCAGGTCCGTACGGCCGTCACCCGTGTAGTCGCCCGCGCCCAGGATCCGGTTGTACGCGTTCCAGCCGCTACCGATCCGGATCCGCGGCGCCACGCCGCTGCCCGTGCCGTAGCCCCGGTACAGCCACAGGACGCCCGACGCGTCGCGCGCCACCAGGTCGGCCTTGCCGTCACCGTTCAGGTCGCCGGGGCCGACGAGCAGGTTGTACGCCTGCCAGCCGGGACCGAAGTCCCTGTCGCCGTTGTACAGGTGACCCTGGTAGGTCTCCAGGAGGTCCGCGTACGGGCCGCCGTCCAGCGCGGAGACGAACGTGATATTCGCGCCGGCCCAGCCGCCGGTGGAGCCCTGCTGCTCGCGCGGGGTCACCTGGCCGTTGTTCAGACCGCCGTACCAGAACAGCGTCCCGGCCTTGTCGCGGGCGAGGAACGCGCTCTTCCCCGCTGCGGGGATGTTGCCCGCCCCGCCGAACTGGTCCACGTCGATCCAGGAGCCGCTGAGCTTCGTCCGCGCCGTGAACGTACCGTTCCCCCGGCCGCTGTAGGCCCAGAGGGCGCCGCTCTGGTCGCGGCCGAGCAGGTCCGCGTTGCCGTCGCCGTTGACGTCGTCGGCGGCGATCATCTGGTTGTAGAGCTGCCAGCCGGTGGCGATCGGCTTGCGGACCTTGAACGGCGACGCCTTGTCGCCGGTGC
Organism: Streptomyces sp. NPDC002773; assembly: GCF_040295605.1. Lineage (NCBI taxonomy): Bacteria > Bacillati > Actinomycetota > Actinomycetes > Kitasatosporales > Streptomycetaceae > Streptomyces > Streptomyces sp. NPDC002773. The sequence continues at coordinate 54,549 of NZ_JBEOVO010000027.1, forward strand.
TGCCGTGGAAGTACACCTGGCCGGCCGGGGTGCGGGCCAGCACGTCGCCCTTCCCGTCGCCGTCGTTGTCGCCGAGGCCGACGATCTGGTCGTACCCGCCCCAGGCCGAGCCCACCTGCACCCGGGCGGCCAGCGGCGCGGAGGCCGAGCCCGTCCACCGGTAGAAGTACAGGTCGCCGTCGTGCTCCCGGGCCATCACGTCCGCGTGACCGTCGCCGTCGACGTCACCCGGCGAGAACACCTTGTTGTAGATGTACCAGCCGCCGCCCGACCAGACGAACCCGCCCGCCGTCGTGGACGCGTCCGAGTACAGCCGGAGCTGGCCGTTCGCGGAGACCGAGAGCACCTCCGGCAGACCCGAGCCGTTCTGGTCACCGAGCGGGACCAGGTCGAGGTCGAGGGGCGCGCCCAGGGTCTGGTACTCGACGGGCTCCGACGACGTCGTCGTCGCGACGTACGTCCGGCCGTTCCACTTGCGGTGGATCAGATCGGACTTGCCGTCGCCGTCCACGTCGAAACGCGGCGCCGACGCGGCCGCCACCTGCGCGGTGCGGGCCATGCCGGCCCGGCCGGCCACCGGCGAGAGGTCCAGCGTCGAGGGCGACGTCACGCCCCGCTGCGGCTGCTCCACGACGGGCCGGGGTGCCGGGTCGGCCGTGGCGGGTGACGCCATGACCATGCCGGCGGACAGGGCGAGCGCGGTGCAGGTGGTGACACGACCGGCACGCCCGAAGAATGCGGAACGCAAAAGATCCCCCCCTGGGGAACGTCAGAACCAGGACCGGAACGGGGGTCAGCGACGCCTCCGCACGGCCATGGGCACGTGCGGAGGGCGACCCCCCCGGATGTGGGGAGGAGTGTACTCCTGGGCGTCTACGGGAAGTCGAACGGGTTTCCGCACTCCGTCAGCTCTTGCGGTGCCCTATCAACCGCGGCTTCGGCTCCAGCCCGTCGAGCCCGTGCCACGCCAGGTTCACCAGATGCGCCGCGACCTCCGCCTTCTTCGGCTTGCGGACGTCCAGCCACCACTGGCCCGTCAGCGCCACACTGCCCACCAGGGCCTGCGCGTACAGCGGCGCCAACTTCGGGTCGAAGCCGCGGGCCTTGAACTCCAGGCCCAGGATGTCCTCCACCTGCGTGGCGATGTCACTGATCAGCGACGCGAACGTACCCGTCGACTGCGCCACCGGAGAATCCCGTACGAGGATCCGGAAGCCGTCCGTGTAGTTCTCGATGTAGTCGAGCAGCGCGAACGCCGCCTGCTCCAGGAGCTCCCGCGGATGCCCGGCCGTCAGCGCGCCCGTCACCCCTTCGAGGAGCTGCCGCATCTCCCGGTCGACCACGACCGCGTACAGCCCCTCCTTGCCGCCGAAGTGCTCGTACACCACCGGCTTGGAGACCCCGGCCTTCGCCGCGATCTCCTCGACCGACGTGCCCTCGAAGCCCTTCTCGGCGAAGAGCGTGCGGCCGATGTCGAGCAGCTGCTCCCGCCGCTCCGCGCCCGTCATCCGCACCCGGCGACCGCGCCGGGGCTTCTGCTCGCCGCTGCCGGTGCCGCTGGTCCTGCCGTCGATCGCCACGTCTTCCATCATGCCGCGTCTGCGGACGCGCTCTGGCGGCGGGCTTCGATGCGCTCCTTCGCCGGCCAGCGCACGTCGTACGCCCAGCCCGCCTGCTCGAACCAGCGGATCAGGCGCGCGCTGGAGTCGACCTGGCCGCGCAGCACCCCGTGCCGCGCCGACGTCGGGTCCGCGTGGTGCAGGTTGTGCCAGGACTCGCCGCACGAAAGCACCGCCAGCCACCACACGTTGCCCGAACGGTCACGCGACTTGAAGGGGCGCTTGCCCACCGCGTGGCAGATCGAGTTGATCGACCAGGTCACGTGGTGCAGCAGCGCCACGCGCACGAGCGAGCCCCAGAAGAACGCGGTGAACGCGCCCCACCACGACATCGTCACCAGACCGCCCACCAGCGGCGGGATCGCCAGGGACACGATCGTGAACGAGAGGAAATGGCGCGAGATCGCCACGAGCGCCGGGTCCTTGATCAGATCCGGGGCGTACTTCTGCTGCGGCGTCCTCTCCTCGTCGAACATCCAGCCGATGTGCGCCCACCACAGGCCCTTCATCAGCGCCGGGAGCGTCTCCCCGAAGCGCCACGGCGAATGCGGGTCGCCCTCCGCGTCCGAGAACTTGTGGTGCTTGCGGTGGTCCGCCACCCAGCGCACGAGCGGCCCCTCCACGGCGAGCGACCCCATGATCGCCAGCGCGATCCGCAGCGGCCGCTTCGCCTTGAACGCACCGTGCGTGAAGTAGCGGTGGAAACCGATCGTGATCCCGTGGCAGCCGATGTAGTACATCGCCACCATCAGCCCGATATCCAGCCAGCTCACCCCCCAGCCCCAGGCCAGCGGCACCGCGGCGAGCAGCGCCACGAACGGCACCACGATGAAGAGGAGCAGCGCGACCTGTTCCACCGAACCCTTGCTGTCCCCGCCGAGCGTGGCGGAGGGCAGGGCCGTGACGCCGTCGGGCGACGCGGACGAACCGGGCGACTCGGGCGACTCGGAGGACGAGGTCACCTCTGGGCTAGTGGTCATGGGTGTCCCCTGGGGGTGAGGGTGAGGGTGGGGGAAAATAGGAGAAAGTACCGCGATACATGACCGAGGCTACGCCTCCGTAACCTACGGCGTCGTAAGTATGGCAGCGCCGGGGCGCGCGGCAAGAGGCCACAAGACGACCCTGCCCGCTGTCCAGAAGATGGACACCTATCCTGGGTGCGTCGGACAGCGCGGTCCGCAACCCTCCAGACGTGCTCAAACACTGCAAGGAGCCGCACCTGTGAGCAGTGCCGACCAGTCCCCCACCGCCAGCACCGAGCTGCGCGTCGACATCCGCCGACTGGGCGATCTCCTCGGCGAGACCCTCGTCCGGCAGGAGGGCCACGAGCTCCTCGACCTCGTCGAGCGGGTCCGCAGCCTCACCCGCGAGGACGGCGAGGCCGCCGCCGAGCTGCTCCGAGGCGTCGAACTCGAGACGGCCGCGAAGCTGGTGCGCGCCTTCTCCACCTACTTCCACCTCGCGAACGTCACCGAGCAGGTCCACCGCGGCCGCGAGATGCGCGAGAAGCGCGCCGCCGAGGGCAGCCTCCTCGCCCGCACCGCCGACATGCTCAAGGACGGCGACCCCGAGCACGTCCGCGAGACGGTCAAGAACCTCAGCGTCCGGCCCGTCTTCACCGCGCACCCCACCGAAGCCGCCCGCCGCTCCGTCCTCAACAAGCTCCGCCGGATCGCCGCCCTCCTGGAGACCCCGGTCATCGAGGCCGACCGGCGCCGCCACGACCTGCGGCTCGCCGAGAACATCGACCTCATCTGGCAGACCGACGAACTCCGGGTCGTCCGCCCCGAGCCCGCCGACGAGGCCCGCAACGCCATCTACTACCTCGACGAGCTGCACGGCAACGCCGTCGGCGACGTCCTGGAGGACCTGGCCGCCGAGCTGGAGCGGGTCGGCTTCGAGCTGCCCTCCGGCACCCGCCCGCTCACCTTCGGCACCTGGATCGGCGGCGACCGCGACGGCAACCCCAACGTCACCCCGCAGGTGACCAGGGACATCCTGATCCTCCAGCACGAGCACGGCATCACCGACGCCCTCGAACTCGTCGACTACCTCCGCGGGCTCCTCTCCAACTCCATCCGCTACACCGGGGCCACCCAGGAACTCCTGGACTCCCTCAAGGGCGACCTGGACGTCCTCCCGGAGATCAGCCCCCGCTACAAGCGGCTCAACGCCGAGGAGCCGTACCGGCTCAAGGCCACCTGCATCCGGCAGAAGCTCGTCAACACCCGCGAGCGCCTCGCCGCCGGCACCCCCCACCAGGAGGGCCGCGACTACCTCGGCACCGCCGAACTCGTCCGCGACCTCACCCTGATCCAGACCTCGCTGCGCGAGCACCGCGGCGGCCTCTTCGCCGACGGCCGGATGGACCGCACCATCCGCACCCTGTCGGCCTTCGGCCTCCAGCTCGCCACCATGGACGTCCGCGAGCACGCCGACGCCCACCACCACGCCCTCGGCCAGCTCTTCGACCGCCTCGGCGAGGAGTCCTGGCGGTACGCCGACATGCCGCGCGACTACCGGCAGAAGCTGCTCGCCAAGGAGCTGCGGTCGAGGCGGCCGCTCGCGCCGACGCCCGCCCCGCTCGACGCGGCCGGACAGAAGACCCTCGGCGTCTTCCACACCGTCAAGGAGGCCTTCGAGCGCTTCGGCCCGGAGGTCATCGAGTCGTACATCATCTCGATGTGCCAGGGCGCCGACGACGTCTTCGCCGCCGCCGTCCTCGCCCGCGAGGCCGGTCTGATCGACCTCCACGGCGGCTGGGCGAAGATCGGCATCGTGCCGCTCCTGGAGACCACCGACGAGCTCAAGGCCGCCGACGTCATCCTCGACGGCATGCTGGCCGACCCCTCCTACCGGCGCCTCGTCTCGCTCCGCGGCGACGTCCAGGAGGTCATGCTCGGCTACTCGGACTCGTCGAAGTTCGGCGGCATCACCACCTCCCAGTGGGAGATCCACCGCGCCCAGCGCCGCCTCCGCGACGTCGCCCACCGCTACGGCGTACGGCTCCGCCTCTTCCACGGCCGCGGCGGCACCGTCGGCCGCGGTGGCGGCCCCTCGCACGACGCGATCCTCGCCCAGCCCTGGGGCACCCTGGAGGGCGAGATCAAGGTCACCGAGCAGGGCGAGGTCATCTCCGACAAGTACCTGATCCCGTCGCTCGCGCGGGAGAACCTGGAGCTGACGGTCGCCGCCACGCTCCAGGCCTCCGCCCTGCACACGGCCCCGCGCCAGTCCGACGAGGCCCTCGCCCGCTGGGACGCGGCCATGGACACCGTCTCGGACGCCGCCCACACCGCGTACCGCAGGCTCGTCGAGGACCCGGACCTGCCGACGTACTTCCTCGCCTCGACCCCGGTCGACCAGCTCGCCGACCTGCACCTGGGCTCGCGGCCCTCCCGCCGGCCCGGCTCGGGCGTCTCCCTCGACGGCCTGCGCGCCATCCCGTGGGTGTTCGGCTGGACCCAGTCCCGGCAGATCGTCCCCGGCTGGTTCGGCGTCGGCTCCGGCCTCAAGGCGCTGCGCGAGGCCGGTCTCGACCCGGTGCTCGGCGAGATGTACGAGCAGTGGCACTTCTTCCGCAACTTCCTCTCCAACGTCGAGATGACGCTGGCGAAGACCGACCTGCGGATCGCCCGCCACTACGTCGACACCCTCGTCCCCGACGAGCTCAAGCACGTCTTCGCCACCATCGAGGCCGAGCACGCGCTGACCGTCGCCGAGGTCCTCAAGATCACCGGCGGCGAGAAGCTCCTGGACTCCAACCCGGTCCTCCAGCAGACCTTCTCCATCCGCGACGCCTACCTGGACCCGATCTCCTACCTCCAGGTCGCCCTGCTCGCCCGCCAGCGCGGCGCCGCCGAGCGCGGCGAGGACCCGGACCCGCTGCTCGCGCGGGCCCTGCTCCTCACCGTGAACGGCGTGGCGGCGGGCCTCCGCAACACCGGCTGACGCCGGCCGCGGACATACGAAGGTGCCCCCGTGGAGGAGATCCTCCACGGGGGCACCGTCATGACGGGGTACGTCAGCCCTGCTGGGCGGCCTTGCGGCGGCGGGTCACCAGGTACGCGCCGGCACCCGCGAGGGCCAGGGCGGCGGCGGCGAGAACGCCGACGGGCGCGCTGGAGCCGGTCTCGGCCAGGTCGCCACCGGTACCGCCGGTGCCGCCGGTGCCGGCGGTCTCACCCGCGGGGGCGGTCGCGGACGGCGACTCGGTGCCGGCGGGGGTCTCGGAGGCGCCCGGGGTCCCGGTCGGGGACTCGGACGCGCCCGGCGTGCCCGGCGTGCCCGGCGTGGTCTCGGACGGCGTCACGGACGGGGTGCCCGACGGCGTGCCCGAGGCGGTCTCGGACGGGGTGCCCGACGGCGTCCCGGACGGGGTGCCGCTGGGGGTGCCGGTCGGCGTGGACGTGGTGCTCGCCGCGCACGTGTGCGACAGGTTGAACCAGTCCTTCTTGAGCATGCCTTCGACCTCGGCCGAAGCCGAGATCAGCTTCGCGCCCGGCTCCGAGATCGCGTACGCGTGCTTGGCGCTCGGCGGACCGAAGACCGTGATGGTCTGGGTGCCACCGGGCTCGAACTCCACCGTCAGCTTGGTGAAGACGGCCGATTCGCCCTTGCCGCTGCCGGGCAGCACGAAGTGCCAGCCGTCCTTGTCGCTGGGGACGGGCGGGCAGTCGCCGTCGCCGCCGAACTCCTCGGCGGTCAGCGGAAGGTCCTTGGCCTGGTGCAGCGGAAGCGGCTTGGGGCTCTCCGAAGCGGAGGCCACCGGCGCCAGGACGAGGGAGCCTGCCATGGCCGCGACAAGCGTGGCGGCAGGAATGAGAGAACGTCGCATGTGCAGTCGTCCATCTATGGGATGAGGGATGCCGTGGGGGATGGCAGGAGGGCAGCCTATCCGTCGCCTTAAGTCACCCTTAACCCAGAGCTCATAACGATCGGGCCCTACCGAAGCGGAACCTCTCAGAGCGCGAAGAACGCCGCCACGAGCAGCGCCCCGCCGACCCCCGCCGCCGACCACGCGACCCTCGGCAGCCGCATGCCGCCACCGATCAGCGGCGCCGCGAGGAGCAGCGCCCCGCCCAGCGGCAGCCACGCGTGCAGACCGCCGCCCCAGCCCGTCCGTACGCCCTCGTCCGTGCCCGGCTTCACCACCACCGGGATCGTCGCGCCCTGCTCCACCGCCACCGAACGCGCGACCGTCAGCGTCCGGCGCGTCGACGACGGGTCCTCCGGGGCGTACCGGCCGCTGCACGTCTCCTCGCCGCAGCCGGTCACCGTCAGCGTCCCGTGCTCGCGGCCCTTGGAGAGCAGGACGTGCTGGGCCGATCCCCAGGACGCCCACGCGCCCGCGACGAGCAGCAGGAGGGCGACCAGGGCCATGGCGGCGTTACGGACGTGCGTCATGACCCGCGATCGTACAGTCGTACGTTCTCCGGGCCGGGGGCCCTACGAGTTGTACGCCGACTGGGCCCGCTCGAGGCCCTCCGCCACCAGGCACTCCACCGAGTCCGCCGCCCGGTCCACGAACCAGTCCAGATCCTTGCGCTCCGCCGACGAGAAGTCCTTCAGGACGAAGTCCGCGACCTGCATCCGCCCCGGCGGACGCCCGATCCCGCACCGCACCCGGTTGTACTCGGCGCTCATCGCCTTCGTCATCGACTTCAGACCGTTGTGCCCGTTGTCGCCGCCGCCGATCTTCAGCCGCAGCACCCCGTAGTCGATGTCCAGCTCGTCGTGGACTGCCACGACGTGCGCCGTCGGCACCTTGTAGAAGTCGCGCAGCGCCGTCACGGGACCGCCCGACAGGTTCATGTACGACATCGGCTTCGCGAGGATCACCCGGCGGCTCTCCGGCCCCGGAGGACCCATCCGGCCTTCCACCACCTGCGCCTGCGCCTTCCCCGCCCGCTTGAACGAGCCGCGCATCCGGTCCGCGAGCAGATCCACCACCATGAAGCCGATGTTGTGGCGGTTGGCCGCGTACTCGGGGCCCGGGTTGCCGAGACCGACGATCAGCCAGGGGGCGTTCGCGACGTCGTCCGTCATGTGACTCAGATCTCCTCGTATCCGTCCGTACAAGAGAAACGGGGTGACGGGCCGTACGGCCCGTCACCCCGTCACGCCAGGCAGAAGCCTGTCAGGCAGAGCCTACGGCTCAGGCCTCGGCGCCCTCGGCGGCCTCGGTCTCGGCGGCCGGCTCCTCGGCCTGCGCGGCCAGGATCTGGATGACGACGGCGTCGGGGTCGGTCACCAGGGTGGTGCCGGACGGCAGCTCGACGTCCTTGGCGAGGATGGAGTTACCGGCCTCGAGGCCCGCGATGGAGACGGTGACGGAGGTCGGGATGTGCGTGGCCTCGGTCTCGACGGAGAGCGTGTTCAGCACGTTCTCGACGAGGAAGCTGCCCGGGGCCAGCTCACCCTCGGTCTCGACGACGACCTCGACCGTGACCTTCTCGCCACGACGCACGAGGAGCAGGTCGACGTGGACCAGGAAGCCCTTGATGGCGTCACGCTGGACGGCCTTCGGGATCGCCAGCTCGTTCTTGCCGTCGACGTCCAGGGACAGCAGGACGTTCGGCGTGCGCAGGGCCAGGGCCAGGTCGTGGGCCGGGAGGGTGATGTGGGCCGGCTCGGAGCCGTGGCCGTAGACGACGGCGGGGACCTGGGCGGCACGGCGGATCGCGCGGGCGGCGCCCTTGCCGAACTCGGTACGGACGGAAGCGGCGAGCTTGACCTCGGACATGGTGCACTCCTCGTAGAAAGGTGACGAAAAAAGTGGTCACCCGGCCACGACTGGCGATGGCCTGCTACGAAGAGCGCGTCGATAACGGACCGCCGTGACCCTGTACATCCGTACGGGTACGGCCTCCCTCGCCGAGCAACTACGGCAGTCTACCGGCCCGCCCCCCTACCACCCAATTCGATCACCGAAACACGGCGGAGGGCCGCTCCCCCGAACGGGGAAACGGCCCTCGTGTCAGCTTGTCGCCGCGGCTCAGTGCTCCTCGAAGAGGCTCGTCACCGAACCGTCCTCGAACACCTCGCGCACCGCACGCGCGATCGTCGGCGCGATCGAGAGCACCGTGATCTTGTCCAGTTCGAGCGCACCCGGCACCGGCAGCGTGTCCGTGAACACGAACTCGCTCACCTTCGAGTTCTTCAGCCGGTCCGCCGCCGGACCCGACAGGATGCCGTGCGTGGCCGTCACGATGACGTCCTCCGCGCCGTGCGCGAACAGCGCGTCGGCGGCGGCGCAGATCGTGCCACCGGTGTCGACCATGTCGTCCACCAGGACGCAGACGCGGCCCTTCACGTCACCGACGACCTCGTGCACGGTGACCTGGTTGGCGACGTCCTTGTCACGACGCTTGTGCACGATCGCAAGGGGTGCGTCCAGCCGGTCGCACCAGCGGTCGGCGACCCGCACGCGGCCCGCGTCCGGGGAGACGATCGTCAGCTTCGCGCGGTCGACCTTGGCGCCCACGTAGTCCGCGAGCACCGGCAGCGCCGACAGGTGGTCCACCGGGCCGTCGAAGAAGCCCTGGATCTGGTCGGTGTGCAGGTCGACCGTCAGGATGCGGTCCGCACCGGCGGTCTCAAGGAGGTCCGCCACCAGGCGCGCCGAGATCGGCTCGCGGCCGCGGTGCTTCTTGTCCTGACGGGCGTAGCCGTACGACGGGATGATCACGGTGATGCTCCGGGCCGAGGCCCGCTTCAGAGCGTCGACCATGATGAGCTGCTCCATGATCCACTTGTTGATCGGAGCCGTGTGGCTCTGGATCAGGAAGCAGTCCGCGCCGCGGGCCGACTCCTGGAAGCGGACGTAGATCTCACCGTTGGCGAAGTCGAACGCCTTGGTCGGAACGAGGCCGACACCCAGCTGGTGCGCGACCTCCTCGGCCAGCTCGGGGTGGGCGCGGCCGGAGAAGAGCATCAGCTTCTTCTCGCCGGTCGTCTTGATCCCGGTCACAGCACTGTCTCCTCAGACGTGTTGTCTGGTCGCGATCCCACGAGCTGTCGTGCGCGTGTGCGAGCCAGCCGAATTTGTGTGCACGTATCACGGTACGCCGAGTTCGACGCACCTGTTTCCGGTCAGCTTTCGCCGGCGGAGTCCTCCACGGCGGCCTGAGCGGCCTGCGCGGCGGCGCTGCCGGGGCGCTTCCTGGCCACCCAACCCTCGATATTCCGCTGCTGGCCCCGGGCGACGGCGAGCGAGCCCGCCGGCACGTCCTTCGTGATCACGGAGCCGGCGGCGGTGTAGGCGCCGTCCCCGATCGTGATGGGAGCCACAAACATGTTGTCCGAGCCGGTCCGGCAGTGGGAGCCGATCGTGGTGTGGTGCTTCGCCTCGCCGTCGTAGTTCACGAAGACGCTCGCGGCGCCGATGTTCGTGTACTCGCCGATCGTGGCGTCGCCCACGTACGACAGGTGGGGGACCTTGGTGCCCTCGCCGACCGTCGCGTTCTTCATCTCGACGTACGTACCGGCCTTGGACTTCCGGCCGAGGTTCGTCCCGGGGCGGAGGTACGCGAACGGGCCGACGGAGGCGCTGTCGCCGATGACGGCCGAGTCCGCGACCGTGTTGTCCACGCGGGCGCCCTTGCCGACGGTGGTGTCCTTCAGGCGGGTGTTCGGGCCGACCTCGGCGTCCTCGCCGATGTGGGTGGCGCCGAGCAGCTGCGTACCCGGGAGGATCACCGCGTCCGGCTCGAAGGTGACCGTCACGTCGACGAACACGGAGCCCGGGTCGACGACCGTGACGCCGGCGAGCATCGCCCGCTCGATCAGCCGCTGGTTCAGCAGGGCGCGGGCCTCGGCGAGCTGCACCCGGTTGTTGATGCCGAGGATCTCGCGGTGGTCGCCGGCCACGGAGGCGCCGACGCGGTGCCCGGCCTCGCGCAGGATGCTCAGCACGTCGGTGAGGTACTCCTCGCCCTGGCTGTTGTCCGTCCGGACCTTGCCGAGGGCGTCCGCGAGCAGCTGCCCGTCGAAGGCGAACACACCGGAGTTGATCTCACGGATGGCCCGCTGCTCGTCCGACGCGTCCTTGTGCTCGACGATCTCGGTGACGGCTCCGGTGGCGTCCCGCACGATCCGGCCGTAACCGGTGGAGTCCGGCACCTCGGCGCTCAGCACGGTGACGGCGTTGCCGTCGGCGGCGTGGGTGTCGGCGAGGGCGCGCAGGGTCTCACCGGACAGCAGCGGGGTGTCGCCGCAGACCACGACCACGGTCCCCTCGGGCGCCCGCCCGAGCTCCTCCAGAGCCATCCGCACCGCGTGCCCGGTGCCGTTCTGCTCCTCCTGGACGGCGGTCCGGGTCCCGGCGTACTGCTCCTCCAGGTGCCCCTTCACCTGCTCCCGGGCGTGCCCGACGACCACGACGAGGTGCTCGGGCTCCAACTCCCGGGCGGCGGACACGACATGCCCGACGAGCGACCGTCCGGCGATCTCGTGCAGGACCTTGGGGGTCTTCGACTTCATACGGGTGCCCTCACCCGCTGCGAGGACGACGACGGCTGCCGGGAGGTTGGCGCTCACGGGAATGCCCTTCGGCTTTGGGTGGTGGACGCACGAAGGATACCGGGGGGCCAGGGGGCGGACATGAGCGCGGGTCCTGACCGTGACGGTCAGGACCCGATTCGCATGGCTCCCCCGCCAGGACTCGAACCCGGACATAAGGCACCAAAAGCCTCAGTGCTGCCAATTACACCACAGGGGATGGTTTATGGGGCTGAAACGGACATTTCATCAGTCCCATGCCCCGGCGGCCTCCACTATGCCGTACCAGGAGCCTTCCATGCGACGGTACAGCCGCCCGTAGGGTGGGAGGCATGACCGCAACGGGGGCAGATCGGGGCGCTGGGGGCGCCCGCAGTTGGTGGTGGGGGAGACGGCGGAGCGCCGTTCTCGATGTCGGACTGGGGCTCGTGTCCGCACTGGAGTGTGCGGTCGAGGGCGTCGGGTTCGCCGAGAAGGCCGCGCTGCCCGTGCCCGTGGGGGTGCTGTTCGGCCTGGTCGTCGGGGCCGTGCTCGTCGTGCGGCGGCGGTGGCCCATCGGGGTCGTGCTCGTGTCGATCGCCGTGGCGCCCGCCGAGATGGGCTTCCTCATGGGGATCGTCGGGCTCTACTCGCTCGCCGCATCCGAGGTGCCGCGCCGGATCACCGCCGTACTCGCCGGGATGTCGACGGTCGCCGTGTTCGTCGTGACCGTGGTGCGGATGCGGCAGGACGTCGCCCAGGTCTACGACGGCCCGCGGGAGATCGACCCGAGTGGCTGGTACGTGCCGGTCGTCTCGCTCCTCGTGACCCTCGGGCTCAACGCCCCGCCGCTGCTCTTCGGCCTCTACATAGGGGCGCGGCGCCGGCTCATGGAGAGCCTCCGGGAGCGGGCCGACAGCCTGGAGCAGGAGCTGTCGCTGCTCGCGGACCGGGCGGAGCAGCGGGCGCAGTGGGCGCGGCAGGAGGAGCGGACGCGGATCGCGCGGGAGATGCACGACGTGGTGGCGCACCGGGTGTCGCTGATGGTGGTGCACGCGGCGGCGTTGCAGGCGGTGGCGTTGAAGGACCCGCAGAAGGCCGTGAGGAACGCGGCGCTGGTGGGGGACATGGGGCGGCAGGCGTTGACGGAGCTGCGGGAGATGCTGGGGGTGCTCCGGGAGGGGACGGCTCCGGTGGCTCCCGGGCCGGTGCCGCTGGCGGCTGTGGGGCGGGCCGCGGCCGCCGCCGCCGAGGCCGCCGCCGAGGACGGGCCCTGTCTGGACGCCCTGGAGGCGCTGTGCGAGCAGTCGCGGCTCGCGGGGACGGTGGTGGAGTTCGTGGTGATCGGTGAGGTGCGCGCGTATCCGCCGGAGGTGGAGCGGACGGCGTACCGGGTGGTGCAGGAGGCGCTGACCAACGTCCACAAGCACGCCGCGGGCGCGAAGGTCGTGGTACGCCTGGCGCACCGGGAGGCCGAGGTCGCGATGCAGGTCGAGAACGGCCCGTGCCCCACGGACGCCGGTGCGGCGGACGTACGGCTGCCGAGCGGCGGGAACGGTCTGGTGGGGATGCGGGAGCGGGTGCTGCGGCTCGGCGGCGTGTTCGTCTCCGGCGCGACCGACTCCGGCGGGTTCAGGGTGTCGGCGGTCCTGCCCGCCGGGGGGTAGGTGGCTTCGTGTCGCCCGTCCTAGCCGGCCGTGAGGCGGGGTGGCTGGGCGCCCGTGACGAGGGTGGAGAGGGCCGCGTCGATGTCCTTGCCCAGGTACCAGTCGCCCGCGTGGTCGAGGCTGTAGACCCGGCCCTCCATGTCCATCGCCAGGATCGCCTGGTGGTCGCCCTCCTCGCCGAGCGGCGCGAGCTCCGTCTCCAGGGCGCGGCCGAGGTCCGCGAGGGTGCGGGAGAGGTGGAGTCCGGCGAGCGGGTCGAAGCGTACGGCGGCGGGCGCTATCTGCCGGCCGTGGCCCGGCGCGGTGATCCGCAGGCCGCCGAACTCGGCCCAGGCCTCGACGGCGGCCGGGAAGATGCTGTGCCGGTGGCCGGCGGGGGAGACGTGGGCCCGCAGGGTGTCGGCCCACTCCTCGGCGAGCTTGATGTCCCAGCGGCCCGGCTGCCACCCGGCCTCGCGGAGGGCGGCGTCGACGTTGACCGGGAAGCGGGTCGTGCTGAGGTGGTCGGGCATGGGCGTGCGGTCAGCCGTTCTCGCGAGGCGTGGTGGGGTCGACGGTGCGGACGCCGAAGTGGGCGAGCATCGCCGTACAGGAGCGGCAGGGCGCGGCGTAGCTGCCGTGCAGCGGGTCGCCGTCCTCGCGGATGCGCCGCGCGGTGAGCTTGGCGTTCTTGAGCGACCGGCGCGCCTCCCCGTGCGTCAGGGGCTTGCGCTGCGCCCGCTTGGAGCGGCCCGTCTCGGTGGCGGTGAGGTGCCGGGAGAGCAGGATCGCCTCGGGGCAGCGGCCGGTGTAGCGCTCCCGCTGGCTGCTGGTGAGGGTGTCCAGGAAGTCCTGGACGAGGGCGTGCAGGACGGGCGGGCGGTCGCCTCGGCCGGCGGTGCACGTGAGGGTCTCGCCGCGTACGGAGAGCGCGGCCCCGACGGTGGGAAGGATGCCGTCGCGGCGGTGGAGCAGTAACGGCGCGCGAGCGGCGTCGGCGTTGCTGCTCCAGTTGAGGCGTGGGTCACCCTGTGTGGGTGTCGGTGCTGCGTGCATGGCGCTGGTCTTCCCCTCCTGCAATCCCCCGAGTTGCGTGGACAGCCTGCCAAATAGGGAGCCATATGGGGAAGCTGGGGCGGCTAAACGTGGCCCCGGTGTGTCGTAATCATGGTGCACCTGTCATGGCGTCGTGACACTTGGTCACCGTCGGATCGGGCCGGTTCGGGCTCTTGTGGCAGCGCATAGGCTGTGCGGCATCAGTCAGCAGCAGCCAGCGGCTGCGGGTAGTAGCAGGCAGCGACGCCAGTGCAGGGGGCAACCGCCATGACGACAGGTCGGCTCGGGCAGGACACCGCGCCACCGAACGCGGCCTACACCGGGCAGGTCGTGCACTTCCCGGACCCGGTCCGTGCCTCCCGTCACCCGAGAGGGGTGCGGGTGGACGAGTACGGCCACCCGGATTTCTCGCCGTACGCGCGCGCGGCGGCGGAGATCGCCGACCCGCCGGAGGGTTTCGGCGTCGACGAGCTGCGGCTCACGGACTACGTCTCGGCGAACGCGGCGATGGCGGCGACCGGTCATGAGCTGTGGGACACGATCCCGGCGGTGGCGACCCCGCACGGCTGGACGTGGCACCACGTGGCGCGCAGCCGCCGGATGGAGCTGGTCCCGGTCGAGGTGAAGGCCCTGCTGCGGCACCACGGCGGGGTGGCGACGGCCGCCGTCGACCACGCGAAGCGCGGCACGCGGCCCCTCCAGGAGACCCGGCCGGTGCACTTCGGACTGCCGAAGGGCCTGGTGTCGGTGTCGGAGCAGCAGCTCCAGGGCGTCGAGGAGGACCTCGGCTACCGGCTGCCCGGCGCGTACCGCTCGTTCCTGAAGGCGGCGGGCGGCTGCGCCCCGGTGGGCGCGGCGCTCGACGCGGAGCTGGGGCTCCTGGTCGACCAGCCGTTCTTCACGGTGCGGGAGGAGGCGGGCGTCAACGACCTCGTCTACGTCAACAAGTGCCTCCGTGACCACCTGACCAAGGACTATCTGGGCGTCGCCTTCGTCCAGGGCGGCCTGATCGCGCTGAAGGTGCGGGGTGAGGGGGTCGGCTCGGTGTGGTTCTGCGCGTACGACGACGCCCGGGACTCCGGCGAGGTGGCGGCCGGCTGGACGGTCGGCGAGCGGGTGGAGCGTCTGCTGCTGCCCTGTGGTGCGGACTTCGACGCGTTTCTGCAGCGGCTCGCGGGCAACCCGCCGGAGCTGGAGACGGTGGCGAACCTGATGGTGGACGGCGGCTTCGCGCGTGCGGTGCCGGTCGTCCCGGTGGGGGAGTGAGTGGGCTGTGGTGACCTTCGCGCAGGCGCAGGAGCGCGCCGAGGAGTGGATCAACGGCGAGCTGCCGGCGTACCAGCACCGTGAGGTGCGGGTCCGGGAGTTCGATCTCGGCTTCGTGGTGTGGGCGGAGGACCGCGAGGGCGGGCCGACGTCGGACGGCGGCCGTCAGCGGCTCGTGATCGCCCGGGACAGCGGCGAGGCGACGCTGTGGCCGTCGCTGCCGGTGGGCGAGGTGATCCGCCGGTACGAGGAGGAGTACGGGGCCGCGGAGGAGGTTCCGGCGCAGGCGGCGGTTCCGGCGGCCCGGATCGACCTGAACCAGACGTCGTTCCTGCTGAGTCCGCCGGAGTGGTTGCAGGACGCGGCGGACCGGATCGGGCTGCCGAAGCAGCCGAACGTGTCGCAGGAGAGCGGGAGTTCGGCGGCGCCGGTGGACGACGCGTCGGAGCCGGTGGGCGCGGCGGGTCCTTCGGCTTCGGTGGCGTCGTCGTCGACGTCGTCTTCGGGCGGGTTCCCTTCGGCGGGGGCTCCTTCGCCTTCACCTTCCGCTTCCTCGGGGGGCGGTGCCGTCGCGTACGAGCCGACGGCGATGGACGGTGTCCCGGCGGAGACGCCGGCCGCTCCGCCGGCCGCTCCGCTGCCCCCGGCCGCGCCCGCGGGCAGCCCGTGGGTCGACGCCAACGCGAGCTCCGGTGGCGTGGACGGGGCGGTGCCGTTGCCCGCGACCGTGTTCGCGCCGGCGTTGTCCGGGACGGACGACGAGGACGCCCCGCCGCCGCAGGTGGGCGCCGACGCGCCGACCGCCCTGATGCACGGCGGCAGCGCGCTCCCGCCGACCGCCGTCGCGCCCCGGCTCGACCCGGCCGCGCCGCCGCCGCCCGGTGTTCAGGTTGCCCCGTCCGCGCCGAGCCCGTCGCCGTTGCCGCTGCCGCAGCCCGGTCCTGGTGGCTCGGGTGGTCCAGGTGGGCAGGCCGGTCCGGGAGTGCCGCCGCCGCCCGCGCCTTCCGCGCCCGCGCCTTCGGCGCCGGGTGCCGGGGACATCGCGGACGCCGCGACCAGCAAGGCCGCGCTGCCGCCGAAGGCCGGTCGCGGCCCGGCGACGCCTCCTCCGCCGCCGGGAGCCCCCGGGGTGCCGGGAGCCTCGTCGGGCGCCGGCGCGTACATCCCCACGCAGCTGGTCTCGCAGCTCGGGCCCGAAGGCATCCAGCCGCCCGGCCCTCCCGGGCCTCCTGGTCCTCCCGCGCCTCCCGGTCCGCCGCCCGCTCCGGCGCCGCCCGGTCCGCCGACGCCGCCGCAGCCCGTGCACCACGCCGCGACGATGCTGGCGCACCCGGGCCAGAGCGGTCCCGGCGCGCCTCCGCCGCCCCCGCCGCCGCCGGGCATGCCCGGTGCGCCCGGCACGCCTGCGGGCGGGGTCGCGCACGCCGCGACGATGCTGGCGCACCCGGGTCCCGCTGGTCCTTCGGCGCCGCAGCCTCCGGGCCCGCCGGCTCCGCCGCCGCCGCTGCACGGTGGGCACACGCCGCCGCCCGCGCCCGTACCTCCGGCGCCCGTACCCCCCGCGTACGGCTATCCGCAGCAGCCGGTGGGTCAGCCGACGGTCGGCCCCGGCTACCAGGCGGTGCTGCGGTATCGCGCGCCCGACGGTTCCGAGGCGCAGATCATCCGGCGTTCGGCGCCGGGCACCCCGCACCCGGAGTGGCAGATCCTGCACGAGCTGCGCGCGATGAACGTGCCGCCGCAGCAGGTGCTCGAACTCCACACGGAGCTGGAGTCCTGCGAGCTGCCGGGCGGTTACTGCGCCCGGATGATCCGGGAGACGTGGCCGCAGGCGCGGATCACCAGCATCGCCCCGTACGGTCGTGATCACACGGGCCGCCAGCAGGGCATGCGGCAACTCCTGACCCACCAGGGCGAGTTGCACCAGGTCGCGGACGGCCCGGCGCGTCCGGCGCCGGTACGGGCGCCGCTGCCGCAGGTGCAGCCCGCGCCGCCGGTCCCGCCGGAGGCGATCGCGCAGGAGCTGGCCGGGGCGTTCGGTCCGGGCGTCCTCCGCTTCGACCAGCACGCGGTGTCCCGTCAGGGCGTGCCGGAGCTGGTGGCGCGGACGCTGGTGTGGGCGGGGCTTCCGGCGGACTTCGGTCCGTTCTTCTGGGCGCAGCCGGCCGTGCCGGTGGTGCCGACGCTGGCCGAGCTGGCGGCGCAGCGGCAGGTCCAGGCCGCGCCGGACGCGAGCTCGTACCTGGTGCTCGGGTCGGACTTCGGGCGGGCGCTGTGCGTCCAGTACGGCACCGCGCACATCGTGGCGGTGCCGGTGGAGGCCGGTCCCGGTGGGCAGGTGGTGCCGCCGCAGTTCGTGAACACGGGGCTGCCGGAGTTCACCCGTTCGATGGCGCTGCTCGGCCGGATGTGGCGGCTGAGGTTCGGGCTCAACCCGGAGCAGGCGGGCCGCTGGACGGTCGATTTCCAGGCGCAGCTGGCGATGCTGGACCCGGCGGCGCTCTCGTCGCCGGAGAACTGGTGGTCGGTGCTTCTGGAACAGATGTGGGACGGCCTCCTGTAGGGGGTACTGAACGGGATGTGACGAAGGGCGCTCGACGTGTGTGCACGTTGGGCGCCTTTTGTCCGTTCTGATGGAGCATCCTGGACGTTCGGGTTCGGGTCGCAGGGAAGGGGCGTCAGGGATGAGTTTCGCCGTCGGACGGGGGCGCGGGTACCGCCCCGAGCAGGTCGACCGTTACCTGGCCGCGCTCTCCGAGGACCGCGACGGCGCGTGGGAGCGGGCCGCGCGGCTCACGGTCCTCGCGAAGGAGATGGAGGCCGAGGCGGCTCGGCTGCGGGCGGCCGTCGAGGCGCTCCCGCCGCAGCGGTACGAGTCCCTCACCGACCGGGCGCGGAAGATCCTCGAGCTCGCCGAGCAGGAGGACGAGACGCTCGTACGGGAGGCAGAGGCGGAGGCGCAGTCCCTCGCGGAGGCGGCGGAGACGGCGGCCCGGGAGGCGGCGGAGGCGGCGCGGACGTACGCGGAGGGCGTCCGGGAGGCGGCCGAGGCGGCGGCCCGCGCGACCCTGGAGGCGGCGCGGGCCCGGGCCGAGGAACTGACGTCGGACGCGACCCGCGAGGCGGAGGAACTGCGGGGCGCGGCGCGGGAGGTCTTCGAGGACACCGAGCGGCGCACGGCGGAACTCCTGGCGAAGCAGCGCGCGGACCAGAAGGCGGTACGGGACGAGGCCGAGCGCGAGGCGGCCGGCAAGGCGTCCGCACTGGACGCCCACCACGAGGAACTGCTCACGCACGCGGAGGCCCGGCTCGCGGACGCCCGAAGGACCCTGTCGGAGACGGAGGAAGAGGCCCGCCACGGCCAGGAGGACGCGGAGGCGCGCGCGGGCGAACTGCTGGCCGGGGCGCGCCTGAAGGCGGAACGGACCGAACGCGAGACGGAACGGGTCCTGCGGGAACACG
The DNA here is from genome assembly GCF_040295605.1 of Streptomyces sp. NPDC002773. NCBI lineage: Bacteria > Bacillati > Actinomycetota > Actinomycetes > Kitasatosporales > Streptomycetaceae > Streptomyces > Streptomyces sp. NPDC002773. The sequence continues at coordinate 73,078 of NZ_JBEOVO010000027.1, forward strand.
AGGAGGCGCGGGACGAGATCCACGCGCACATGGAACACATCCGCCACTCGCTGGCAGCGCTGACGGGGAGGGTGGCGGGGCCGCCGGGGGAGGGGGAAGGACCGGGGCGGGAGCCGGGGGAGGGGCAGGACTCGGAGCCGGAGCCGGAGCCGGGGCAGGGGTCGGACCCGGACCCGGAGCATGGGTCGGATCCGGACCCGGACGGAAACTCCCGTGCCGACGTGGAGCGCTGAACCTACGCTCGCGGCCATGCGTATGACACTGACCGCCGTCAACCTGGACTGCCCCGACCCGCTCGCGCTGGCCCGCTTCTACGCGAAGGCCACCGGCCTGTCCCTGCACGAACGCTCGGGCGACGACTTCGCGGGCCTGGTCGGCGACCACGGTCTGGTGATCGGCTTCCAGCGCGTCGCGGACCACCGCCCGCCGACCTGGCCGGACGGCGAGGTCCCGCAGCAACTGCACCTGGACTTCGCCGTCGACGACCTCGACGAGGCGGTGGCCCGGCTCGTGGAGTGGGGTGCCACGGTCCCGGCGGACCAGCCCCGCCCGGACCTGTGGCGGGTGGTCCTGGACCCGGCGGGGCACCCGTTCTGTGTCTCGCCCCGCAAGCGGCCGGAGGCGTAACGGAAAGCCGGTGGAAACCGGTTGCCGTGCGTCCGATACCCTCCCCTCTCCCAGGGGAGGGAACATCCACTTGAACCACGCACGTCCACGCGGCCGCCGTCTCGCGGCCGCCGCCGTCACCATCGTCCTCGCCGCCACGGGCGGCACGCTGACCACGCTCCCGGCCACGGCAGCCGTTCCGGCCGCCACGCAGGAGGACCAGCAGCAGACCGCGGTGAGCTTCCCGCGGAACGCGGACGTCGTTGGGGCGGGCCCGAGCGGCTTCCTGTCGAAGACGCGCGGCACCGCACCTGAGTTCCGCTGGACCTGGTACGTGGACGGCTCGTCGATCGTGCTGCCCGGGGCCACCACCGCCGCCGCAGGCGGTTCGGACCTGGTCGTCACCGTCGACAATTCCGCCCCCGTCGCCGGCCGGGTGCTCCGGGTCTACGACCTCTCGACGCCCGCCACCGGCGCGGGAGCCCCGCAGGAGGTGGACCTCGACGCGCTCGGCGACGGTTACTTCTTCGAGAGCGTTGCCGGCACCACCTTGCTCCTCGGGCGGTACGAGGACGGCGCCCCCGCGCGGCAGTACGCCCTCACGCTCGACGGCACCCCACCGCAGCCCAGATGGCTGGACGGATCGCCCGGCTTCGACTGCTACAGCGGATACGACGGCTGGACCGACACCGGTTCCGCGCTCTACGAGTGCTACTTCGACGCGGCCGGGCTGGCCGCCAAGGTTCTCGTCGATCTCGCGACGGGTCACAAGCACACGTACGTGCAGACCCAGGACCAGTGGGCCCGGCCGGGCGCCGTCTCCGCCACGCACGTGGCCTGGCGGGAGGCGCGGATGTCGGGAGGCCGTTCCATCCGCGGGATCGTTGCCTACCAGCGCGGCAAGGCCGGCGAGCTGTGGTTCCCGTCGGACGACAACCTGGAAGACCCGATGTATCTGGTGGGCAGCTGGATGGCATCCGGCCAGAAGGCCCACATCGACTTGCCCGCCTCCGGTATAGGGGCGAATCGGACGGCGCGGCCGTTCACCGTCCAGTCGGCCGTCACTGGTGAGAAGGCCGTCCTTCTCACCGCGTTCTCCTCCGCCGTCGCCGGTCCCGGCGGCTCGCTCCTCGTGCGCGGCGGCACCCCCGAGCACGGCGAAGGCCTCTACCGGATCTCGCCCCGCGCCGACGGCAGCCGACCCGCCGTCGAGCTGGTCGCGTCCACGGGGCAGGCGACCGTCGTCACCCTCACGGGCTCCGTCACACCGACGACGATCTCCAGCGACCAGCTCGCGAGTGGGTTCGACTTCAGCTGGGACCTGTCGCGGGGGGACGTGTACGTAGGCCTCAGCCTGAAGCACGTCGGCAGCGGGCAGTCGATGTGGCAGGAGTGGCCCCACAGCGCCGCCGCCGTCGACGGTGTCCCCCGCCGGATCACCTGGCGCTGGGACGGCAAGGATCCGGAGCGCCCGGGCGGACTGCTGAGCCCCGCCCGTGCGGGCGAGTACGAGTGGGAGATCGCCGCCCTGCCGGAGGAAGGGATCGGCCCCTCGCTGATCACGAAGGGCCGGTTCACCGTGACCCGGCCCCCGGCGCCGCACGACTTCGACGGCGACGGCACCGCCGACCTCTTCACCCGGGTGGCCAACGGCGGTCTGTGGTTCCACCGTTCACAGCCCTTCGCGGTGGGCGGTTCGATCAAGGAAGTGGCCGGCTCGCCGATCGGCAGCTCTTGGCAGGTCTACGACCGGCTCGAAGCCGCCGGGAACATCGCCGGCACGACCGCGCCCGAGGTCCTCGCCCGGGAGGCCTCCGGTGTCCTCTGGCTCTACCAGGGCACCGGTGACCGGACCAAGCCGCTCTCGGTCCGGACGAGGATCGGCGTCGGCTGGCAGGCGTACAACCACCTGGCGGCCGGCAGCGACCTCACCGGCGACGGCCGGGCGGACCTGGTCGCCACCGACAAGGCGGGCGACCTGTACCTGTACAAGGGCACGGGCTCGGCCACCACACCCTTCGCCACCCGCAAGAAGATCGGCGTCGGCTGGGGCGTCTACAACCAGCTCACCGCCACCGGCAACCTCGCCGGAGGCCCCGCCGGTGACCTCGTCGCCCGGGACAAGGCCGGTGTCCTCTGGCTGTACCTCGGCAAGGGCGACGGCACCTTCGCCGCCCGCACCCGGATCGGCGTCGGCTGGGGCGGCTTCACCGACCTGGTGGGCCTCGGGGACGCCAACGGTGACGGGCGCGCCGACCTGTTCGCCTCCGCCACCGGCGCCACCACCTTCTACGCCGGTACGGGGGACTGGAGGGCGCCCTTCAAGCCCGGCGCGCGCACCGGTGTCGGGATCCATCTGACGCCTCACACCGCCTTCTAGGCCGGTCCCGTGAGGTCGCACTCGGCCCAGACCGTCTTCCCCGGCGCCTGAAGCCTCGGGCACCAGCCCCAGCGGTCGGCGAGCCCGTCGACGAGCAGCAACCCCCGGCCCCCGTCCGACAGTTCCGGACCGGGGCCGGGGAGGTTTCCGGGCCGGGGCGGTACGCGCTCGGCGCGGGTGTCGCTCACCTCGATCCGCACGACGGGCCGGGGCTCCGCCGTGATCCTCAGGAGCAGGTGGAAGTCCCGCCCCGGCACGTGCCCGTGCCGTACCGCGTTCGCGGTCAGCTCGGCGGCGACGAGGACGACGGTCTCGTGCACCCCGGTCCCGTACGGGACGCCCCACTCGTCCAACCGGACGGCCACGAGCCGCCGGGCGAGACGGGCGCCCCTGGGCGTCGACGTGAACCGCAGGGCGAAGGCCCGGCCATCCAAGTAAGGCGAGTTGCGCGAGAGTTGGGCGGGGCCGGTGGGGCTGAGGTTGTCGCTCATCATGCCTCCCAAGGTCCTCTTGGTGGCGTAGCGTGACCAGTGGTGACGCACCGACGTGATGGCCTTGTACGTGGTGTGTCGGTGCACGTACGAAAGGCGGGGTGCGGTGGCGGATGAGCAGGCGGAGCCCGAGGCCGACGAGGTGGAGGGCGCCCAGGCGGCGGACAAGTCCGGGCGGGGTGTGGTGGCCGCGTTCGGGCAGAGCCTGAAGACGTTGCGGGTGCGGGCGGGGCTGGAGCGGGAGGAGTTCGGCAAGCGGCTGGGCTACTCGGCCTCCAGCATCGCCTCCTTCGAACAGGGACGGAGGATCCCGCCGCCGCGCGCGATCGACCGCTCCGATGAAGTACTGGATGCGGGTGGGCTGCTGACGGTTTGGAAGGACCAGCTGGAGAAGGCGCAGTACCCGGCGTTCTTCCAGGGGATGGCGGAGCTGGAGAAGCGGGCGATAGAGCTGCTGGCGTACGACACCCTCGTGGTCAACGGCTTGCTCCAGACCGAGGAGTACATGCGGGCGCTGCTGGGCAATCGCCGTCCGCCGCTCGACCCGGAGACGATCGAGCAGCGGGTGACCGCCCGGCTGGCCCGGCAGGACATCTTCGACCGACGTCCCGAGCCGCTGCTGAGCTTCGTCATGTGCGAGTCGGTGGTGCGACGGAAGTTCGGTGGGAAGGAAGTGCTCCGCGGGCAGCTGGAGCAACTCCTCATCATCGGTCAGCGGAGGAACGTCGAGCTCCAGGTCATGCCGCTCGACAGCGAGGACAGCGCCGGCGTGGACGGGCCGTTCACCGTCATCACGCGCGAGGACGGGAAGAGGTTCGTCTACGCCGAGGCGCAGGGTGCTGGCGCTCTGGAGACCGACGCCAAACAGGCCGTTCTCGCCGCAGCGCGCTATGGGATCATCCGGTCACAGGCTCTCACCCCGCGAGAGTCGCTGGCGTTCATCGAGAAGTTGCTAGGAGAGCTATGAACAACACCGAGCCCCTCGCCTGGTTCAAGAGCAGCTACAGCGGTGCCGAGGGCGGCCAGTGCGTCGAGGTCGCGACCCGCGCGGGAGCCGTGCACGTCCGTGACTCCAAGGACGTGGCCCGGCCGGCCCTCCGGGTCTCGCGCGACGCGTGGGCCGGATTCGTCGGGCTCGCCTCGGCGGAGTAGTACAGCCGCCGCTTGTACGTGAGCCCTGCCCGTCCCCGTGGGAAGGGCAGGGCTCCCTCACGCTCCTAGCCCTGCGTCGGGTTGCCGTCCAGCTTGCGTCGTTCGCGGCGGCTGGGGTGGCGGATCACCACGCCTCCCGCGCCGCCGGAGCCGGTGAGGCGGAGCAGCGGAGTGCCCGGGAGCCGGGCGGGGGTGGTCTCGTCCTTCAGGCCGCCGACGCCGGGGTCCATGCCGCCGGTGTCAGCGACCCAGCTGTCGGGGATGACGATCGTGACCCCGGACGTCTCCCCGTACGCCTCCACCACCACCTCCGTGAGGCGGCACTCGACCCGGGTGAAGTCGAGCTTCACACCCCCCACGCCGCCGTGCGCGATCACCCGCCCGGGGACCTCCCAGGCGCCGGGGCCCCGGGAGGCGCCGTACATGCCGCCCTTGAGCACCAGCGGCGGCCGGTTGGCGAGGGAGTCGACCGGGGGCAGGTCGGCGGTCAGGGCGGCCAGTTCGCCCTGCGTCTTGGAGGTCAGCGCCTGCTCCAGGCGCGTGTCCAGCTCATCGAAATCGATGCGCCCCTCGGCTGCCGCGTCGCGCAGCTGGTCCACCACCGCTTCCCGGTCGTCGTGGGAGGCGCGAATGTCCCCCGACGGGGCGGGGCGCGGCGAAGGTTCCGGAAGGTGGGCTGTCATGGCCCCCAGGGTAGGCAGCCGCCCGCCCGAACGGACCGGGATCGCACTTCTTCTCTCGGAGTGCGGAACGCCCTCAGTCGTTCAGGTGCGGGGACACGCACAGGTCCCACTCCGTCTTGGTGTCCTGGTCCGCGAACTTAATGACCTGACGGTCGCCAAGGCTCACCCACAAGGGGTAGCTGTTGCAGCTGGCCCCCTCCGCGTACGGGCCGGCCTGCGAGGGCAGCCGGTACTTGACGGTGTATTTGGTGGCGGCTGACCAGCAAGGAACCTTGACCCATTCGCCGGCATCCGGTGAATCGGCACCCGCGTCGACGTGGTGGACGCAGTCCCCCACTCCGGCGGAGGAGACATCCCTGTTGATTCCCCCGCTGCCGCTGGCCTCGTTGGCGAAGGAGGTGTTGTTCGCGTACAGGAGGACCAGCACGGTGGCCAGCCCACCCAATATGCCGGCAACCCACAAGTCCTCCTTGCGCTCGCGTGACAGCTTCTTGGTGGGGGGTTTCAATGCCGGGGGCTGCAGCTCCGGTCTGGTCCATACGGGGGGCAGCAGCGCCCCCTTGGTCTCCGACGTCGTCTCCTCCCTCTTTGCCGGGGAGTCGAGCAGCCGCAGCGCCTCGCGGATGGACGGGCGGTCGGCCGGGTCTTTCTGCAGGAGGGCCGTGATGAGTGGTTCGAGGCGGCCGGCCCGGCGCATCGGTGGGGTGTTCTCGAATGCCACTGCGTGGATCGTTCCGGCTGGGTTGTCGCGGTGGAACGGGACGGTGCCTTCCACGGCCTCGTACAGGGTGATGCCCAGCGAGAACAGGTCGCCTGCGGGGCCGCCCTTCTCGCCCTGGGCCCGTTCCGGGGAGAGGTAGGACGGGGAGCCGATGACCAGGCCGGTCTGGGTCAGCTTGGAGTCGGTCTGGTTGACGGCGATGCCGAAGTCGGTGAGCAGGATCTGGCTCTGCGAGGTCACCATGACGTTGGCCGGTTTGATGTCGCGGTGCACGATGCCCTGCTTGTGGGCCGCGTCGAGGGCGCACAGGAGTGCCTTGGCGACCTTCTCGGTGGTGTCCACCGAGAGGCGCCCCTTCCCGGCCAGCCTGTCCTGGAGGGTGCCGCCCTCCACGAGCTGCATCACGATCCAGGGGGCGCCGTCCACGGTGACCACGTCGTGGACGCTGACGATGTTGGGGTGATCGCGCAGCTTGGCGGCATTGCGGGCCTCGCGTCCGGCGCGGAGGAGGAGGTCCTTGCGATCGTCCTCGGAGAGGTGCTCGCTGAGGAATAACTCCTTTACCGCGACGTCGGTTTGGAGGGTTTCGTCGCGCGCTGCCCAGACCCGTCCGAAGCCGCCGGAGCCCAGGGCACGGTCGAGCCGGTACCGGTCACCTATCAGCAACCCTCGAGTTCCCCGCACCACGACGCCCCCTCGGCTCCACTGCCAGTCGGTAGTGGTGAAGATAGTGCCAGGGCCGCTGATTTCATGAGGGATGGACGACGTCCTTCACGAACACCATGCCGTCGCTGTCGGTCAGGTGCGCCGGATCGAAGGGGGCGTAGCCGAACCACGGGGACACGCGGCGGGTGAGGCGGGCGCCGTCGAGGGTGGTCGTCAGGCGTCGGGTGTCGACGACGCAGCTCTCGGCCGGTTGGGCGTACAGGAGGCCTTCGAGGGTGTCCGGGGGCGGCGCGTCGACGCCCTGGTGCCCGATCGTGCCGAGAGCCGTGGCCAGGAACCCGTACTCCTCGCCCAGTTCGGCGCTCACCAGCGACCCCGCGCCCCACCACTCCACCCGCCCCTCCCACATCCGCATCGAGCTCTGCTCCCGCTGGAGATGGGAGTTGTGGGCGTGGACGAGTGCCGGGCCCCGGGCGGCGACGGCGAGGAGGTTCTGGGCCATCATCAGGTCCCGTTGCGTGCAGAGGCGCGTCATGCGCGACGGCGACGGGTCGGCCATCGCGTGGTGGTAGCGCAGGAGGCCGACGGCGGTGCGGGCGTACAGCCGTGCCCGGTCCCGGTCGTCCCGCGAGGTCGTCGCGAGGAGGTGCGGTGTCTGGGCGTCGAGCAGTGCCGTCAGTTCGTCGGTCAGCAGCCGCAGCTCGCCCGCCTCGGCCGACCGTCCCACCGACCTGCTCGGGTCCATCATCGCCGCCGGTTCGGTCCATCGGTCGTCGGTGCCGAGCAGGTCGTCGAGGGTCTCCCGGGTGTAGGGGAGCAGGTCCGCTTCGACCCCGGCCGCGACGAGGTAGTCGTGGAGGGCGGTGAGGGCCTGGCGGGGGCTTTCGGCGGCGGCGATCTCCAGCGGGCCGTCGAAGCCGGCGAAGCGGAGGCGGTCGGAGGCGGGGCGGCCTTCGTTGAAGTGGCTCATCCAGCGCACGAGTTCGCGGTTGGCGGCGGAGGCGCCCCAGTCGTGGCTGAAGCCCTGCTCCATGACCTCGTCGAGCGTGCCCGTGCCCGAGGTGACGTGGTCGTCCACGATCAGGCCCCGCACGCAGTCGCTCTCGATCGCGATCGCGCGGTAGCCCTCCTCCTCGACGAGCTGCCGGAAGAGGTCGTTGCGCAGATCGAGGAGGGCTTCCTCGCCATGGGTGGGCTCGCCCAGGGCGAGGAGTCGGGGCCGGGTCGGGAGCAGCCCCATGACGGCGGCGGCGTCGACGGGGTGGGTGGTGTCCTTGATGTCAGTCGCCATGCCTTCAACGGTATCGTTGAACCTTCGGTGGAGGCTTTTACGCAATAGCGGGGGGATTGTGGGGCGCAACCTTCAAAGCGAGGGGCGGCTGCGGCCCGTTGATCTCGCGCGCGTGCACGGTCTGTCCACGCAGGCGGTCAGGAACTACGAGGAGGCCGGCATCCTCCCCGTCGCCGACCGCAGCCCCTCCGGCTATCGCGCCTACACCCCGCTGCACGCGGGCGCGTTGCGCGCGTTTCTGGCGCTCGTGCCCGGCCACGGGCACCAGACGGCGGCGTCGATCATGCGGGCCGTGAACGAGGGCGCGGTCGACGAGGCGTTCCGGCTCATCGACGAGAGCCACGCCCAGCTGCTCGACGACCGGCGGACCCTGCGGGCCGTCGAGAGCGCCCTTCGCGACCTGGGGCCCGCCGCGGTGCCTGATCCCGAGCCCGGTGGCACCTTCATCGGGCCGCTCGCGGAGCAGCTCGGCATCCGGCCCGCGACCCTACGGAAGTGGGAACGCGCCGGTCTCGTACGCCCCCGCCGTGACCCTCGGACCGGGTACCGCGTCTACGACGACGCCGACGTACGGGATGCCCGCCTCGCCCACCAGCTCAGGCGGGGCGGCTATCTGCTGGAGCGGATCGCCCCCTTGATCGCGCAGGTACGGGCGGCCGGCGGGCTCGAACCGCTGGAGGCCGCCCTCGGCGACTGGCACGGACGGCTGTCCGGGCGGGGGAGGGCGATGCTTGCGGGGGCGGCGGAGCTGGAGGCGTACCTCCGCGAGCGCGGCTGAGACTCCCGTACACGGGACTCCTGTCGTTGAGGCTCCCGGACCCCGTCATTCAGCACCGTGTCGCTCCCCCTCCTTCCCCTCCTCCCCCTCCCCCTCCAGGACCGGGAAGCGGCGCGGTGCCAGGGTGAGGAGGGCCAGGAGGGCGAGAGCGGCGGCGGCCGCCGCGCCCAGGTACACGTAGTCGACCGCCGCGTCGACCGCACGCCGCAGGTGGTCGGCCGCCTCGGCGGTGAGGGAGCCCGGGGTGTCCAGGGAGCGGGCCAGGGCGTCCAGGTCGCCGGTGCCGCCGAGGCGGGCGGCGAGGACGCCGTTGGCGACGGCGCCGAACAGGGCCGCGCCGACGCTCTGGCCGACCTGGCGGCAGAAGAGGACGGAGGCGGTGGTCGTGCCGCGTTCCTCGTACGGGACGGTCGACTGCACACCGACGATCAGGGGCAGTTGGAAGAGGCCGAGCGCCCCGCCGAGCAGCAGCATCAGGAGCGCGGGCTGCCAGGCCTCGCCGGGGAACGGCAGGAACGGGAACGCGAGCAGCAGGACCAGCGCGAGCGAGATGCCGAGGACGGCGGTGAGCCGGAAGCCGATGCGGCCGTAGACCCGGTTGGAGAGCGCGGCCGCGATGGGCCAGCTGAGCGTCCATGAGGAGAGGACGAACCCGGCGGCGATCGGCCCGAGGCCCAGGACGGACTGGGCGTACGTGGGCAGGAAGACGGTCGGGGCGACCATGAGCAGGCCGAGGGCGCCGAGGGAGAGGTTGACGGCCGCGATCGTACGGCGGCGCCAGACCCAGCCGGGGATGATCGGTTCGGCCGCGCGCCGCTCGATGACGACGGTCAGGGCGGCGAGGGCGGCGGCCCCGCCGAGGAGGCCGAGGGACGGGGCGGAGAGCCAGGGCCAGGCGACGCCGCCCTGGACGAGCGCGGTGATGAGCAGCGCGCCGGTGGCGAAGATGGCGAGGGCCCCGGCCCAGTCGACGCGCACGCGCGCGCGGGGTGGGGCCTTCCTCGTCTCCGGTGCGTCCGCCCGGGTGCGGGCGGGTTCCACCAGGTGCCGGCTGATCAGCCAGAGGGCGAGCAGGCCGACCGGGAGGTTGATCAGGAAGATCCAGCGCCAGTCGGCGTACCCCGCGAGGAGGCCGCCGGCGGCCGGGCCCGCGATCGAGGAGGCGGCCCAGACGGAGGACAGCCGCGCCTGGATCCTGGGGCGTTCCTTCAGCGGGTAGAGGTCGGCGGCGATGGTCTGGACGGTGCCCTGGAGGGCGCCGCCGCCGAGGCCCTGGACGACGCGGAAGGCGATCAGGGAGGCCATGTCCCAGGCGGCGGCGCAGAGCAGGGAGCCGACGAGGAAGAGGACCGTCCCGGCGACGAGGACCGGCTTGCGGCCGAAGGTGTCGCTGAGCTTCCCGTACACCGGCAGGGTGACCGTCACGGCGAGCAGATAGCCGGCGAACAGCCAGGAGAAGACGGACAGTCCGCCGAGGTCGCCGACGATCTGCGGGACCGCGGTGGACACGATCGTGCCGTCGAGGGCGGCGAGGCCCATGGCGAGCATGAGCGCGAGGACGACGGGCCGGCGACGGTCGGAGGAGGGCGCCGGGGCCGGATCGGCTCCCGCGCGCGTGGTCGACGGGTCCGTCACCGAGTAGTTCCTTTCTTCGTACACCTAAATGGGCGCGGTCAGGGTCTCACCCGTACCAGGGGTGGAGGAACCCCTAGGGGCATCTCCCCCATACGGCCCAGGGGTCGTTCGTCCCGACGGAGGACGAGAAGGGGCCCGTCGGCTTCTTAACTTGAACTTACAAATCCCACTGCTCGACCCACCCACTGCTCCTAGGAGAGAACGTGACCACGGCTGTGACCATCCCCAGGCACGGGGGTACTGGAGGGCGTACGGCCGTCGCCGCGCGGGCGCGTCAGGTCGTCAAGGCGTACGGCTCCGGGGAGACCCGGGTCGTCGCGCTTGACTCCGTCGACGTCGACATCGCCCGGGGACAGTTCACCGCGATCATGGGACCCTCGGGTTCCGGCAAGTCGACCCTGATGCACTGCCTCGCCGGGCTCGACACCGTCACCAGCGGCGAGATCTACCTCGACGACACCGAGATCACCGGGCTCAAGGACAAGAAGCTCACCCAGCTGCGCCGGGACCGGATCGGTTTCATCTTCCAGGCGTTCAACCTGCTGCCGACCCTGAACGCCCTGGAGAACATCACGCTCCCCATGGACATAGCCGGCCGCAAGCCGGACGCCGAGTGGCTGCGCCGGGTCGTCGACACCGTCGGGCTCTCCGACCGGCTGAAGCACCGGCCGACCGAGCTCTCCGGCGGGCAGCAGCAGCGCGTCGCCGTGGCCCGCGCGCTCGCCGCCCGGCCCGAGATCATCTTCGGGGACGAGCCGACCGGAAACCTCGACTCGCGGGCCGGCGCCGAGGTCCTCGGCTTCCTCCGCACCTCCGTCGACGAGCTGGGCCAGACGATCGTCATGGTCACCCACGACCCCGTCGCCGCCTCCTACGCCGACCGTGTGCTCTACCTCGCCGACGGGCGGATCGTGGACGAGATGCTCCGGCCCACCGCCGACGCCGTCCTCGACCGCATGAAGGACTTCGACGCGCGCGGGCGGACGTCGTGACCGTCCTCAAGACCTCGCTGCGCAACTTCCTCGCGCACAAGGGCCGCATGGCGCTCTCCGCCGTCGCCGTCCTCCTCTCCGTCGCCTTCGTCTCCGGGACCCTCGTCTTCACGGACACGATGAACACGACGTTCGACAAGCTCTTCGCGTCGACCGCGTCCGACGTCACCGTCAGCCCCAAGGGCGGCTCGGTCAGGGACGAGACCCCGCAGTCCGGCCGCCCCGAGGCCTTCCCCGCCTCGCTCCTCGAGCAGGTACGCAAGGCCGACGGCGTCCAGGCCGCCCAGGGCGCCGTCGCCACGACCGGCGTCACCGTCGTCGACGCGAAGAACAAGAACGTCGGGCCCACCAGCGGCGCCCCGACCATCGCCGTCAACTGGAGCCCCAACGAGCTGCGTTCGGTGGAGATCGCCTCCGGCCACGAGCCGCGCGGCCCCACCGATGTCGTCGTCGACGGTGCCACCGCCGAGAAGCACGGCCTGAAGCTCGGCGACGAGCTGCGGACCATCTCCGTCATCGGTGACTTCACCGCGAAGATCTCCGGCATCGTCGACTTCAAGGTCACCAACCCGGGCGCCACCGTCGTCTACTTCGACACCCCCACCGCGCAGCGCGAACTGCTCGGCAAGGAAGGCCTGTTCACGCAGATCGCCGCCGACGCCGAGACCGGTGTCAGCGACGACGTCCTCAAGAGGAACATCGCCGCCGCCATCGGCGACGGCTACAAGCTCCAGACCGCCGCCGAGGCCGCCGACGAGGGCCGCGAGGACGTCGCCGGCTTCCTCGACGTCATGAAGTACGCGATGCTCGGCTTCGCCGGGATCGCCGTCCTCGTCGGCATCTTCCTCATCGTCAACACCTTCTCCATGCTGGTCGCCCAGCGCACCCGCGAGATCGGCCTCATGCGGGCCATCGGCTCCAGCCGCAAGCAGATCAACCGGTCCGTCCTCATCGAAGCGCTGCTCCTCGGCCTCGTCGGCTCGATCGCCGGAATCGCGGCGGGCGTCGGGCTCGCCGTCGGCCTCATGGAACTCATGTCCTCCATGGGCATGGAACTCTCCACCGGCGACCTCACCGTGAAGTGGACGACCCCCGCCGCCGGCCTCGCCCTCGGCATCGTCGTCACCGTCCTCGCCGCCTACATCCCGGCCCGCCGCGCCGGGAAGGTCTCCCCGATGGCCGCCCTCCGCGACGCGGGCACCCCCGCCGACGGCAAGGCCGGCCGGGTGCGGGGCGGGATCGGGCTCGCCCTCACCGCCACCGGAGCGGCCGCCCTGGTCGCCGCGGCCCGCGCCGAGGAGGCCGGTCCCGGATCGATGTGGCTCGGCCTCGGAGTCGTCCTCACCCTCCTCGGCTTCGTCGTCATCGGCCCGCTCCTCGCGGGCGGAGTCGTCCGCGCCCTCGGTGTCGTCGTCCTGCGGGTCTTCGGCCCGGTCGGCCGGATGGCCGAGCGGAACGCGCTCCGCAACCCGCGCCGCACCGGCGCGACCGGCGCCGCCCTGATGATCGGCCTCGCGCTCGTCGCCTGCCTGTCGGTCGTCGGCTCCTCGATGGTCGCCTCCGCCACCGACGAACTCGACCGGTCCGTCGGCGCCGACTTCATCGTGCAGTCCGGCACCGGGCAGCCGATCGTGCCGCAGGCCCAGGCCGCGCTGGAGAAGGCGCCGGGCCTCGACCACGTCAGCGAGTACAAGTGGGTCGACGCCACCGTCACCGACCCGCGCGGGAAGACCGCGAAGGCCGACCTGGCCGCCACCGACCCGACGTACATGGAGGACCTGCGCCGGGAGACCACCGCGGGCACCCTCGCCGGCGCCTACGGGCCGGGTGCGATGTCGGTGGGCAGCGACTACGCCACCGAGCACGGCGTGAAGGTCGGCGACACCCTGACCGTCGCCTTCGGAAGCGGCAAGGGCGGGAAGCCGGCGAAGCTCAAGGTCGCGGCGATCACCGCGGACACCGGCAACGTCGACAACGGGGTGATGTACACGAACGTCACCACCCTCGCCGAGTACGTCCCCGCCGACCGCCTGCCGAACAGCCTGCTCCTCCTCGCCAGCGCGAAGGACGGGCAGGAGACCGCGGCCTACCAGTCGCTCAAGGACGCGCTCGCGCCGTACCCGCAGTACAAGGTGAGCAACCAGGCCGACTACAAGGAGGACCTGAAGAACCAGGTCGGACAGCTGCTCAACATCGTGTACGGGCTCCTCGCCCTGGCGATCGTCGTCGCCGTCCTCGGTGTCGTGAACACGCTGGCCCTCTCGGTCGTCGAGCGGACCCGCGAGATCGGGCTCATGCGGGCGATCGGGCTCTCGCGGCGGCAGCTGCGGCGCATGATCCGCCTGGAGTCGGTGGTCATCGCGCTCTTCGGCGCCCTGCTCGGCCTCGGTCTGGGCATGGGCTGGGGCACGGCGGCCCAGAAGCTGCTGGCCCTTGAGGGCCTCGGCGTCCTGGAGATCCCGTGGCCGACGATCCTGACGGTGTTCGTGGGGTCGGCGTTCGTGGGGCTGTTCGCAGCCCTTGTGCCGGCGTTCCGAGCGGGCCGGATGAACGTCCTGAACGCGATCGCGAGCGAGTAGCGGCGGTACGTGTCTCCCGTACGGCCCCGGAGGCCCCTGCCAGGCCCTCCGGGGCCACGCGCTGCCCTGGCCGGCGCGCGTTGTGGGCATTCGTTCCGCTGGGGCGGCGCGGCGGGCCGGGTGTGGTTCGGGGGCGGGTGTCTGTGGGGCGTCGTAGGCTGGGGATCACCGGGCCCTGCGCGTCCGGGAGCAACCCGGCCCGTTCGACGTGTCGGGCTGTTCGCGTTGCCCGCCACGCCCCGTCGTCCGAACCCGGGATGGAAGTCCATGAGCCTGCACGGCCTGCTTGATGTCGTCGTCAAGGATGCGGCCCTCGCCGAGGCGGTGAAGGCCGCCGCCGACGGGAACCGTCCGCACGTGGACCTGGTCGGGCCGGCCGCCGCGCGGCCCTTCGCCGTCGCCGCGCTCGCCCGGGACTCGGGGCGCCCGGTGCTCGCGGTGACCGCGACCGGCCGGGAGGCCGAGGACCTCGCCGCCGCGCTGCGGTCGCTGCTCGACCCCGACACGGTCGCCGAGTACCCCTCCTGGGAGACTCTGCCGCACGAGCGGCTGTCCCCTCGATCCGACACCGTCGGCCGCCGCCTCGCCGTACTGCGCCGCCTCGCCCACCCCCGGGACGACGACCCGGCCGCAGGCCCCGTCAGCGTCGTCGTCGCGCCCATCCGCTCCGTACTCCAGCCGCAGGTCAAGGGCCTCGGGGACCTGGAGCCGGTGAGTCTGCGGAGTGGGCAGACGGCGGACTTGAACGGGATCGTCGAGGGGCTCGCCGCCGCCGCTTACTCCCGCGTCGAGCTCGTCGAGAAGCGCGGCGAGTTCGCCGTGCGCGGCGGCATCCTGGACGTCTTCCCGCCGACCGAGGAGCACCCCCTCCGGATCGAGTTCTGGGGCGACGACATCGAGGAGATCCGTTACTTCAAGGTCGCCGACCAGCGGTCCCTGGAAGTCGCGGAGCACGGCCTCTGGGCGCCGCCCTGCCGTGAGCTGCTCCTGACGGCGGACGTACGGGAGCGGGCGCGGGCGCTCGCCGAGGAGCACCCCGAGCTGGGCGAGCTGCTCAACAAGATCGCCGAGGGGATCGCCGTCGAGGGCATGGAGTCCCTCGCCCCCGTCCTCGTCGACGACATGGAGCTGCTGCTCGACGTCCTGCCGAAGGGCGCCATGGCCGTCGTCTGCGACCCGGAGCGGGTGCGGACCCGGGCCTCGGACCTCGTCGCCACGAGCCAGGAGTTCCTCCAGGCCTCGTGGGCGGCGACCGCAGGCGGCGGCGAGGCCCCGATCGACGTCGGCGCGGCCTCCCTGTGGGGGATCGCGGACGTACGGGACCGGGCGCGCGAGCTGGGCATGGCGTGGTGGTCGGTGTCGCCGTTCGCGGCGGACGCCGGTGACGCCGACGGCGACACCCTCGTGCTCGGCATGCACGCCCCGGAGTCGTACCGCGGCGACACCGCCCGGGCGCTCGCCGACACCAAGGGCTGGCTGGCCGACGGCTGGCGCACGGTGTACGTCACGGAGGCCCACGGCCCGGCGGCCCGTACGGTCGAGGTGCTCGGCGGCGAGGGCATCGCGGCCCGGCTCGCCGGCGACCTGACGGAGATCTCCCCGGCCGTCGTCCACGTCGCCTGCGGCTCCATCGACTTCGGCTTCGTCGACACGGCGCTCAAGCTCGCCGTCCTCACCGAGACCGACCTGTCCGGCCAGAAGGCGGCCGGCAAGGACGGCCAGCGGATGCCGGCCAAGCGCCGCAAGACGATCGACCCGCTGACCCTGGAGGTCGGCGACTACATCGTGCACGAGCAGCACGGCGTCGGCCGGTACGTGGAGATGGTCCAGCGGACCGTGCAGGGCGCGACCCGCGAGTACCTCCTCGTCGAGTACGCCCCCGCCAAGCGCGGCCAGCCCGGCGACCGGCTGTACATCCCGACCGACCAGCTGGAGCAGGTCACCAAGTACGTGGGCGGCGAGGCGCCGACCCTGCACCGGCTCGGCGGCGCGGACTGGACGAAGACGAAGGCGCGCGCGAAGAAGGCCGTCAAGGAGATCGCGGCCGACCTGATCAAGCTGTACAGCGCGCGGATGGCGGCCCCCGGCCACGCCTTCGGCCCGGACACGCCCTGGCAGCGGGAGCTGGAGGACGCCTTCCCGTACGCCGAGACCCCCGACCAGCTGTCCACCATCGCCGAGGTGAAGGAGGACATGGAGAAGACGGTCCCCATGGACCGGCTGATCTGCGGCGACGTGGGCTACGGCAAGACGGAGATCGCGGTACGGGCGGCCTTCAAGGCGGTGCAGGACGGCAAGCAGGTCGCGGTCCTCGTCCCGACGACGCTGCTCGTGCAGCAGCACTTCGGCACGTTCAGCGAGCGCTACTCGCAGTTCCCGGTGAAGGTGCGGGCGCTGTCCCGCTTCCAGACGGAGACCGAGTCGAAGGCGACCCTGGAGGGTCTGCGGGACGGGGCGGTCGACATCGTCATCGGCACCCACCGCCTCTTCTCCTCCGAGACGAAGTTCAAGGACCTGGGCCTGGTCGTCGTCGACGAGGAGCAGCGTTTCGGCGTCGAGCACAAGGAGCAGCTGAAGAAGCTCCGCGCCAACGTCGACGTCCTCACCATGTCGGCCACGCCCATCCCCCGTACCCTCGAAATGGCGGTCACCGGCATCCGAGAGATGTCGACGATCACCACCCCGCCGGAGGAGCGGCACCCGGTCCTCACCTTCGTCGGCCCGTACGAGGAGAAGCAGATCGGCGCCGCGATCCGGCGTGAACTCCTGCGCGAGGGCCAGGTCTTCTACATCCACAACCGGGTCGACTCCATCGACCGCGCGGCCGCCCGCCTCCGGGAGATCGTCCCCGAGGCGCGGATCGCGACCGCGCACGGCCAGATGGGCGAGAGCGCCCTGGAACAGGTCGTGGTCGATTTCTGGGAGAAGAAGTTCGACGTCCTCGTCTCCACGACGATCGTGGAGTCCGGCATCGACATCTCCAACGCCAACACCCTGATCGTGGAGCGCGGCGACAACTTCGGTCTCTCGCAGCTCCACCAGCTGCGCGGCCGGGTGGGACGAGGGCGGGAGCGGGGGTACGCGTACTTCCTCTACCCGCCGGAGAAGCCGCTGACGGAGACCGCCCACGAGCGGCTCGCGACGATCGCGCAGCACACCGAGATGGGCGCCGGCATGTACGTGGCGATGAAGGACCTGGAGATCCGCGGCGCGGGCAACCTGCTCGGCGGCGAGCAGTCCGGTCACATCGCGGGCGTCGGCTTCGACCTGTACGTACGGATGGTCGGCGAGGCGGTCGCGGACTACCGGGCGCAGATGGAGGGCGGCGCGGAGGAGGAGGCGCCGTTGGAGGTGAAGATCGAGCTGCCGGTCGACGCCCACATGCCGCACGACTACGCGCCGGGGGAGCGGCTGCGGCTCCAGGCGTACCGTTCGATCGCCTCCGCGAACTCGGAGGAGGACATCAGGGCCGTACGGGAGGAACTCACCGACCGTTACGGCAAGCTCCCCGAGCCCGTCGAGAACCTGCTCCTGGTGGCGGGCCTGCGGATGTTGGCCCGCGCGTGCGGGGTCGGCGAGATCGTCCTCCAGGGCCCCAACATCCGCTTCGCGCCGGTGGAGTTGCGCGAGTCGCAGGAGCTGCGCCTGAAGCGCCTCTACCCGCGCACGGTGATCAAGCCGGCCGTCCACCAGATCCTGGTTCCGCGCCCGACGACGGGCAAGATCGGCGGCAAGCCGGTGGTGGGCCGCGAACTCCTCGCGTGGACGGGGGAGTTCCTGACGACGATCCTCGGGTCGTAGCCAGGAGGAGCCGTACGGTCGGGGGCGCGCGTACCGTTTCCGCGCGCCCCCGAGGGCTCACAGCTCGTCGAGGTCCAGGGCCTGGGCCATCGCCGTGTAGCCGGCGTCGTTCGGGTGGAGCCCGTCGCCCGAGTCGTACGCGGGGAGGATGCGGTCCGGGTCGGCCGGGTCCGCCACCGCGCGGTCGAGGTCGACGACCGCGTCGTACGCGCCCGAGGTGCGGACCCAGTCGTTGAAGGCGTCCCGCTTGGCCTCGTTGGCCGGGGTGTCGTAGAAGGAGCCCTTGACCGGGGTCAGGGTCGCGCCGATGACCTTGAGGCCCTTGGCGTGGGCCTCGCGGATCAGGGTGCGGTGGCCCGCGATCAGGCGGTCGACGGAGACGTCGGGGGTGGGGGCGGCGGGGAAGTCCACCGTGCTGCCGCCGATGTCGTTGATGCCTTCGAGGAGGACGACGGTCCGCACGCCGGGTTCGGTGAGGACGTCCTGCCGGAAGCGGGTCAGGGCCTTCTCGCCCGCCCAGGTGGTGTCGTTGACGACCTGGTTGCCCGCGATGCCGTGGTTGAGGACGGCGCGGGGGCGGCCGGCGGCGGCGAGGCGTTCGGCGAGCTCGTCGGGGTAGCGGTGGTCGGCGTCCTGGGTGGAGCCCACGCCGTCGGTGATGGAGTCGCCGAAGGCGACGACGCCGTCGCGGCGTGCGGTGTCGGGGCCGCCGGTGACCTCGACGCCCGAGAGGTAGTACCAGGAGGTGCTGGTCTCGGTGAAGGCGGCGCCGACCGGGTCGGCGCGGTGGTCGCCGGTGGCGCGGTAGCTGGTGGCCGAGGCGAAGTGGTGGAAGGTGGCGGGGCCCGTCCCGCCCGCCAGGTAGAGGGTGACGGTCAGCGATCCGAAGGCCTCGACGGGCAGGTTCGCGGCGTCGCTGAGGAGGGTGCCGCCGACCGGGATCGTGACGGACGGCCGGCCGTCGAAGCGCAGGTGGCGCACGGAGCCCGGACGTATCGCGCTGCCTTCGGCGGTGCGGGCGACGGTGGCGCCCGTGATCCGCAGCGGAGTGGAGCCGTAACGATTCGTCAGCTCGATCCGGGCCCGGTTGCCGCCGGTGGTGACGCGGACGACCTGGCGGACCGTGTGGTTGTCGAAGCCCTGCTGCGACCAGTTGGGGCCGAGGGGCGCGGTCGGCGACTGCGGGGACGCGGCCCAGGCGGCCCGCCAGGCCGGGCCGTGGTGGCCGGTGGCGGAGAGGGCGGAGTCGGTGCGGCCGGTGGCGGAGAGGACGGTGCCGGTAAGGGCGGTGTCGGCGCGGGCGGTGTCGGCGAGGGCGGTCGGCGCCAGGGCGAGTGCGGCGGTGGTGACGAGGGCGAGGGTGGCGCGGCGAAGAGTGTGCGACGTGTGCATGCTCTGGTCAATTACCGGCCGGCGCCGCCTATTCCCCACCCTCCGGCGGGAGTTGACCGGTGAAGAGCAGGCCCGTGAGGGTGCGGAAGTACTCCTCCGGGTCCCGGTCGCCCAGCGCGTCCCGCACGTTGTGGGTGAGGAGCAGGGTCGCGAAGCCGTGGGCGAGGGACCAGGCGGCGATGCCCGCCGCGCGGGGGTCGGCCACGTCCCGGAGTTCCGCGACGCCCGCGCGGAGGCCGGCGGAGGCGCGTTCCTTGGCGGCGAGGAGGTCCGGGTCGTCGGCGCGCAGGAGCTCCGGCTGGAACATGACCTGGAAGTGGGCGGGGTGCTCCGTCGCGAAGCGCACGTACCGCACCCCGCGTTCGCGCAGGTCGGGCGCGGCGGCGAGGGCCCCGGCGAGGAGGTCGTACCCCTGGGCGGCGAGGGCCGTGAGGAGTCCGGTGCGGTCCTTGAAGTGGTGGGCGGGTGCGGCGTGCGAGACGCCCGCGCGGCGCGCGAGGTCGCGCAGGCTCAGCGCCCCGGGGCCGTCGGCGGCGATGACGTCGAGGGCGGCGGCGAGGACGGCCTGCCGCAGGTCGCCGTGGTGGTAGGTGCTCCGGCTCGTCATGGCAGCAGCGTATCCCTCATCTAGTCATTGACAAGTTCGAGGGAGCGGGCGCAGTATCTTGTCAGTGACAAGATGAGGTGGAGGGAGCACGTCGTGGAATCCGGACGCGTACGTCAGATGTGGCACCTGCTCGAACCCCTGCACGCCCTGCTCTACTACGCCCCCGAGGCCTTCGACGAGGCCGCCGCCCTCGGCTACGACACCGGAGAGCGCTGGCCCTCCTACTTCGCCTGGCGCGCCGCGCCCCTCGGCGCCGCGAGCGCGGACCGCGTGACCTCCGCCTTTTACAGCTTCAGCCCCGCCATGGCCGCCCGGTACGTCCCCGCCGCCTGGGACACCGCGCGCCCGGCCGAGGTCCTCGCCGCCCGGCTCCGGGCCGTCGACCGCACCTACCGGACCGTCCTGGGCGACGACGTCGTCACGGGCCCCGAACTCGCCGAGGCCGCCGCGC
Source organism: Streptomyces sp. NPDC002773 (assembly GCF_040295605.1). Taxonomy (NCBI): domain Bacteria; kingdom Bacillati; phylum Actinomycetota; class Actinomycetes; order Kitasatosporales; family Streptomycetaceae; genus Streptomyces; species Streptomyces sp. NPDC002773. Next base: position 93,303 of record NZ_JBEOVO010000027.1, read on the forward strand.
TCGCCCGGCGCGCCGCCGAAGCCGCCGGGGCGCACGGGCGTCCCCTCGCCGCCGCCAACGCCGACCTGCCCTGGTCCGAGGCCCCGCACCTGGTCCTCTGGCAGGCCGCGACGGTCCTGCGCGAACACCGCGGCGACGGACACCTCGCGGCGCTCCTCGTCGCCGGGCTCGATCCGGTCGAGTCGCTCGTCTCCTTCGCGGCGATCGGAGCCGCCCCCGAGGCCGTCTTCGAGAGCCGCGGCTGGAGCCCGGCCGAGTGGTCGGCCGCGCGGGAACGGCTCGCCGCCCGGGGGCTCGTACACCCCGACGGGTCGGCCACGGACGTCGGCCGGGCCCTGCGCGCGGAGGTCGAGCGGCGTACCGACGAACTGGCCGCCGCCCCCTGGACGGCCCTCGGCCCCGCCGACACCGCCCGTCTCGCCGACCTGCTCGGCACCCCCTGGCTCGCCGTGATCGGCTCCGGCCTGCTGCCCGCCGAGAACACCCTCGGCATCGGAAAGGTGTGAGGCCCTGGAATCCGTCCCGGGATGAGGCCCTGAAGCCCGTCCCGCCTAGGATTCCAGGGTGTTGACGTACCGAAGGACCCTGACCGCCACGGCCCTCGCCGTCGCCGCGCTCGTCACCACCGCCTGCTCACCGGGGGCCGACACCCCGGGAGGCGACGGCGGTGGCGCCGGGAAGCCCGCCGCGCGGGGTACGGCCCTCGCCGCCGTGGACACGCTCACCGTCAAGGGCCGGGCCCCGAAGACCGGTTACGAGCGGGAGAAGTTCGGCCGCGCCTGGGCGGACGTCGACGGCAACGGCTGCGGCACCCGCGACGACATACTCAAGCGCGACCTGGCCGGCGTCCGCTTCACGGACGGCCGCTGCAAGGTCGCCTCCGGCACCCTCGCCGACGACCCGTACACCGGCACCGCCGTCGCCTACGTCCGGGGCCGCAGCAAGGTCGACATCGACCATGTCGTCGCCCTCTCCGACGCCTGGCAGAAGGGCGCGCAGAAGTGGGACACCGGGACCCGGCGCAGCTTCGCCAACGACCCGCTCAACCTGCTCGCCGTCGACGCGGTCACCAACCGCCGCAAGTCCGACGGCGACGCGGCGACCTGGTTGCCGCCGAACACGTCGTACCGCTGCGCGTACGTGGCCCGGCAGATCGCGGTGAAGAAGAAGTACGGGGTGTGGGTGACGGCGGCGGAGCGGGACGCGATGAAGCGGGTCCTCCGCACCTGCCCGCAGCAGAAGCTTCCGTAGCGGCGGCTGCTTCCCGCGGTGGAAGCTTCCGTCGGAGAAACCTTCCTGCGGAAAATCGCTTGGACCGCGGGGAAACGATCTTTACCCTGCCGCTATGGACCTCAACATATCGACCCTCGCCGAGCGCCCCGAGCTGGAAGGGCCGATGTGGGACATGCTCGACCTCTGGCCCGAGTTCATGATGTACGACCCGGTCGGCTGGGCGAACATCGGCCGGATCGTGCGCGAGCTGCCCGAGTACGTCCTCATCGCCACCGACGCCGACGGCAAGGTCGTCGCCCGCGGCTTCAGCGTCCCCTTCCGGCTCGACGTGGACGGGCGCCGCGAGCTGCCCGCCCGGGGCTGGGACGAGGTGCTGCTCTGGGCGTTCTCCGACCTGAAGCACGGCCGGGAGGCCGACACCGTCAGCGCCATCGAGATCACCGTCGACACCAGCGCCCTCGGCCAGGGCGTCTCGCACCGGATGCTGGCCGCCATGCGGGCCAACGTCGCCGCGCGCGGCTTCTCCGAACTCGTCGCCCCGGTCCGCCCCAACGGCAAGCACCTGGAGGCCGCCGCCTCCATCCACGAGTACGCCTTCCGTACCCGCGAGGCCGACGGTCTGCCGCACGACGCGTGGCTCCGCGTCCATGTGCGCGCGGGCGGTGTGATCGAGGCGGTGGCCCCGGCCTCGATGACGGTCTCCGGGTCCGTCGAGCAGTGGCGCAAGTGGACCGGTCTCCCCTTCGACACCGACGGCCCCGTCGAGGTCGAGGGCGCGCTGGTGCCCGTCCACTGCGAGGCCTCGCGCGGCTACGCGGTCTACGTCGAGCCCAACGTGTGGGTCCGGCACCGCGTCACCGCCTGAGCGAGGGCCCCTGGGGGTGCCCGGGGCCCGGCGGGTGATCTTCACGGTGGGGGATGTACCGTACGGCGTCCCCTGCCGTACACCCGTGCGCCCCGGCGCGCGCATCCGTGAGAGGTCCCACGATCGTGAACGAGGCCGTCCGATGAAGACCCGACGCGCTTGGCGTACCACGGAGCGTCAGGCGGCCAAGAAGGACACGGGGTCCGCGGTCCGGGTCTCCGGGCTGCTCGCCGCCGCCGCGGGAGCGCTGCGCGGCCGGGTCGGCTGGGCCCTGGGGGCCGTCCTGGTCCTGGTCCTCGGCCTGCTCGGCGCCTGGCTGTTCGCCGGTTCCGAGGACCGCGGCACCCCGCCCGACCCCCGGGCCCGCGCCTACGAGGACTACGACGCCTGCCTCCTCACCGACGAGCGGGGCATCGTGTCGGGCGCCCCGGCGGCCCCGGTCTGGGAGGGGATGCAGGCGGCGTCCCTGGACAAGCGCATCCGGGTGACGTACGTGCCGGTGATGGGGGAGCAGTCGGTGGCGAACGCCGTCCCGTTCCTCAACGGCCTGGTGCAGCGGAACTGCGAGATCGTCGTCGTCTCGGGCGCCCCGCAGGTGGCGGCGGCCGAAGCGGCGGTGGAGAAGAACCCGGAGGTCCGGTTCGTGACGGTCGCCCAGGACGGCGGCGCCGCGCACGGCAACCTGGTCCGGGTGGCGCCCGGAGCGTCCTTGAAGGACGACATCGCGGCGACGCTGAAGCAACTGGCCTCAGGCAGCTGACGGAAGAGTTCCCTCCACTTCTTAAAGGGACAGTAAAAAACCCTACCCTGGTGGGAACTGGTGCTCCGTCATCGGGCAGGCTCGCGAAGCTTTGTAAGCATCGCGTTAGTAAAGGCTGGCCCATGCGTATACGCCGGGTCCGTAGCCCTCGCCTGTTCCCACCGGGTCGCACCGGGAGACGCAGGCTGAGGGCTACGGCTCTTTCCGTACTCATCTCACTCTTCCTCATGATCAGCACCGAATCGGCGCTCGCCGCGGGCGTCACGCTCGAACCGGTGCGCATGCCGCAGCTGACCCTCTCGGGGCTGTGGAAGTGGATTCAGGAGAACCCGCTCGACACCCCTGACCAGCAGGGCGGCACGGCCCGTGGCAAGAGCCACCACGCCTCGTCCGACGCCACGAGCCTCGAAGGCGAGGCGGGGCGCAAGCCCGGCAAGGGCAAGGGCGAGCTCGACGTGTTCGAGCGGGAGACCGACCGTCCCGGCACGTCGAAGACCGGCGCCGCCCGCGGTGACGCCAAGAGCTTCGACGCCCGCACCAGCGAGCGGGACGCGAAGAAGTCGACGGCGACGTCGGACTTCTACGTCAACGCCGACGGCTCCACCACCGTGCGCCACTTCCCCGGCCGTACGAACTTCAAGGGCACCGACGGCTCGTGGAAGCCGATCGACACCCGGCTGACCGAGGACACCGACGGCCGGCTCCAGCAGCGTGCGAACTCCCTCGACGTGGAGTTCGCGCCGGACGCCGCCGACCAGCAGCTCGCCTCGGTCGACTTCGGCGCCGGACGCTCCCTCGCGTACGCGCTCAAGGGCGCCGCGCGGACCGAGCCCACCGTCGCCGCGAACGGCACGGTGACGTACCCGGGCGTGCTGCCCGAGACCGACGTGCAGCTCGTGCCGCTCGCGGAGGGCTTCAAGGAGAACGTCGTCCTGCGCTCGCCGCGGGCCGCGAACTCCTGGACCTTCCCGCTCGCGGTGCAGGGGCTCACCCCCCGCCTGGCCGCCGACGGCGACGTGGAGTTCACCGACGCGAACGGCAAGGTCACCGCGACCATCCCGCACGCGTTCATGGAGGACTCCAAGATCGACCCGCGCTCGGGCGACCCCGCCCAGTCGCGGGCCGTGACCTACGAGCTCGTCACGGTGGACGGCAAGCCGGCGCTGCGGATGACCGCGGACCGCGCCTGGCTGGACGACCCGGCCCGGGTCTACCCGGTGACCGTCGACCCGACGGTGACCGCGTCGAACTCCACGTACACGCAGAACACCATCGGTGGCGACCACTCCACCGAGACGCAGATCAAGGTCGGCTCGTACGACTCGGGCACCAACAAGACGAACTCGTTCCTCCAGTTCTCCTCGCTCGGTACGACCCTGGCGGGCAAGCGGGTCACCGCCGCCACCCTGAACGTCTACGCGCTCTGGTCCTCGACCTGCGCCGCCCAGTCCTTCTCGGTGCACCCCGTCACCCAGTCCTGGACCCCGTCGGGCGTGACCAGCTACCCCGGCCCGAGCTTCGGCGCGGCCATGGGCTCGGCGACCCCCGCCCCCGGAGCCTCCTGCTCCAACACCGGGAACTCGGCGAGCGTCGGCGTGAAGATGCCGGTCAGCCTGAACACGACCTGGTTCAACCAGGTCGCCGGCGGCGCGGCCAACTACGGTCTGGCGCTGACCGCGCCGACCAACGACATGCTGCACTGGAAGAAGTTCCACTCCGACAACTCGGCGACGGCCGGCTTCCGCCCGGCCCTCGACCTGACCTACACGGCGAACACCGCCCCGCAGGTCAACGCCTCGTACCCGCCGGAGAACTTCCAGGCCAACAGCCTCCAGCCGGAGCTGCTCGTCTACGCGAGCGACGCCGACAAGGGGCCGAGCCCGCTGTCGTACACCTTCGAGGTCTACGACGCCGACACCTCCGCGCTCGTCGTCACCTCCGGTGCTCTGGCCAAGAGCAACTGGAAGATCCCGGCGGGCAAGCTCAAGTGGTCGAAGAACTACGCCTGGTACGTCGGCGTCAGTGACGGCACGACGGAGATCACCCACTCCAGCCGCTTCACCACCGCCGTCCCGCAGCCGCCGGTCACCTCGGGTCTCTCGATGAACACCGACGGCCACGAGTTCGACCCGTCGGACGGCAACTACACCACCGAGGACACCGACGCCGACGTCCCGGTCATCGGCCCGTCCCTGGAGATCGACCGCTCCTACAACAGCCTCGACCCCCGGATCGACGGCGCCTTCGGCGCGGGCTGGTCGACGATCGCCGACATGAAGGCCACCGAGGTCAAGGACGGCGCCGGCACGGTCACCAGCGTGGTGATCACCTACCCCGGCGGTGAGCAGGTCGCCTTCGGCCGCAACACCGACGGCACGTTCGTACCTCCGCTGGGCCGCTACGCCCGGCTGGCACCCGCGGCCTCCCCGCTCGTCGGCTACGCGCTGACGGACAAGGACTTCACGGAGTACGGCCTCACGCAGGCCACCGCGAAGACCGGCACGTACGCGATCAAGACGATCAAGGACTTCGCCGGCCGCACCGAGTCGTTCACGTACGACGCGAACAAGCGTCTGACGAAGATCACCAACGACACGTCGAAGCGGTCGCTCGGCCTCACCTGGTTCACCCCGGCGGGCGCGACCGTGCCGCACGTGGAGAAGGTCTTCACCGACCCCTCGACCGCGGGCGACGCCACCACGGTCCAGACCTGGCAGTACGGCTACACCGGTGACCAGCTCACCAAGGTGTGCCCGCCGGCCGACTGGACCAAGTGCACGACGTACGCGTACGCCGCCGGCAACCACTACCGCACCACGGTCCTGGACGCCGACCCGTTCGCGTACTGGCGGCTCGGTGAGACGTCCGGCACGGTCGCGGCCGACGCGATCGACGCCAACCAGGGCAAGTACAACGGCATCTACAAGAACGTGACCCTGGGCAGCGCCTCCGTGCTCGCCGGGTCCACGCAGAAGACGGCCACGTTCAACGGCACCACCTCCTACGTGGAGATGCCGAGCGCTCCCGGCGCCACCCCGTCGTACACGTCGGTGTCGCTGTGGTTCAAGACGACCACGGCGGGCGGTGTCCTCTTCTACTACGGCGACAAGCCGCTCAGCGACCCCAACCCGGTCGCCAACACCACGAAGAACACCCCGGCCGTCTACGTCGGCATGGACGGCAAGCTGCGCGGCTGCCTGGCCATGTCGCCCGGCTGCATGTCCACGATCACGTCCACCGCGACCGTCACCGACGGCCAGTGGCACAACGCGGTCCTGACGGGTGTGGCCAACAGCCAGACCCTGTACCTCGACGGCGTCTCGCAGGGCTCCCTCGCGGGCACCATCAACGACTGGGTGCAGCCCTACATCACCCTCGGCGCCGGTGTGAACATCGACGGCTGGCCGTCGATGAACCCGAACGACAAGCTCGGGCACTTCACCGGCCAGATGGCCGAGGTGGCCGTCTACTCCGAGCCGCTCGTCCCGGACGTGATCTCCGCGCAGTACCAGGCCGCGAAGCGGTCCGCCGGACTGCTGAAGACGATCACCACCCCGGGCGGCAAGACCCAGGCCTCGGTCGTCTACGGCACCACCGACGACGTGGTCCTCCAGGCCACCGACGGCAACGGCGGTAC
>NZ_JBEOVO010000028.1:0-97980 GCF_040295605.1 Streptomyces sp. NPDC002773
ATCTGGTCATCGGCGACATCGAGATCCGCCCGGCACAGCTGCGGGATCCCGAGATCTCCGGCATAGACCGCCTCCAGCACGTGTGAGTTCCGCTCGGACGCCACGGCGAGCCGGTACGCGGCGCGCGGCACGAGCAGGCCGACGGCAGCGCCCCAGAGGGCGGCGAGGGCGATCAACGTGACGTACACGGACCAGACCCTAGGGTCGGCGGGCCGCTACGGTCTGGCGCATGGGGAAATGGAGCACGGGGAGATGGCGCACGGGGGGATGGAGCTCGGGGAGATGGAGCTCCGGGAGATGGGCGGACGGGCGGGGGACGCTGACGGCCGCGTCCACGACGGTGCCGCTGGAGGTCGCGGCCTCGTACCGGGCGAGGCGGCGGGGATTGCTCGGCCGGGACGGGATCAAGGGGGCGTTGCTGATCACCCCGACGAACAGCGTGCACACCTTCGGCATGCGCTTCGCGATCGACGTGGCCTACCTCGACCGCTCGTTCAGGGTCCTGTCCGTGGTCACGATGCGGCCGGGGCGCCTCGGCATGGTCCGGCCGCGCGGCCGGCACGTCCTGGAGGCGGAGGCGGGAGCGATGGCGGCTTGGGGGCTGCGGCCGGGGACGCGGGTCTCCGTACACCTCACGGCGGGCCCGAACCGAGCAGGGTGAAGGCCCCGTACGCGCCGGAGGCCAGCGCGAGCCCGGCGAGGACGGGAACGGCGGTACGGGTCCTGGCCCTCGCCAGGGCCACGGCGGGCGGGAGGAGCAGCCCGAAGGCGGGCATCATCAGACGCGGCCGGGAGCCGAAGTACGCGGCGCCGACGAGCGAGACGAAGACGACACCGATCGTGTAGGCGAGCAGCGGCAACGGCTGTCGCTGCCGTATGCACAGCGCGACGAGCAAGCCGAGCAGCGCGAGGGCCGCGCACAGACCGAGGGCGGCGGGCCACGGCAGCCCGACGATGAACTGGGCGAGGGCGACACCGCCGTCTATGGAGTTGCCCCAGGCGGCCTGGACGTCGAAGTAGGCGGTGGGGCTGCCCTCACGGACACCGACGTGGACGATGTAGCCGAGCCAGCCGAGTGGGGCGATCAGGACCCCGACCACGGTCCGCAGGGGCAGCCGCCGGTCCCGTACGAGCATGGCGAGCGCCGTGATCCCGAGGGCGGCGATCAGCGCGGCGGCCGTCGGCCGGGTGAGCCCGGCGGCCACGCAGAGGGCGCCGGCCAGGATCCAGCGCCCGCGCAGGACCGCGTACAGCGACCAGGCGGCGAGGGCGGTGAACAGCGTCTCCGTGTACGCCATCGACTGGACGAACGCCGTCGGGTACACACCCCAGAGGACGGCGAGCACGACACCGGCGCGGGTCCCGAAGACCTGCGCCCCGCATCGGTGGATGCCCCAGGCGGCGACGAGCCCGGCGGTCCAGGAGACGAGGAGTCCTGCGGTGGCCGCGTCCATGGGGAGGACGGTGGAGAGGCCGCGCTCCAGGGCCGGGAGGAGCGGGAAGAAGGCCAGGTCGGAGTGGACGTCGCCGTTCGGCACCGTGATCTCGTACCCGTAGCCGTGTTCGGCGATCCGCACGTACCAGACGGAGTCCCAGCGCCCCTTGAGCCGGTGCAGCCCGTCCTCGCCGGTCGCGGCGGCGGCGATCGCGAGGACGGCGAGGCCGATGAGGCGGGTGGCGGCGTATCCGCCGAGGGCGAGGAGGGTGGGGTGGGTGGGCCGTGCGGGGAGGCTCGGCCGGGCGGGGCGGCTGGGAGGGGTGGGGCGGGTGAGACGTGTGGGAATGGTGGAACGGGTGGGACTGGGCACGAACATGTGCCCGATTATCCCGAGGTGGTCGGCAGGGTCAGCCGAGGGGCCTTATGCGGACGAACCGCGCGGCCATGACGGGACCGAGCTGATGGACGATGGCGTGTCCGGGCTCCTGCGGGGAGGGAAGGTCGCCGAGGAAGGACGTCACGATGACTTCGTCGATGCCGAGGACACCGCGACAGCTCTGCTCCTCCAGGAAGGCGAGGGTGCGCCGCCAGTCGGCGGCGGGGGCGGGGGCCTCGCCCGGTGCCTCGACCGGGGCCTCGACCGGGGCCTCGCCGAGGAAGGAACGGACGGTGTTCTGGACGACGTCCCAGAAGAACACGTGCGGCTGCACACCGCCTTGGTGGAGGACGTGGTTCTCGTACACGTCCCGGAACTCGGGGATCCGGCAGACGAGATCACTGACCAACTGCACGCTGGGCGTGGGACTTGGGGGCGGGCCGGCGGTCGGGCTCGGCGTCTCGCTGGGAATCGTCGCCATCTGTCCAGAATGCTCCTGCCCGCGGTACCTGTCCCCCGCCTTTGCACATTCCTGACGACGGCTTTCGGGAGGTTTTCCACAGGGGGTGCGAAGTATCCCTCTTCCGTGGATCGTTGGGCGTATGTACGAGTTGGCGATCCTCGCGAGGGGCGGGGTCCTCCTGACGGTCTGGGCGGTCGCGGCGGGTTGTCCGCCGGGAGGCCTGGCCGCCCGCCTGCGCCGCGACGGGTGGCAGCGGATCTGCCGGGGCGCGTGGGCGGCCCCGGGGAAGGAGGTGGACTGGAGGGTGCGGGCCACGGCGCTCCAACTCCTGCGCCCGGAGCTGGTGTGCAGCCACGGGACGGCGGCGGGGCTGCACCGCATCGAACGGCTCGGAGCGGCCCGGTGGGTCGACCTACTGGAGTTCACCGCGCTCCGACCGACCCGTTCGTCCCACCGCGACCTCATACGGGTCCACGCGACGAGATATCTGACGGACCATGACCGCACGACCCGCCGCGGCCTGCGGACGACGACGCCGGCGAGGACGGTCGGAGACCTCATACGGGGCTGCGGCAGCCGCGAGGAAGCGGTCGTGGCGGCGGACTCGGCGCTCGCGCGGCGGTGGGTCGGAGGAGTACGACGGGAGCCGCTCGTCCGGTACGAGCAACTCGGCGCCGAACTCGCCGCGCCCCGGCGGGGAGCGGCCCGCGCCCGGACCTGGCTGCGGCTGGCGGAGGCGGCGTCGGGCTCCCCCGCGGAGACGGTGGCGAGGCTGCGGATACGGGACGTCGGACTGTTCCCGGAGTCACAGCCACCACTGCGCACGGCGGACGGCCGGCTCCGGCTCCGCCCCGACTTCCTCTTCCGGGCGGAGGGCCTGGCGGTCGAGGTCGAGGGCTACGCCTTCCACGGCACCCGCCGCGCCCACGAACGGGACGTGGCCCGCTTCAACGCGCTGCAGTCCTGCCCGGAGGTGCGGCGGGTGCTGCGGTTCACGGCGGGGGAGGTGTTCCACCGCCCGGACCGCATGACGGCCACGATCCGGACGGCACTGGCGTCGCTGTCGCCCTAGGGAACGGAGGAGGAGCCGGAGGAGGAAGAGGTACGGGGGAAGGAGATCTCGACGCGGCGGTTCTTCTTCCGGCCCTCCTCGGTTCCGTTGTCGGCGATCGGGTAGTCCTCGCTGTACCCGCGGATGTCGAAGCTCGTCCCCGGGTCGAGACTCCGCGCGAGCACCTGCTGCACGGCGACGGCCCGCTGCTTCGACAGCTTGAGCCCGTGCTCGTACGTCCCGAGGTTGTCGGTGAACCCGAAGACCCGGACGCGTCCGGACCCGAGGTTGTTGATCTCGGCGGCGATGGCGGCGATGCGGGCGTGGGCGGCGGGCCCGAGCTTGGCGCTGTTCTTCGGGAAGAGCACCTCGGCCTGCAGCGCGAACGTCACGTCCACGTTGGTGTCCTGCCGCCGCTGCTGCCCGCCCTCCTCCTCGACGATCTGCTTGATGTCGAGGACCTTGGCGGCGGCGAGGGTGGCACCGTCGGGAAGCATGAGCCCGGGCGAGTTGGCATCGATGGCGGGCGGCGGGGCCGCGCTGCCGGCGGAGCCGGGCGGATCGTCGGCGTAGGCCATGGGCACGGCGAGGGGCCCCAGCGCGACGGAGGCGATGACAAGGGCGGCGAGGCGGCGGTAGGTCGTCGTCATGGCGTCGCCTCAGGAGAGTTTGAGGGTGGCGGGTTCGAAGGTGGGGAGCTGGAAGGAGACCTCGGTTGTGGAGGCGGGGGGTGCGGGGAATTGCATGAAGACGGCGGTGGACTTGCCGGGGCCGAGGCTGTCGAGCGCCGAGGTGGTCAGCGGTCGGCCGTCGGTGTCTCGCAGGACGTAGTAACGCTTCTTGCCGACGGAATCGACGAGGGTGGCTCCGCCCATCGAGTTGCCGTGCTTCACAACCTCGGTTTCGTCCCCCCGCATCTGCGAAGGAAGGGCGATGGCTGAGTCTGAAGTGTTCTTCAATCGGCCCTTAACAGTCAGGAAGCCTCCTGGATCACGTTCCGCAGAGTTGAGAGCAAGCTCCAAGCCCTTCTGTCCCTTCAGAACCGCCAGCGTCTCCAAAGGCTCCTCGACCGGCTGTGAGTCCTGTGTGGCCTCGCCCTTTGAAGGAACAGCCGTCGTCGTAGCCGACTTGTCCGCCTTCGGCTTCTCCTCCGCACCGCAGCCAGCCACCAAGAGTGCCACCGACGCAACGGCGACGAGGGCTACCGCTCCCCGGCGATTCCATGCGTACCGCACGCTCATGTACCGCTCTTCCTTTGCTCGTCGAAGGTCATTCGGACAGTCGAACGGTGAACAAATCGGTGGCGCCGGGAAGATGGGGATCCTCGGGATCGATGTCCCACGGCTCACCGCCGCAGGTGAGCCCGAGGATCGGACCGGGTTCCTCTTCCTCAGGCTCACCCGACGGTGGCGGGGACGGAGGCGCAGTCGGGGGCTCCGGAGGGGGTTCCGGCTTCTCGAACATGCAGCGCGGCTCGATCACCGCCCCGGCGGAAGCCGTGGCAGGATTCGCCTCGCCGCCCGTCGTAAGCACAGTCACTCTGAACCCGTTCTCCTCCGAGGACAGTGGCTCACAACCAGGCTCGGCCAGCTCAGCCCCGTTGCGGGACGCGAAGTCCGCCGCGCTGTCACACGCAGAGGCGTCGACGTACGTGTCACCCTTAAGGAATCCGCCCCACTGGTCTGGGTCGAGGATCACCCCGAGCCATCCCTCGCGCAATTGCTCCCTAGCGTCTTGCGCCGCCGCGAGGGCCGCCGCGTCGGCGGCAGTCTGGGCACTGTTTCGCGTAGAAGCAGCTTGCCCTACGGCGAAGTAGGCGAAGGCAAGGAAGAGCAGACCAGCCACGACCGCGATGTAGACAGGAAAGGCCTGTCCCTCATCTGTCCGCAGACGGCCTGCGACTACTCGCCGCCCCCGCCAGTGAGTTCGGTGATCTTCTGGGTAATGGCGTTCTTGATCGAGCTGCCGATATCCGTACCCGTGATCGCCACCACGATCGCCACCACCACCACAATGATCCCCAGATACTCGACCGCCGTCTGCCCCCGGTCCCGGTCCCGGTGCCCCGGTCGTGTCCAGGTGGTCAGTTCGAGCCTGGCCCTGGTCAAGGCCTTCAGCATCGCGTCGTTCATCGTCGTCCCCTCCGCGTACAGACGCCTGCGCTTGGGTCATCGGGTGGGCCCGGTGCCCTGCCAGGAGGCTATGGCCTCGGCCGTTGCGCCGGGGGTGGTTTGACGGATGGCGCGGCACGTCACCCTCGCGTCCATCACTCCACCTCCCTCACACTCCGTCCGCACTCTGGCACATCCTGTTGCGCGCGCGAAGGCCTTTCCCCCGAATATGTCACCGCGCATCCGCGCTCACTCCCCCGTCACCGACCCGAAGTCCGTGCCCGTGCCCAGGAACAGGCCCGCGCCCAGCAGGATCATCGTCGCCGGGACCATCAGCGTCGTGATCACCATCGTGGCCTTCGGGACGGCCTTCGCGGCCTTGCGGCGGGCGTTCTGGGCGTCCGTGCGGCGCATGTCGTTGGCGATCTGGATGAGGGTGTCCACGATCGGGGCGCCCAGCTCCTCGCCCTGCTGGAGCGCCGTCACGAACTGGGCGACCTGTTCCGAGTCGTTGCGGCGGCGCAGTTCGTCGAAGGCCTGGCGGCGGCTCACGCCCATGTCCATCTGGCGGAGCGTGATGCGGAGTTCGTCGGACCAGGGGCCCTCGTACTTCTCCGCGACCCGTTCGAGGGCCTGGCGGAAGCCGAGCCCCGCCGAGACGACGACGGCGAGGACGTCAAGGAAGTCCGGCAGCGTGCGTTCGATCTGGTCCTTGCGGATGCGGACCGCCGACCAGATCCCGACCTCCGTCCAGAACGCGCCGAAGGCGAACAGGAGGAGTGCGACCAGGAACGACCCCCGCGACAGCATCAGCAGGCCGCCCAGTACGCCCAGGAAGCCGTAGACCGCCCGTCTCGCCCCGTACCGGTCGATGGTGAGGCCGCCAGGGTTTCCCGCCAGGTCGATGCGTCGGCGGACCGCGTTGACCCTCTTCGGGCCCATCAGGCGGAGCACCGCGGGCGACCAGCGCATGCCCAGGCGGTCGACCGCCGAGTCGACGGCTCCGGTACGGGTCGCGCCGACCTCCAGGGCGAGTTTGAGGTCGTCGGGGATCTTGGCGTCCGCGCGGTAGAGGCGGACGCCGTACGCGGCCCCGGCCACGGCGAGCCCGGCGAGGAGGGCGAGGAGGAGGTCCACGGCGGCTGTCCCGTCCCTACACGTCGATCTTGGAGAAGCGGCGGATGGCGATGAAGCCCACCACGTACAGCGCGAACGCGGCGACGACGGCGAACTGTCCGATGCCCGAGCCGGTCATCCGGTCGAGGGCGCCGGGCTGCATGTTGTCGATGAGCAGCAGCGAACCGACGCCGATGACGGGCACGGAGTACGCGGTCATGCTCACCTGGGAGAGCTGGGTGCGGACCTCGCGCCGGGTCTCCTTGCGTTCCTCCAGGGTCTCGGTGAGGTTCCGCAGGGAGGAGACGACGGTGCCGCCGGCCCGGTTGGCGAGGACGAGGGTGGTGACGAGGACGACGAGTTCGCGGGAGGGGAGCCGTTCGGCCAGTTCCCCGAGGGCGTCGTCGAGGGAGGTGCCGACGGCCAGTTGCTGGGCCACCTTCTCCAGTTCGACCCCGGCGGGGGCCTCCAGCTCGTCGGCGGCCAGGCTGAGGGCCATCCGGAGGGCGAGCCCGGCCTGGGTGGCGTTGGCCAGGATGCGGGAGAGTTCGGGGAGCTGGTTGATGAACTTCTCGATGCGCTTCTGGCGCTGCCAGCTGAGGTAGCCCAGGGCGACCCAGATGCCGAGCAGTCCGCAGATCGGGCCGAAGAACGGCGACAGCGCGGCCTGGCCCACGATCCACAGGACGGCCACCGTCGCCGCCAGGGCCACCGTGAACTCGCCCGGGGTGACGTCGAGGCCGGTGGCCGCGATCCGCAGCTCCAGTTTCCGGCCGAGGGCCGTCCGCCGGACCCGCCGGTCGATGCCCCGGAAGCGCCGTCTGCGGCGGCCGGCGGCGTCGGGCGCGGCGGACTCGTCGAGTCGGGCGACGAGTTCCGCGTGCCGGCGGGCCCCGTTCGCGTACACCTGGACGCCGACGATGCCCAGGACGCAGGCGAGCAGGGTCGCGCCCGTGGTCAGCCAGAAGGGGTCGGTCATCGCTCCGCCTCTCGGGTGGCGAGATGGACGCCGGTCATCGTCATTCCGCCTCTCGGGTGGCCAGGTGGGCGTCGGTCGCGGCCACCCCGAAGGCCTGCGGGATGGGCTGGCCCGCCAGGTAGAGCCGCTCCGCGACCCGCCTCGGCAGCGGGTGGTATGTGAACTGCCCGTACACCCGTCCGTCGGCGGCGACCGGCTGGGCGTGGAAGCGGCAGACCGTGGCGAGCAGGAAGCGTTCGCGCCCGTGGGAGGCGAGGACGGAGATCTCGGTGATGCGGCGGGTGCCGTCGGGGTGCCGGGTGAGCTGGACGAGGACGTCGACCGCGCTGTTGATCTGGTCCCGGAGCGCCTCGAACGGCACCTTGACCTCCGACATCGACGCCAAGGTCTGGAGCCGCATCAAGGCGTCCTCCGCCGAGTTGGCGTGGACGGTGGCGAGGGAGCCGTCGTGGCCCGTCGACATGGCCTGGAGCATGTCGAGGGTCTCGCCGCCGCGTACCTCTCCGACGATGATCCGGTCGGGGCGCATGCGGAGCGAGTTGCGGACGAGGTCGCGGATGGAGATGGCTCCGCGACCCTCGATGTTCGGCGGGCGGGCCTCCAGGCGGATCACGTGGGACTGCTGGAGCTGGAGTTCCGCCGAGTCCTCGATGGTGATGATCCGTTCGCCGTCCGGGACGAGACCGGAGAGGGCGTTGAGGAGGGTGGTCTTCCCGGTGCCGGTTGCGCCCGAGACGATCAGGTTGAACTTGGCCTGAACCAGTCCCGACAGGAGGAGCAGCATCTGCTCGTCGAGGGACCCCAGGCCGAGCATCTCGTGGAGCGTGTACGCGCGGGGGAAACGGCGGATGGTGAGGGTGGCCCCGGTGAGCGAGAGCGGCGGGATGATGACGTTGACGCGCTCGCCGGAGGGGAGCCGGGCGTCGACCATCGGGTTCGACTCGTCGACACGCCGGTTGACCGTGGACACGATCCGCTCGATGGTCTGCATCAGCTGGTCGTGGGAGGCGAAGCGGAGCGGGAGGAGCTCGACGCGGCCGTTGCGCTCGATGAAGATCTGGTCGGGGCCGTTGACCATGATCTCGGTGATGGAGGCGTCTTCGAGGAGCGGTTCGAGTACGCCGAGCCCGAGGGCCTCGTCGACGACGCGGCGGATCAGCTGGGCCCGCTCGGCCGTGGAGAGGACCGGGCCCTCACGGCTGATGATGTGCCCGAGGACGCGTTCGAGGCGGGCCCGGCGCTCGGCGGCCGCGAGCGCGGACATCTCGGTGAGGTCGATCTCCTCCAGGAGCTTGGCGCGGAAGGAGGCGACGAGGTGCCCGTCCTCCCGGGCGGCGGCGGTGCCGCCGCGCTCCTCGGGGGCGTTGATGCGGCTGCGCAGGCTCATGCTTCGTCGTCCCTTCTCACTCGTCCTCCTCGGGCAGGCGCATGGTGGCGGTCTTCCGCACGTCGCCGAAGTTCTCCACGAAGGGGACGACGGACGGGATCGTCACGATCACGGTGACGGTGACCTCGCCGCCGCCCGTGGAGTCGACCGAGACGGAAGGGTCGATCCAGCCACTCACGGCGGCGGCACCGGCCGTCTGTGCATCGGGACCGTCCTCCGCATCAGTGCTCGCCGCCCGCGCGGCCGCACGGGCCGCCGTGCCCGCCTGCTGCGCGGCGTACGCGGCGATGCCGAGCTGGAGCCCGGCGAGGCCGACGAGCAGGAGGATCGGCAGGAAGCCGAGGTACTCGATGGCGACCTGGCCACGGTCGCGCCGATTCCTGCGCAGGTCTCTGCTCATGGCGTGAGGTCCCTCTCGTCCACGGCCCCTGCCTCGCTCACGACGGGGAAGAGACCTCCCACGCCCGGGACGAGGACCGGCACGTCCACGGAGATCCGGACGTGGACCATGCCGCCGCTCGTGTCGCCGCAACCTCCGCCGGAGACGCTCCAGGCGCCGTCGATGTGGCGGCGGGCAGCAGCTTCACCGTCGTCGCCGACGGCGCACGCCCGCGCCGCCTCGTCCGCCGCGTTCCCCGCGAGCGTGTAGGTGTAGCCGACCAGGACGACCTGCCAGAGCAGTGCGAAGGTGAGCAGGATCAACGGCACCATGCCCAGGAACTCGATGGCCACCTGTCCCCTGTCGTCCCTGCTCACGTCCCGGTGCGTACGCATCGCTCAGCGTCCTCCGGCGCGGCGCCGCAGCCCCAGCGAGCCCCGGTCGCCCGCCCGCGCGAGCTGCTTGCCGGGCTTGCCGTGGGTCGCGGCGGCGGGGGCTCCGACCAGGCCCAGCTCGCCCGCGAGGGCCCACAGCGCCTGCTTGACGGTCGACTTGGCGTCGAGTTCGTGCAGCCGGCCCGCGTCGACGACGGCCTGGAGTTCCTTGAAGTGGGCGGGGACGGCGACACCCGCGATCCGGGTGCCGGTGATCTTCTGGACGAGGGGTGGCTGGATCTCGGCGGAGCGGTGGTGGCGGTTGACCACGGTGACCGTCTCCTCGGCCTTGCGGACCTGGAGCCGGTCCCACATGCGTACGGTCCGTTTGGCGGCCCGGACGGCGACGACGTCGGGGGTGGCGACGAGCAGGGCGGTGTCGGCCATCTCGATGGCGGCGGCGTTGGCGCTGTTGAGCTGGGAGCCGCAGTCGACGACGACGACCTCGTGCCGGCCGCGCAGGGCACTGACGATCTGGCGGGTGGCGCGGTCGGTGACCTCTTCGCCGCGTTCGCCCTCCGCCGGGGCGAGGAGCAGCGAGAGGCCGGTCTCGTGGACGTACAGGGCGTCCTGGAGGACACGCGGCGAGATGTCGTTGATGGAGGCGAGGTCGGCGACGGAGCGCCGGAACTGGACGTCGAGGTAGGAGGCGATGTCGCCGCTCTGGAGGTCCATGTCGACGAGGGCGACGGTGCGGCCGGAGGCGCGGGCCGCGAGGGCGAGGTGGACGGCGGTGACGGTGGTGCCGACTCCGCCCTTGGCGCCACTCACGGTGACGACGGTGCCGCCGGGGCCTGTGACCTGCTCGGCGGCCCCGCCGAGGTGGCGGCGGACGCCGACGGACCACTGGGCGGCGGCCTGGACGCGGCTGGCGAGCTCCTCGTAACCGAGGGGGAGGGTGACGAGTCCTCGGGCGCCGGAGTCCATGGCGGCGGAGAAGAGGACGGGGCTGGCGTCGGCGGTGATGAGGACGACGCCGACGGCGGGGAAGCGGAGGGCGACCTCGCGGACGAGTTCGAGCGCGGGGACGGGCCCGATCCGCTCGTGGACGAGGACGACCTCGGGGAGTTCGTCGAGGGAGGCGGCGGCGAGGCGGGCGAGGGTGTCGACGAGCTGGGTGGAGTCGGTGACCGGCGGGGCGGGTTCGGCGTCGGGGAGCTGGCCGATCAGGGTGGTGACGGACCGGGCCGCGTCGGGGTCGCCGACGGCCGGCAGGATCCTGGTGGTCATACCGGCCTCACTTGTCCTTTTCGAGCGTGTAGGTGCGGTCGCTCTGGTCGGCCGGGGCGCCGCCGGTGGTGGGGGCGACGAGGGCGAGGCGTACGTGCTCGGCGAAGGACTCGGCGTACGCGACGCGCTGGGTGTCGAGGGTGGAGAGCGCGAAGCTGATCGGGACGGCCTGGGAGGTGCGGCTGGAGTTGTCGGAGCTGTCGCGGATGGGGGTGAGCTTGCCGACGGAGAGGACGCGGGCGCCGGCGACGATCATCCGCGACTGGGAGGCGTCGCCCTTGTTCTCGCCGGCGAAGGTGGCGTAGATGTTGACGGTGGCGCCGGCGTTGATCTTTCCGGCGACGCCGGTCGCCGCGTCGACCATGATCGCGATCTCCTGCTGTCCCGGCTGGAGTTCGGGCTGCTCGACGATCATGTCGGTCTGGAGGAGCGAGCCGGCCTTGAGTCTCGTGACGGCGATCCTGCCCTGGATCTGGCGGAGGTCGGTGACGGCGGTCTCCGAGAGCCAGCGCTTCGGCATGGTGATCTTCTCGAAGGAGCTCGCGGTCAGCGGTGCGTAGGGGGCCACGTCCTTCTTGATCCGGTACGCGGTGGTCTCCGGGCCGACCTTGGAGTTCACGTCGCTGATGACGGCGAGGACACCGGCGAAGGCCCCGAGGGCGCACAGGACGGACAGCAGCAGCAGGATGACGCCGCGGCGCTGGCGGGAGTTCATGGCCGTACTTCCTCGGTCGGAGACGTGGGTCCGGGCGGGCGGGGCGGGCGGGGCGAGGGGCGCTTCACGGCAGGGCGCGGACGGAGGGAGGTCCGGTGTGCCCGCCGGAGCCGAGGGCGCGGGCGCCGGTGTGCGCGCCGGGCCCGAGGGCGCGCGTGCCGGTGTGCCCGCCGGAGCCGGAGCCGGAGCCGATACCGGAGCCGGAGCCACTACCCGAGCCGGACCCGACACCCGAGCCGGACCCGAGACCCGAGCCCGACCCGATGCCGCGCGCGCCCGGTTCCGGCGGCGCCGCCCCCGCGCTCAGCGGGGACCCGCAGAAGCCGCAGCGGTCGCCGATGAGGTCCATCGTGCACCAGTGGCAGGTCTCGCGCCGTACGGAGGAGACGAGTTGGTAGAGGACGGGGAGGTCGGGGAGGTACGCGGCGAACTCGACGAGTTTTCCGGTGCCCCACCAGCCGGGTGAGGTCTCGGGCAGCGGGGTCTCCTGAGTGGCGCCCTGGATCCGCCAGCGGGGCACGAGGGTGGTGGTGGGCCAGTCGGTCTGGAGCTGGCCGCGGGCGAGGAGGAGTTCGGTGGTGAACTCGGGGCCCGCGAGGGGCGTCTCGCCGTTGCCGACGCGCGTGATCTGCGGGGTCGGTCCCGCGAGTACGGCGAAGTGGGCGCCGGGCAGCCAGCTCTTGAGGTGGGAGCCGAGGCTGACGGGGACGCGGTCGAGCCGGGAGACGGAGCCGAGGACGGCGCCCGCGTAGATGTAGTGGGCGAGCAGCCGGGCGGCGGAGGCGAGGACGCCGGGGCTGAAGTCGCAGCCCGCCAACTGCCGCAGCTGCCGGACGAGTACGGCGGCGCCGAGGGGCGGCAGGTCGGTGCGGACCAGGGCGATCCGGTCGCTTTCGAGCAGGGCGCGGACGGCGTGCAGCCGGTTCTCGACGGCGGCAGGGGCGGAGGTGGGGCAGACGACGACCACGTGCCCGTACCGGGCGAGGAGCTGCTGCATGTCGGCGACGGACGCGTCGAGCGACTGCGTCCCGGGAGCCGGCAGGACGGCGGCGTGCGGGGTTCCGGGGTCGGTCGGCGGCAGCACCAGGTCGGCGCTGGTGACCGCGATCGCTGTCGCCACGTCGGACCCCCCGTCCCCTCCGGCCTCCGGGCTCACGGGGGCCGTGGATCACTTACCGCGTTCACGGCATCACCGCAGGGTGCTGCCGCCTCTGCACCCTATCCACGTCCCCCGGGGTGGTGAACACACAATCCGCCAAGCTGTCCCCATTTCTTTGGGCTCGGGGTTCGAGCCGCGCGGCGCGCCCGGGTTCCGCCCGAACAGCGCTTGTTGCCAGAGGTCTTGACAACGCGATTGGTCTGGACCAGCTTGTTCCGACAACGGTGGCCACCGTCCGCACCTCCCACTGATCCGCCCCTCCGTACGACGACGAAGACGTACGGCACCTCCACATCCCCAACTCCCCCACCGGAGGATGCACGTGGACCGCACCACCACCCGCCGCGAGGCCACCGCGCAAGGCCGCCGCTGGCTCGGCGGAGCCCTCGCGCTCGCCGTCGGCTCCGGGCTCGTCCTCGTCGGCGGAGCCGGCACCGCGCAGGCGGCCGACGTCAACGTCGCCAAGAACGCCGGCTTCGAGAGCGGCCTCACCAACTGGGCCTGTTCCGCCGGGAGCGGCGCCGCCGTCTCCTCCCCGGTCCGCACCGGCGCCGGCGCCCTCAGGGCCACCCCGGCCGGGCTCGACAACGCCAAGTGCGTGCAGACCGTGGCCGTGAAGCCCAACTCGACGTACAAGCTCAGCGCCTGGGTCCAGGGCGGCTACGCCTACCTCGGCGCGACCGGCACCGGCACCACCGACGTCTCCACCTGGACGCCCGACAGCGCCGCGTGGAAGCAGCTCACGACAACCTTCACCACCGGGGCGAGCACGACCTCCGTCCAGATCTACACCCACGGCTGGTACGGCACCTCCCCCTACCTCGTCGACGACGTCAGCGTCTTCGGTCCCGACGGGGGCGGCGGCCAGGACCCCGACCCGGTCGTCCCGGCCACCCCGGCCGGCCTCGCGGCGGGCACGGTCACCACGAATTCGGTCGCCCTCAGCTGGGGCGCGGTCTCCGGCGCCACCGGCTACAAGGTGTACCGCGACGGCGCCAACCCGCAGACCGTCAGCGGTACGTCGACGACCGTCACCGGACTCAGCGCCGACACCGCGTACCAGTTCCAGGTCGCCGCGACGAACTCCGCGGGCGAGTCCGCGAAGTCCTCGGCCGTGTCGGCGCGGACCGCGAAGACCACCGACCCGGGCCCCGGCCCGGCCGTCCCGAAGCACGCCCTCACCGGCTACTGGCAGAACTTCAACAACGGCGCCGCGGTCCAGAAGCTGCGGGACGTCCAGGCGCAGTACGACATCATCGCCGTCTCCTTCGCCGACTCGACGGCCACGCCCGGCCAGATCGTCTTCAACCTCGACCCGGCCGTCGGCTACGCCTCGGTCGCCGACTTCAAGGCGGACATCGCCGCGAAGAAGGCCGCCGGCAAGTCGGTCATCATCTCGGTCGGCGGCGAGAAGGGGAACGTCACGATCAACAGTGACGCCTCCGCGACCGCCTTCGCCAACAGCACGTACGCCCTGATGCAGGAGTACGGCTTCAACGGCGTCGACATCGACCTCGAACACGGCATCAACTCCACCTACCTGACCAAGGCGCTGCGCCAGCTCTCCGCCAAGGCGGGCTCCTCCATGGTCCTGACGATGGCCCCGCAGACCATCGACATGCAGAACACCGGCACGGAGTACTTCAAGACCGCGCTCGCCGTGAAGGACATCCTCACGGTCGTCAACATGCAGTACTACAACAGCGGTTCGATGCTGGGCTGCGACGGCAAGGTGTACAGCCAGGGCTCGGTCGACTTCCTCACCGCGCTCGCCTGCATCCAGCTCCAGGGCGGCCTCGCCCCGTCCCAGGTCGGCCTGGGCGTCCCCGCCTCCACGCGGGGCGCGGGCAGCGGCTACGTCGACCCGCAGATCGTGAAGAACGCGCTCGACTGCCTCACCAGGGGCACCGGCTGCGGCACCTTCAAGCCCGCCCAGACCTGGCCGTCGCTGCGCGGCGCCATGACCTGGTCGACCAACTGGGACGCGACGGCGGGCAACGCCTGGTCGAACGCGGTCGGACCGCACGTCCACAACCTGCCGTAACGCTTCCTCCCGTACGGGAACCGCAGCGCCGCCGCTCACCCGGCGGCGCTGCGTCATTTCCGTACCCTCACACGGGCAGGTACCGGGCGAGCACCGGGTCGAGCCGGAGGATCCACTCGTCGACCCGGGCGGCCCCGCGGCCGTCGACCTCGCAGTCGAAGACGGAACCGTCGTGGAGGTGGACGGTGACACGCAGCGCCCGGCCGCGCCGGACGCGCTCGTACCGTACGGCCCCGATCTCGGCCCAGCCGAAGTCGGCCTCCTCGCCGACGAGGTGCAGGGACACCCCGTCCGCGTCGACGGCGATGCCGGAGCTCCGGTCGGCGGCGACGAAGTCCGGCGCGGGCAGCGGCGGTACGGAGGGCTGCGGGGGTACGAGGAGGGTGGCGGGATGCGGTACGAAGCCGGGGACGGCGACGTCGGCAGGCTGCGTAGGCAGCGCGTAGGAAGGCAGGGGAACGGCGTCAGCGGGAGCAGGCCCGGGCACAGGATCAGAGGCGGCAACAGGCGCGGGATCAGCCACCGAAACAGACATCACCCCCACCCCCAGCTCGTCCAGAATCTCCTCCGGCGTAGGCCGTTCGGCCGGGTTCTTCGCGAGGCAGCGGCCGACGAGCCCGCGCAGCGCCTCCGGCACGGTGGCCAGGTCCGGGGCCTCGTGGACCGCCCGGTACATGAGGCCCATCGGCGTGCCGTCCCCGAAGGGCCGTCCGCCGGCCGCCGCGACGAGAACCGCGCCCAGGGCGAAGACGTCGGCGGCGCCCGTCACCTCCTCGCCGAGGGCCTGTTCGGGGGCGAGGTAGCCGGGGGTGCCGAAGGCGGAGCCGGTGGCGGTGAGGCGGGTCGACTCCACCGCGCGGGCGATGCCGAAGTCGAGGACGCGCGGCCCGTCGGAGGCCATGACGATGTTGCCGGGCTTGAGGTCGCGGTGGACGAGCCCGCAGGCGTGGATGGCCTCCAGGGCCTCGGCGAGCGCGGCGCCGAGCGAGCGCAGCCGCTCCCCGCCCATGGGTCCCTGGGCGAGGACGAGCGCCGAGAGGGTGGGGCCGGGGATGTAGGCGGTGGCGAGCCAGGGCGCCTCGGCGTCGGGGTCGGCGTCGACGACCTGCGCGGTGTGGAAGCCGCCGACCTGCCGGGCCGCGGCGACCTCGGCGCGGAAGCGCGCGCGGAAGGACGGGTCGGCGGCGAGTTCCGGCCGCGCCACTTTGACGGCGACGGCACGCCCGCCGCGCGATCGGGCCAGATAGACGGTGCCCATGCCGCCTTCGCCTAGCTTGTGTTCGATGACGTATCTGCCGATGAGGATCCCCACGCGGGACAGTATGGCCGAACCCGTCATCTTGACCGGTCCATGACATGGCGCCACCATGTGGGCCGGACACCCGCACGAGTTTGTCGCACACCCCCACACTCCCCACCCAGGAGACAGCATGCGACGTCCCACCCGCGGCAGAAGGTCCGCCACCCTCGCGGCCCTCGTGGCGCTCGCCCTCGCGGCGCCCCTCTCCGCCCTCTCCTCACCCGCCGGGGCCGACCCGGCGCCGACCGCCGCCCGCATCGCCGCCGGTGCGGAGGAGGTGATCCGGCAGTACGAGGTCGCCGGGCCCTCCACCCCGGCCGCCCGCACCGCGCTCCTGGCCACCGGCGTCTCGATCGACGAGGTCGACGCCCGGTCGGTCGTCGTCAGCGCCAACACCGAACAGCTCAGGAACCTCAAGGCGCTCGGCTACAAGCCGGTCGCGCTGCCCGGCCCGCCGAACCGCGCGACCGAGGGCGAACACGACCACTCCGTCGGCCCGCTCGACTTCCCCTCCGCGGACGCGAGGTACCACAACTACGCGGAGATGAACGCGGAGATCGACCAGCGGCTCGCCGCCTATCCGTCCATCATGCGCAAGCAGGTGATCGGGAAGTCCTACCAGGGCCGGGACATCATCGCCATCAAGATCAGCGACAACGTCGCCACCGACGAGAACGAGCCCGAGGCCCTCTTCACCCACCACCAGCACGCCCGCGAGCACCTCACCGTCGAGATGGCGCTCTACCTGCTGCGTGAACTCGGCGCGGGCTACGGCAGCGACTCCCGGGTCACGGGCGCCGTGAACGGCCGCGAGATCTGGATCGTGCCGGACCTCAACCCGGACGGCGGCGAGTACGACATCGCCAGCGGCTCCTACCGCAGCTGGCGCAAGAACCGGCAGCCGAACTCCGGCTCGTCGTACATCGGCACGGACATGAACCGGAACTGGAACTACAAGTGGGGCTGCTGCGGTGGCTCCTCAAGCTCCAAGAGCTCCGAGACGTACCGCGGCACGGCCCCCGAGTCGGCCCCCGAGGTGAAGGTCGTCGCCGACTTCGTGCGCTCCCGGGTGGTCGGCGGCAAGCAGCAGATCACCGCGGCCATCGACTTCCACACGTACAGCGAACTGGTGCTCTGGCCCTTCGGCTACACCACCGCGAACACCGCCCCGGGCATGACCCAGGACGACCGGGACGCCTTCGCGACCGTCGGCGGCAAGATGGCCGCGAGCAACGGCTACACGCCCGAGCAGTCCAGCGACCTCTACATCACGGACGGCTCGATCGACGACTACCTGTGGGGCGTCCACAAGATCTTCGGCTACACCTTCGAGATGTACCCGGCGTCGTCCTCGGGCGGCGGCTTCTACCCGCCCGACGAGGTCATCGAACGCGAGACGAGCCGCAACCGCGACGCGGTCCTCCAACTCCTGGAGAACGCGGACTGCATGTACCGCTCGATCGGCAAGCAGGCGCAGTACTGCACGACCTGACGGGCCCGTACGTACGTGGGAAAGGGCGCCCCGGCGGTGATCCGCCGGGGCGCCCTGCCGTGGCCGCCGCCGCTCCGGACCCGCCCCGCGGGCTCAGCCGAGTACGGCGAGGGCGTCGATCTCGATGAGGAGGCCGGTGGGGAGGCCGACGTAGACGGTCGTGCGGGCGGAGGCGGGGGCCTTGAGGTTCTGGTCCTCGAAGTAGTCGTTGTAGACCGCGTTCATCTCGGCGAAGTGGTCCACGTCCGTGAGGTAGACGCGCATCATCATCACGTCGTCCCAGCTCGCGCCGCCCTCCTCCAGGATCGCCTTGACGTTGGCGAAGGTCTGGAGGGTCTGCTCGCGCAGCGTCGGGCCCGCGACCGTGGGGGCCTGGCCCTCGACGGCGGGCAGGAAGCCGACCTGGCCGGCGACCTGGAGGATGTTCCCCTTCTTCACGCCGTGCGAGAACTTCGCGGGCGGGGCGGTGTGGGTGGCGGGGGTGAGGGCGGTCTTCTCGATGGTCATGCGCTGGCTTCCTTCGTCGGGGCTTCGCCGGAGTACTCGCGGCTGATGGCGTCCGCGGTGCCGCGCACCTGCGGGAGGAGGGAGAGGAGTTCCTCGGCCGTGACGACCACGTTGGGCGCCGAGACCGACATGGCGGCGACGACGCGTCCGTCGGCGCCGCGGATGGGGGCGCCCACGCAGTTGATGGACTCCTCGTGGCCGCCGAGGTCGGTGGCCCACCCCTGTTCGCGTACGGTCGCCAGCTCCTGGAGGAAGGCGGCGGCGTTCGGGGTCGAACGGGGGGTGTACGGGGGGTAGTCGAGCTTGCCGGCGACGGCGCGGCGCTCGGGCTCGGGCAGGTCGGCGAGGAGCAGCTTGGCGACGGCGGCGACGGTGATCGCCACGGGCTTGCCGATGCGCGAGTACATACGGACCGGGTAGCGGCTCTCGACCTTGTCGATGTAGACGACCTCGCCCTCCTCGTACACGGCGAGGTGGACGGTGTGCCCGATCCGCTCGTTGAGGGCCGTGAGGTACGGGTGGGCGATCTCCCGGATGTCGAGGTTCTCGACGGCTTCCTGCGCGAGGGCGAAGAGCCGGGCCCCGAGGCGGTAGCGGTGGTCCTGCTGCCGGTGGACGAGACCGTGCTCATGGAGGGTGCGCAGCAGCCGCAGGGCCGTGGACTTGTGCACGCCGAGCCGCTCGGCGACCTGTCCGAGGTCGGCGGGGCCCTGGGCGAGCAGCGGCAGGATGCTGAGCGCCCGGTCGACGGTCTGGCTCATGGCGTACGTACCTCCTGGTCGGGGCCATGGTGGCCCCCGGTCGGGTCCGGGCCGTCGTCGTCCCCGGCCTGGTCGGGGCCCTGGCGCACCGTCCAGCCGGGGCCGAGGTGAAGTGTCCCCCAGGCGGCCTCGTCGAGCGCGGCCAGCCGGTCGGCGTGGTCGCGGCGGGGCGGTGCGGCAAGGTCGCCGGGCACGGTGAGGGCGGCGGCGGCCATGAGGTGCCCGTGCCGGAGCCGGGCCCGCGGGTCGAGCCCGCGGAGGGCGGCGGAGAGGTACCCGGCGGCGAAGGCGTCGCCCGCGCCGACGGGGGCGACGATGCCGACGCGGGGGGCGGGGGCGTGGGTGACGGTGTCGGGGGCCCCTTGGGCGGCAGATCCAGCCCGTCCGGCGTGTGAGGACCCGGGTCCGGGGCGGAGCCCCGGTTCGGGAAGGGGCGGGGTGGGGAAAGAAGCCGCGCAGCGCTCGAACACCACCGCCCCCTCCCCACCCCGCTTCACCACGAGCCCCGCCGGCTCCGGCAGCATCCGCCGTATCGCTGCCGGATCGGCGACACCCCACAGCACCTCCGCCTCATCCGCCCCCACGAACACGAGGTCCGCCCGCCGGGCGAGTTCGAGCAGTACCTCGGCGGCGACGCCGGGACCCCTCCCCCACAGCCCGGGCCGGTGGTTGACGTCGAAGGAGACCAGCGGGCGCCCGGGCCGGGGCGCCGTGAGCTCCCGCATCAGCGACAGGCAGTCGGCGGACAGCGCGGCCGTGATGCCGGTGAGGTGGAGGATCCGCGCGTCGGCGACGGAGGAGTACGGGACGGTGTCCGGCGACATGGCCGACGCGGCCGAGCCCGCCCGGTAGTAGACGACCTCGTGGGTGTCGGAGGCCCGGTCGGTGGCGGTGCGGAAGTAGACGCCGGTCGGCCGGTGCGGGTCGCGGCGGACGGCGCCGACGTCGACCCCGTACGCGCCGATCGTCTCCACCAGGTGGTCGCCGAACCCGTCCCGGCCGACGCGGCCGACCCACCTCACGCGGTGCCCGGCGGCCGCGAGGGCGCAGGCGACGTTGGACTCGGCGCCGCCGATCGCGCGGGTGAAGGCGGGGACGTCGGCGAGGCGGCCCGGGCGGCCGGGAAGGAAGGTGACCATGGACTCACCGAGGCATGCAACGTCCGGCGGGGCGTGCGAGGGCGCGTCCACGGGCACGTGTGCGCTCACTCCGGGCTCCCTGCTCGCTCCTCCGGGTCCATTGACCCGGCCTTGGCCCGGATGTTAGACAGCCATGAGCAGTATGCGCAATGAGTGTTGCACACCCTGCAACACAACCCCGCACCGACGAGGAGGCCTCATGCCCGACCTGGCGAACGAGCGCGTCGACCACCGCTTCAAGGCCCTGCCCCCGGACGCCGAGGGCCTGACCGTCGGCGAGCTCTCCGCCCAGCGGCGCAACCTCTTCACCGGCGGCTACACCACCCCCGTACTCGCCCTCTCCGCCGAGTCCGTCGAGCACAACCTCCGCCTCCTGGAGACGTACGCCGAGCGCCACGGCCTCGCCTTCGCGCCGCACGGCAAGACCTCCATGGCCCCGCAGCTCTTCGACCGGCAGCTGGCGCACGGCGCCTGGGGCATCACCGCCGCCGTGCCCCACCAGGCCCGGGTCTACCGGGCGCACGGAATCGCCCGGATCTTCCTCGCCAACGAGGTCGTCGACGCCGCCGCCCTCCGCTGGCTCGCCGCCGAACTCGACGCCGACCCGGACTTCCGCCTCGTCTGCTACGTGGACTCGGTCCGTGGCGTGGAGCTGATGGACGAGGCCCTGCGCGCGGCGGGCGCCCGTCGCGCCGTGGACGTCGTCGTGGAGCTGGGCGCCGGCGAGGGGGCCCGTACCGGCGTGCGTACGGAGGCCGAGTGCGCCGCCGTCGCGGACGCGGTCGCCGCCGTCACGACGCTGCGGCTCGTCGGCGTCGCCGGGTACGAGGGCGAGGTGCCGAAGCCGGACACCGAGCGGGTCCGCGCCTGGCTGCTCCGGCTGACCGCGCTCGCCGCCGCCTTCGACAAGGAGGGCCGCTTCGACGCCGGCATCGGGGAGATCGTCGTCAGCGCGGGCGGAAGCGCCTGGTTCGACACGGTCGCGGAGGTCTTCGCGGAGCTGCCCGAACTCTCGCTGCCGGTCCTCAGGCTGCTGCGCTCCGGCGCGTACGTCTCCCACGACGACGGTCAGTACCGCAACCTCACCCCCTTCAACCGGATGCCCGAGGAGGGCGCGCTCCAGCCCGCGTTCCGCCTCTGGTCGCAGGTCGTCTCCCGCCCCACCGCCGAGCAGGCCTTCACCAACGCGGGCAAGCGCGACGCCGCCCACGACCTCCACCTCCCGGAGGCACAGGTCGTCCGTGACGCCCGCACGGGTGAGGTCCGCGCCGCCGAGGGCATCACCGTGACGGGGCTCTCCGACCAGCACGCCTGGCTCGCCACCGAGGCCGGTGCGGACCTGGAGGTCGGCGACTGGGTCGGCATGGGCCTCTCCCACCCCTGTACGTCCTTCGACAAGTGGCAGCTGATCCCGCTCGTCGAGGCGGACGGCACGGTGGTCGACCACATCCGCACCTTCTTCTAGGGGGAGGGCCATGGATCTCGTCTTCCGTGACGCGGAGGTCGTCGACGGCTCCGGCGGCCCCTCCTACCGCGCCGACGTGGCCATCGACGGCGGCCGGATCGCCGCGATCGTCAAGGAGGGCGCGGCGGCGGGCTGCCAGCGCCCCACCGCCCGGCGCGTGGTGGACGCCGAGGGCCTCGCCCTCTCCCCCGGCTTCATCGACATGCACGCCCACAGCGACCTCGCGCTGCTCCGCGACCCGGACCACAGCGCGAAGGCCGCGCAGGGCGTGACCCTTGAGGTCCTGGGCCAGGACGGCCTCTCGTACGCGCCGGTCGACGACCGCACGCTCGCGGAGGTGCGCAGGGCGATCACCGGCTGGAACGGCCACGGCGACGACATCGACTTCGACTGGCGGACCGTCGGCGGATACCTGGACCGCCTCGACCGCGCCCACGGCGGCCGGGGCATCGCCGTCAACGCCGCCTATCTGGTCCCCCAGGGCACGGTCAGGATGCAGGCGGTGGGCTGGGAGGACCGCCCCGCGAGCGAGGCCGAGCTGAACCGGATGCGGCGGCTCGTCGCCGAGGGCCTCGAACAGGGCGCGGTCGGCATGTCGTCCGGCCTGACGTACACCCCCGGGATGTACGCGCCGGACGCCGAGCTCACCGAACTGTGCCGGGTGGTGGCGGAGTACGGCGGCTACTACTGCCCGCACCACCGCTCGTACGGGGCGGGGGCGCTTCGCGCGTACGAGGAGATGATCACGCTCACCCGGGAGGCGGGCTGCGCGCTGCACCTGGCGCACGCCACCATGAACTTCGGTGTGAACAGGGGCAGGGCCCCCGACCTCCTCGCCCTCCTCGACGAGGCCCTGGACGCGGGCGCGGACATCAGCCTCGACACGTACCCGTACACGCCTGGCTGTACGACCCTGGTCGCCGTGCTGCCGAGCTGGGCGAGCGAGGGCGGCCCGGAGGCGGTGCTCGCGCGGCTGCGGGACGACGGGACGGCCGAACGCATCCGCCACCACCTCGAAGTCCTCGGCTCGGACGGCTGCCACGGGGTGCCGGTCGAGTGGGACACGATCGAGGTCTCGGGGGTGTCGGATCCGGCGCTCGCCGAGTTCACGGGCCGCCGCGTCGACGGCTGGGCGACGGCCCGCCGGCTGCTGGTCGAGGACCGCCTCGGCACGACGATCCTCCAGCACGTGGGCCACGAGGAGAACGTACGGGCGATCATGCGGCACCGGGTGCACACGGGCGGCTCGGACGGCATCCTCCAGGGCCTGAAACCGCACCCGCGCGCGTACGGGACGTTTCCGCGGTACCTGGGCCGATACGTACGGGAGCTCGGCGTCCTCTCCCTGGAGGAGTGCGTCGCCCACCTGACCGCCCGCCCGGCGGCCCGCCTCCGCCTCCCGGACCGGGGCCTGGTGAAGGAGGGCTACGTGGCGGACCTGGTCCTCTTCGACCCGGAAACGGTGACCCCAGGCGCAACGTACGACACCCCACGCACCCTCCCCACGGGCATCCCCCACGTCCTGATCAACGGCACCTTCGTCATGGAAAACGGCACCCGCACGGACGCCTTGCCGGGCCGCGCAATCCGCCGCGTGCACTGACGTCGTGGGCATTCGTTCCGCTGGGGCGTGGGGGTCCCCCCGGACGGAGTCTGGGGGAGGGTGGGCACAACGGAACGGCGCCCCAGCGGGCGCCTCCGCTCTACCGCCCCGCGCCCACCGGAGCGGCACCCTCCGACGTGCCGCCCGCCCACGGCTCCCTCCGCGCCCACACCAGCCCCGCCACCAGCACGACCCCCGCCACCACGAACCCGAACCAGGGCGTGCGCCCAGACGGCGCCGTCTCGTACACCAGCGCCGCCGAAACCACCGCGAGCACCTGCCCCGCCCGACTCCTCCACGCGGCCGCCGCGACGACCGCCGTCCCCCACAGCACGTACCAGGGCTGCACCATCGGCGACAGGGCGACGAGCGCCACCAGCGAGAGCCCGAGCCCGAGCACCGGGTCGAGCAGCCCCCGCCAGGCCCGCCAGGCGAGCACCAGGATCACCGCGACGGCGACGACGAGCCCCGCCGTCTGCACGACGCCCTTCACGGGCGCGGGGTCGTCCCCGAGGAGCAGCCCGAGCCCCAGCCCGAGGTCACTGGTCACCGAGAGCGCGGTGTGGATCGACCCGGCGACGCTCTGGGTGCGCAGCCATCCGAACCCGGTCCCGGCGAGCACCGTCGCCCCCGCGGCCACCGCGCCGGCGACGACTCCCGGCAGGACGAGGCCCTTGGCAAGGCCGCGTACGCCACCGTCCCGGCGGGCGATCATCACGCCGATGAACAGCAGCGCGACCGCCGCCGGAGATTTGATCATCACCGCGAGGCCGACGAGGACGGAGCCGAGCACCCACCGCCCGCGCGTGGCGAGCAGCACGCCGCCGAGCAGGAGGCCGATCATCAGGCCGTCGTTGTGCATGCCGCCGACGACGTGGATGAGGAGCAGCGGGTTGAGGGCGGCCAGCCAGAGCGCGCCGGCGCGGCCGCCGGGCCCGCCGCCGAGTCCCCGTACGGCCCAGACGATCAGGGCGAGCGCGGCGAGGGCGATCAGCCGCATCCCGAGGACGGAGGGAACGATCGCCCCGCCGGTGACCTTCACGACCGCCGCCGCGAGGAGCAGGAAGACGGGTCCGTACGGGGCGGGGGTGTCCGTCCAGTTCCCGCCGACGCTCGCCGCCGCGTCAGCGCCGAGCTCGTCGGGGCCGAGGACGGAGGGCCCGCCGCCGTACACGTCGTGCCCTTCGAGGACCATGGCGCCCTGCGCGATGTAGCTGTAGACGTCGGCGCTGTACAGGGGCGGGGCGAGAAGCAGCGGCGCGGTCCAGCACGCAAGGGTGCCGACCACCCCGCCCCGAGCGTCCCCCAGCCCCCGCCCGAGGAGCACCCCGTGCCGCCACCAGGCCCCGACGAGCAGCGTGAGCCCCAGGTACGCGAGAACCGCCCCGGCCGCGGTGAGGGCCGAGCCCCGCGGCTCCCAGAGCCCCCAGCCGCCGCGTACGGGCAGCGTCCCCGCGGCCCATCCGCCCACGGCGACGGCAAGCGCCCCGACCGCACCGAGCCACCGGCATCCGGAAGCACTAAGAACCCACATGACGTGCCAACCTATCCCGCCCGACGGAGGCCTCCGGCCCCGCCCGCCACCCGTCCGGCCTGTCCGACGTGTCCCAAAACACGAGGCGCCCCGGCCGACCCGGCCGTAAGCTCTCGTCATGCAGGTGATCCAGTCCACGAAGCTCGCCAACGTCTGTTACGAAATCCGGGGTCCGGTGCTCGAAGAGGCGATGCGGCTTGAGGCCGCGGGTCATCGCATCCTCAAGCTGAACACGGGAAACCCGGCCGCCTTCGGCTTCGAGTGCCCTCCCGCCATCCTTGAGGACGTGCTGCGCAACCTCTCCGACGCGCACGGCTACGGCGACGCGAAGGGGCTGCTCTCGGCCCGCCGCGCGGTGATGAGCCACTACGAGACGAAGGGCATCCCGCTCTCCGTCGAGGACATCTACCTCGGCAACGGCGTCTCCGAGCTGATCCAGATGTCGATGCAGGCGCTGCTCGACGACGGCGACGAGGTCCTCGTCCCGGCCCCCGACTATCCGCTGTGGACCGCGTCGGTCTCGCTGGCGGGCGGTACGGCCGTGCACTACCGCTGCGACGAGCAGGCGGACTGGATGCCTGACCTCGCGGACATCGAGCGGAAGATCACCGACCGCACCAAGGCGATCGTGATCATCAACCCGAACAATCCGACGGGCGCGGTCTACGACGACGAGATGCTCCGCTCCCTGACGGAGATCGCCCGGCGGCACAACCTGGTCGTCTGCTCGGACGAGATCTACGACAAGATCCTCTACGACGGCACCACGCACACCCCGACCGCCGCCATCGCCCCCGACCTCCTCGTCCTCACGTTCAACGGGATGAGCAAGAACTACCGGGTGGCCGGGTTCCGCTCCGGCTGGCTCGCGGTCTGCGGCCCGAAGCACCACGCGTCCTCGTACATCGAGGGCCTGACGATCCTCGCCAACATGCGCCTCTGCGCGAACATGCCGGCGCAGCACGCGGTGGCCGCCGCGCTCCAGGGCCGGCAGTCGATCGAGGACCTGGTGCTGCCGGGCGGGCGGCTCCTGGAGCAGCGGGACACGGCGTACGAACTGCTGACCCAGATCCCGGGGGTGACGTGTGTGAAGCCGAAGGGCGCGCTGTACCTCTTCCCGCGTCTCGACCCGAACGTCTACAAGATCAAGGACGACCGGCAGATGGTCCTGGACCTGCTGCGGGCGGAGAAGATCATGGTCGTGCACGGGACGGGCTTCAACTGGCACGAGCCGGACCACTTCCGGATCGTCACGCTGCCGGCGGCGGCGGACCTGGCGGACGCGGTGACCCGGATCGGCCGCTTCCTGGACGGTTACAGCCAGCCCTAGGCGGGCGTACGCCGGAGTGCGCCCCGGACCCGAATCAACTTTAGACAGAATCTAAGCTAGGATGGCTCCAGAGCACTAGGAGGCCGTCCCATGTACGAACCGATCCGCACCAAGTCGGTCCACCGGATGGCCGACGACGCCCACGACGCGTACCCGCACCGCTCCCGCGAGGAGGAGCTGGACATCCAGCTCGCCGGGCACCTCTCCGCCCTGCTCGCCGTCACCGACGAGCTCGGCGACACGGAGGCCGGCGAGCAGATCGCCCGGCAGGTGGCGCGGCTGCGCGGCGCACCGCCCGCGCGGCACGCGGGCCTGAGCGGCTCGTCCGCGCAGGACCTGCACCGCCGGGCCCACGCCCTCGCGGGCCGCGCCCTGGTCGTCGCCGCCTCCCGGGCCGACACGGCCGCCGCGATCCTCGCCGCCGGGCGCATGGACGCGCACACCGAGGCGCTGGCCGGGGAATCCACCCTGGCCGCCGCCGGCACCCCCTGACGGCCCCGGTCCGCGCGGCACGAACCGCGCGGACCGGGTTGCCACCCCCCCACCTTCGAGGGGCAGCGCTCACCATCGCCCCCGCGTCACCCGGCCTCCGTCGCCCCGGCCGTCGTCGGCTCAGCCTCCGCCTTCGCCGGCTCCGTAGACCCGAAGTCGGCCTCGTACACGACACAGCGCGGCACTCCCCCGCCGTACGCCTCGGCGCCCACGACCACCGTCCGGCCGGTCGCGCCGATCGCGAGGTCCTCGACGACCCCGGTCCCCCGGTCGACGGCCTTCTCCCGCTCGTCCTGGAACTCCACCGTCACCGTGTACGTCCCCCGGTGGGCCGCCCGGCTCATGACCGACAGCTCCGCCACGGGCCGCCCGGACACCGGGTCGAGCGCGCACCGCGCCACCGTCACATCCTCGGACGGGAACCTCAGGGTCTCGTGGTTCCTGCCGACCGCGTACATGTACGCGACGATCCCGCCGACCGGCATCAGCACGACGAGCGAGCCCGTCACCCCCAGCACTACGACGACCCAGCGCGGCATCGCGTCACCCCCCATTCGGTGAAGCCACGGTACATCCCGCTCCGGTTCGGTACCGGGATCGCTCCTTCACCCCTCGTCCACCCAACTCCCCCTGGAATGTGGGCTTCCGCGAGCACGCTGCCCCCGTGAGACGCATCCTGGGAATCGTCCTGGCCGTCCTGCTCCTCGGCGGCGTGGCCGCCGTCCTCGTGACGGGCGGCGACAAGGACACGGGCACGGCAACGAAGACCGTGCGAGGAGTCATCGGGTCGGAGAAGGCGGAGTTCTTCGCCGACCCGCAGGTGGTGAAGGCCCTGGCCGCGAAGGGCTTCACCGTGCAGTCCGAGACCTCCGGGTCCTGGGACATGGAGGAACTGCCCCTCGACGGCTACGACTTCGCCTTCCCGTCCTCGAAGGGACCGGCCGACGAGCTCCGCGCGAAGGCCCGGAAACTGGCCGAGGAGACGGCGACGACCGCCCCGCTGCGGCCGTTCTACTCGCCGCTCGTCGTCGTCGCGCACAGCGCAGCCGCCCGGGTCCTCGCCGGAAACGGACTGGCGACCCTCGGCCCGCGCGGCACCAGCGGCACCCTGAGGATGGACGCCTATCTGGCGGCCGCCCGCGGCGACCGGACCTGGCAACAGCTCAAGGGCTCCGCGGGCCACGCGGAGCTGAGCGGCACCGTCTTCATCACCTCCACCGACCCGGTCGCCTCCAACTCCGGCGCCCTCTATCTCGCCGCCGCGAGCTACGTCGCCGACGGCGGACGGGTCGCGGGCGACAAGGCCGCCGTCACCCGCACGGCCCCGCTGCTCCGCAAGCTCGTCCAGGTGCAGGGCGCCCAGCAGTCCGGCTCGGACGCCCCCTTCCGCGACTTCATCAGCGGCGTCGGCAACCCGCTCGTCCTCGTGTACGAGTCCCAGGTAGCCGCGCAGCTCCTGGCCGGCCGCCCGATGGGCGACCTCGTCGTCCTCTACCCGGACACCACGGTCAACAGCGACCACACCCTCGTACCGATCACCCCGAACGGCCGGGCCCTCGGCGAACTCCTCTCCACCGACCCCGAGCTGCGCAAGCTCGCGGTACGCCACGGCTTCCGGCCGCAGGGCGCGGCGAGCGAGTTCACCACCGCGACCCAGAGCCACACCGCCTACCTCAACCAGACGCTGACCGGAGTCCGCCAGGCGCCCGTGCCCACCAGCAAGGTGCTGCACGACATGGCCCTGCGGGCCCGCGACCAGGGGGACACCGCATGACCACGCCCGAGGACCCGAGAAGGACGATCGCCCTGACACCGCCCGAGCACGACACCCCGCTCGTCCTCACCCCGCCCGAGCCGGTACCCCCGGTCCGCGCCGCGCAGGCCTCAGGCCTGGTGCCGATGGACGAGGCGGTGCGTACGGAGATGTCCCGCCGGGCCGCCGAGTACGTCGGCTCGATCGAAGGACTCGACCCGCGCTCCCCCGAGTTCGCCGGGCGCGTCGGCGAGATCGCGGCGCTCGGCGCGGGCGAGATCCGCACCGCAGCGCAGCAGTCGAACCGCATGCTCGACCGTACGGTCCGCTCCCTCGGCTCCGGAGCCTCCGGCGGCGACGCCAAGGCCCGGGTCGGCACCTCGCTCGTCGAACTCCGGCGCACCGTCGAGGACCTGGACCCGAGGGACACCCCGGGCAAGGGCCTCAAGGGGCTCCTCGCGAAGCTCCCCGGCGGCAACAAGCTGCGCGACCACGTCGCCAAGTACGCCTCCTCGCAGACCACCCTGAACCGGATCGTCGGCGCCCTGCGCAGCGGCCAGGACGAACTGCGGCGCGACAACGCCGCGTTGCTGACCGAGCGGGCCCGGCTGTGGGAGACGATGGGCAAGCTCCAGGAGTACGCGGTGCTCACCGACGCCCTCGACGCGGCCGTGGAGCGGCGCATCGCCCTCGCGCCCGACCCCGCGCAGGCGGACGCGCTCCGCGCCGACCTCCTCTTCCCGGTCCGGCAGAAGCACCAGGACCTGCTGACCCAGCTCGCCGTCTGCGCGCAGGGGTACCTGGCGATGGACGTGGTCCGCCGGAACAACGACGAACTGATCAAGGGCGTGGAGCGGGCCGCGACGACGACCCTGTCGGCGCTGCGGATCGCGGTGATGCTCGCCTCCGCGCTCGAACACCAGCGGAAGGTCACCGAGCAGGTGAACGTGCTGCGGTCGACCACCGAGGACCTGATCCGCGGCAACTCCGAGATGCTGGCCGAGCAGGCGGGCGAGATCCAGATCCTGGCGGCGAACCCGGCGGTGGGCGCGGAGACGCTCCGCACCGCGTTCCAGCAGATCTACCGGACGCTCGACGCCATCGACACGTACAAGGCGCAGGCGACGGAGGCGATGGCGGCGACGGTCGAGTCGCTGACGGCCGAACTCCGGGAGGCGAGCACCCACTTGGAGCGCAGCCGCCGTACCGGAGCCCTGGAGGGTGGCGGCCCCGCATGACGACCACACGCCCCGCCCGGAAGAACCCCCGGACGGCCCCCCGCCTCCTCGCCCGCACGATCGCCGCCCTCGCCCTCACCCTCCTCGTGACGGCGACCGGCAGCTCCTGCGACACCACAGACCGCACAGACCGCACAGACCACACAGACAGCCCAGACGGCATCACCGCCGTCCCCGGCACGCTCCGCGTCCTCGCCTCCTCCGAGCTGTCCGACATGGAGCCGGTCCTCGACACGGCCCTCCGCGCGACCGGCGTCACCGTCCGGCCCACGTACGTCGGCACCCTCGACGCCGTCGAGCTGATCGCCTCGGGGAAGGCCGACAAGGACTACGACGCGGTCTGGCTCTCCTCCAACGACTATCTCCGGCTCGACCCCGCCACCGCGAAGAAGATCACCAGCGAGACGCCGATCATGACCTCGCCGGTCGCCCTCGGGGTGCGGCCCGCCGCGGTCACCCGGCTCGGCTGGGACCCGGCGAAGGTCACCTGGTCGCAGCTGCACCAGGCGGTCGCCGCCGGGAAGCTGACGTACGGCATGACCGACCCGATGCGCTCCAACTCCGGTCTGTCCGCCCTCGTCTCGGTGGCCTCGGGGCTCTCCGGCGCCCAGTCCGCGCTCACCGAGGCGGACGTACGCCGGGCCACCCCGAAGCTCAAGGAGTTCTTCACCGGGCAGAAGCTGACGTCGGGCTCCTCCGGCTGGCTGGCCGACGCCTACGGGCGCCGCGGCGACGTCGACGCGCTCGTCAACTACGAGTCGGTGCTGCGGTCCTCGTTCCAGCCCGACGACCTGACCGTGATCCGGCCGATCGACGGCGTCGTCACCGCCGACTACCCGCTCAGCCTCCTCACCTCCGCCCGCCCGGAGGCGAAGGACACGGCGCGGCGGCTCACCGAGTACCTCCGCGGCCCGGAGGCGCAGGAGCGGATCACGGAGGGGACGCTCCGCCGCCCGGTCGTCGCCGGCGTCCGCCCCGCCCCCGCGCTCGCCCACGACCAGCGGCGCGAGCTGCCGTTCCCCGGCAGCCGGGCCGTGGCGGACGGGCTGCTCGACGCGTACGACAACACCCTGCGCAGGCCCTCCCGCACGGTCTACGTCCTCGACACCTCCGGCTCCATGGCGGGTGAGCGCCTCGAACGGCTCAAGTCGGCCCTGGTCGAGCTGACCGGCGACTTCCGGGACCGGGAGGAGGTCACCCTGATGCCGTTCGGTTCGGCGGTGAAGCAGAGCGAGGTCCGTACGCACACGGTCGACCCGGCCTCGCCCCAGGCGGCGCTGGGCGCGATCAAGTCCGACGCGCAGAAGCTGTCGGCCTCGGGCGGCACCGCGATCTACTCCAGCGTCCAGGAGGCGTACCGCTTCCTCGGCAAGGCGCCCGCCGACACGTTCACCTCGGTCGTGCTCATGACGGACGGGGAGAACACGGACGGCGACGCGGCCGCCGCGTTCGACAGCTTCTACCGCTCGCTGCCCGCCGGGCAGAAGGGCACCCCGGTCTTCCCGATCCTCTTCGGGGACTCCGACCGGGCCGAGCTCGACCACCTCGCGAGCCTGACCGGCGGCAAGCTCTTCGACGCCACCCGCGGTTCGCTGGACGGCGCATTCGAGGAGATCCGTGGCTACCAGTAACCCGCTGCTCAGATACGCCGAGTCCCGCAAGAACCTCGCCGGCTGCGTCGGCGGCCTCGCGGGAGTGGGCATCGCCCTCACCGGCGCGGCCGGCGGCCTCTGGCCCCTGGTGATCGCGGGCCTGTACGGGGCGGGGGCGCTGATCGCGCCGCCGGAGCGGCCCGACACCCCGGACTTCCCGGACGCGGGCGAGCAGCTGGGGGCGCTGCGGGCCGACTTCACGACCCTGCGCGCGTACCTGGCCGAGGTGGAGCTGCCGGAAGCCACCCGCGAGCGGCTCACCGCGCTCGACACCCTCGTCGGGGCCCTGCTCGAACCGGGCTCGGTGAGCGATCCGGAGCATCTGCACGTCCTGGCCCGCGCGGTCCGCCAGGACATCCCGGAGGCCGTCGACACCTTCGTACGGACGCGGTGGTGGTCGCGGTTCGCACCGGGCACCGAGCCGCCGGAGACCCATCTCGAACGGCAGCTGGCCGCACTCCACAAGGAGGCGACGGCGATCGCCACCGCGCTGTGGGAGGCGGAGGCGATCCGCCAGGAGATCATCACGCGGTACGTGGAGGGGCGCGGCGACGGAGGGTATGCGCCGGCCCCCGGAGCCTGAGGGGGCTCCGGGGGCCGGGCGGATCGTGGTGGGCCGTCGTGACCCCACTGGTCAGGGCGGTATCTCGGGGCAACCCACCACGAGTCTGCGGTGCGGGATCAGCCCAGGCGCTCGACAAGCGCGCGGTACTCGTCCCACAGCTCCTTCGGCGTGTGGTCGCCGAAGGTGTTGAGGTGGTCGGGGACGAGGGCGGCCTCTTCGCGCCACACGTCACGGTCGACCTTGAGGAGGAACTCCAGGTCCTCGGCCGGCAGGTCGAGGCCGTCGGTGTCGAGGGACTCCGCGGTCGGCAGGATGCCGATCGGGGTCTCGACGCCCTCGGCCTTGCCTTCCAGGCGCTCGACGATCCACTTGAGGACGCGGCTGTTCTCGCCGAAGCCGGGCCAGACGAACTTGCCGGCGTCGTTCTTGCGGAACCAGTTCACGTAGTAGATCTTGGGCAGCTTCGCGGCGTCGGCGGTCGCGCCCACCTTGACCCAGTGGGCCATGTAGTCGCCCATGTTGTAGCCGCAGAACGGCAGCATGGCGAAGGGGTCGCGGCGCAGCTCGCCGACCTTGCCCTCGGCGGCGGCGGTCTTCTCGGAGGCGACGTTCGCGCCGAGGAAGACGCCGTGGTTCCAGTCGAAGGACTCGGTGACCAGCGGTACGGCGGTGGCGCGGCGGCCGCCGAAGAGGATCGCGGAGATCGGGACGCCCTTGGTGTCCTCCCACTCGGGGGCGATCGTCGGGCACTGGCCGGCCGGGACGGTGAAGCGGGCGTTCGGGTGGGCGGCCGGCGTCTCGGACGCGGGCGTCCAGTCGTTGCCCTTCCAGTCCGTGAGGTGCGCGGGGGCCGTCTCGGTCATCCCCTCCCACCACACGTCGTTGTCGTCGGTGAGGGCGACGTTGGTGAAGACGGAGTTGCCCCAGAGGGTCTTCATGGCGTTGGCGTTGGTGTGCTCGCCGGTGCCGGGCGCGACGCCGAAGAATCCGGCCTCGGGGTTGATGGCGTAGAGACGACCGTCCTCGCCGAAGCGCATCCAGGCGATGTCGTCGCCGATGGTCTCGACGGTCCAGCCGGAGATCGTGGGCTCCAGCATGGCCAGGTTCGTCTTGCCGCAGGCCGAGGGGAACGCGGCGGCGACGTACTTCGCCTCGCCCTGCGGCGGGGTCAGCTTCAGGATGAGCATGTGCTCGGCGAGCCAGCCCTCGTCACGCGCCATGACGGAGGCGATGCGGAGCGCGTAGCACTTCTTGCCGAGCAGGGCGTTGCCGCCGTAGCCCGAGCCGTACGACCAGATCTCGCGGCTCTCGGGGAAGTGCGAGATGTACTTGGTGGAGTTGCAGGGCCACGGCACGTCCTCCTGGCCCTCCTCCAGGGGGGCGCCGAGGGTGTGGACGGCCTTGACGAAGAAGCCGTCGGTGCCGAGCTCGTCGAGGACGGCCTGTCCCATGCGGGTCATGGTGCGCATGGAGACGGCGACGTACGCGGAGTCGGTGATCTCGACGCCGATGGCGGAGAGCGGGGAGCCGACGGGGCCCATGCAGAAGGGCACGACGTACATGGTGCGGCCGCGCATCGAGCCGCGGAAGATGCCTTCGGAGCCCGCGAAGAGCTCCTTCATCTCGGCCGGGGCCTTCCAGTGGTTGGTCGGGCCCGCGTCCTCCTCCTTCTCGGAGCAGATGAAGGTCCGGTCCTCGACGCGCGCGACGTCGGTCGGGTCGGAGGCCGCGTAGTACGAGTTCGGGCGCAGGGCCGGGTCGAGCTTCGTGAAGGTCCCCTTGGCGACGAGCTCCTCGCACAGGCGGTCGTACTCGGCCTCGGAGCCGTCGCACCAGACGATGTTGTCCGGCTGGGTGATCTCGGCGATCTCGTTCACCCAGGAGACGAGCTCCTGGTGCTGGGTCGGAAGGGTCTGGGGAGCCGCGTTGTCGCGCGCCACGATTGCTCCTTGTAGAGGGGTTTTTAGGTGTGTGCCCCGTGGGGGCCGCGACCCGGATGCTTCGTAGCTGCTCATCCGGTGCCGACCGCACTCATTTGATCATCCGATGGAACCGCCCATATGTCCAGGGGGCCGCCCACGTGAGCATCGCCACTCATATCGGGGACCTACGGGCGCGTAGGTAGCATGCGGGGTATGACTTCCGCCATGCCGTCGGTGAACGAGATAGAGCAGTTCGTGAAGCCCAGGCTCAGAGGCTGGCTGCATGCCGGGATGTTCCCCGCGGTGATCGTGGCGGGTGTCGTCCTGGTCGCGTTCGCCGACTCCCCCCGGGCCCGCGTCGCCTGCGCGGTCTTCGCCCTCACCGCCTGCATGCTCTTCGGGATCAGCGCGCTCTACCACCGCGGCAACTGGGGTCCGCGCGGCGAGGCCGTCCTCCGGCGCCTCGACCACGCCAACATCTTCCTGATCATCGCGGGCACCTACACCCCGCTCACCCTGCTGCTGCTCCCGGACTCCACGGCCGTGCCGCTCATGTGGGCGATCTGGGCGGCGGCCCTCGCCGGCATCGCCTTCCGGGTCTTCTGGGTCGGCGCCCCTCGCTGGCTGTACACGCCCTGCTACATCGCCATGGGCTGGGCCGCCGTCTTCTTCCTGCCCGACTTCCTGCGGGCCGGCGGCGTCGCCGTCCTCGTCCTGGTCGTCGTCGGCGGACTGCTCTACAGCGCGGGCGGCGTCATCTACGGCATCAAACGCCCCAACCCGTCGCCGCGCTACTTCGGCTTCCACGAGGTCTTCCACTCGCTGACCCTGGCCGCCTTCATCGCCCACTACGTCGGCATCTCGCTGGTGGCCTACCAGCACTCCTGACATCAGGGGCGGCCCGGCGCCCCGAGCGCTCCCCTGACGACCCGCGCCGACTCGGGGTTGTCCGGGCACTCCCACACGCCGTGCGGACAGTAGTCCGTGAACGTCTGGTAGACGGGCCGGTGCCGGGCGAACCAGTCGAGCATCCCGCGCACGTACGCCGGGTTGTCGCCGTTGCGGAAGAGCCCCCACTCCGGATACGAGACGGGCTTGCCGTGCGCCGCCGCGAAGCCCACGTGGTGCGCGAGCCCGTACTCCTCCGCCACCTGCTCCTCGAAGCCGAGCCCCTCGGGCTGGTCGTAGGCGTCGAGCCCGATGATGTCGACGTACCCGTCGCCCGGGTAGCAGCGCGGCCACTCCACCGCGTCCCGCCCCCGGCTCGCGGTGAAGTCGAAGCGGAAACGCTGCCCGGGGACGGCGCGCAGCACGCTCACCACGCGCTGCCAGTACGCCTTCCAGGCCTCCGGGTCCGGTCCGCAGCGGTGGCTGTAGGTGGTGCCGTTCATCTCCCAGCCGAGGACGAGCACCGCGTCGGGGAGCCGGTGGGCGACGAGCCGCTCGCCCAGGGTGCGGAAGTGGGCGTCGTACGCCCCGGCCGCCCCGCGCCGCAGGCCCGCGCGGACCTCGCCGTCCGGCAGGGCATCCTCGCTGCGGTCGAGCATCGGCACGTTCAGGACGAACAGCCGCCCCGGCCGCTCCTCCTTCCACCGGGCCCACGGCTCGAAGAGCGCGGGATGGCCCTCGATGTTGGTCCAGCGGTCGCCGGGCAGATAGGTGTGCCCCACCGTCAGCGACGCTCCGCCGAGCCAGCGCTGCACCTCGGCGATCCGCCGCACCCCGGTCGCGTCGGAGCCGGTGAAGAAGCCGGAGGGCACCGTCACCGGAGCGGGTTCGGGCGCGGCCCGTTCCGCGGTGTGCCGGGAGCCGGGCGCGATCCGGTCGTACGACAGGACGAGCACGAGAACGGCCGCGAGCAGCACGATCAGTGCGGCCCGCGGCCAGGAGGAGGGGGTCACGTCAACTGGTCCAGAATTCCCACCACCGGGTCAGGATCAGCATCCCGATGATCCCGATGTGCAGGACGGGCAGGGCGAACGTGAACTCGCCGAGGAAGCTCCGCAGGCCCGCCGGGGCGGGGATCAGCCCGTGCCGGACGTTGTGCGCGGTGACGTACCAGAACATGACGATGGTGGCGACCCAGGCCAGGCAGCACCACAGGCAGAGCGAGTTGATCTCGTACAGCGACTGGTACATCAGCCAGGTGCAGAAGCCGACGCCGAAGAGCATGCCGGCGTTGAGGCCGAGCCAGATCCAGCCCCGGTAGCGGGCCCCGGCGAGCAGTCCGGCCCCGAGGGCGACGACGACGGCGTACGTGACGAGCCCGAGCATCGGGTTGGGGAAGCCGAAGACCCCCGCCTGCTCGCTCTTCATGATGTTGCCGCAGGAGACGACCGGGTTCAGGCTGCACCCGGGCTGGAAACCGGGGTCTTCCAGGAGCTTGAACTTGTCGATCGTGATCACCCAGCCGGACAGCACGCCGGCCGCCCCGGTGATCATGAGGAGCCAGGCGAGGGCCCGGCCCGCCCCGACCGCCCCGGCCGGCTCGCGCGTCCCGTCGTCCCGCGTGAGCCGCCGCTGCCCCGGCACTCCGTCCTGGACATCCACCGTCGCCATGTCGCCGCCCTCCGTCCTCCGTCCGCCCTCCGCTCAGCCCTGCAGTCGCCGGACCGGCAGCACCACGTGGGCCCCGTCCGCCAGGGGGTCCTCGCCGGCGAAGAAGGAGCGCAGCTGCTCCTCCGAGACCGGCTCGCCGGGCGCGACCTCGGGCCAGGGGCGGACGGAGCAGACCAGGTAGGCGTGTCCGAGCTTGATGGCAGCCGCCTCCCACTCCGCCGGCACCGAGCACTGCACCTTGATGAACGGCAGGGTGAGGACCGCCCGCTGGGCCTCGACGAGGAGGTGGGCGTCGACACCGGACTCCTGGGTCGCGTCGATCACCGGCCCGCCGACGGTCAGGCCCATGCCCTCGATGGCGGCCCGCATCGCTTCCTCACCGGCCTCGCGGCCGTCCCTGCCGTTGCCGACCGAATACACCATCAGATACGGAGCGGCCGGCTTCTCCTCGGTGGGGCCGGTGGTCCAGAAGACGGTCGAGAGGGTACCCAGCGGGGAGACGCTGCGCGCCTCGGAAACGGAATTGGAAGAAGTCATGGGTCCGGATGCTAGTGGTCGCACGCCCACCCTTCCGCGCCCGATTCACCCGATCGGCCGACATTCACGCGGCTGAAATTTCCCCCGCAACGAATCGGCTTTCTCCTCGTTGTTCCCTCAGGGCATTTCCCTCCGCCTTCGGCGGGGCCTCCGCACCACCAGGAGATCATTCATGACCGTCCCGCGCCGCCTCGCACTGCGGTCCCTCTTCACCCTGACCGTCGCCGCCTTCACCGGTGGCGCGCTCGCCCGTATCGCCACGACGGCCCGGAGCGGAGCGGCGGGCGGTCCGCCCGCCACCGACGCGGCCCCCGGCGAGACGTTCGACGAGATGTACCGGGGGCGCCGCATCCAGGCGCGGCCGGCGCCCGCCGACGGGATCGAGGTCCTCGTCGACGACCGGCCGCTGCATCTGATGCGCTGCGCGGACGGCGGCTATCTCACCCCCATCGATCACTACCAGACCCATCCGACGCCGCTGGCGGCCACGCGCGCGGCCGTGGACGAGCTCGGGTCCGCGCCGCTGTCCCGCTTCGCCGCCGCCCACGGCGTCCACCCGGGAGGAAGCCCGCGTGGCCTACACACGTAAGAACCAGCGCGATCTGACCAGCGCCGAGCGGAAGAAGTTCGTCGCCGCGGTCCTGGAGCTGAAGCGCAGGGGGACGTACGACGACTTCGTCCGCACCCACATCGACTACTACACGGCCGACGGCGACGGCCGTCTGCGCGTGGCCCACATGGCGCCCAGCTTCCTTCCCTGGCACCGCAAGTTCCTGCTGGAGTTCGAACGGGCGCTGCGCCGGATCGACCCGACGGTCACCGTGCCGTACTGGGACTGGACCCGCGACAACACCCCGGCCGCCTCCCTCTGGAACGACGACTTCATGGGCGGCAACGGCCGGCGCAGCGACCTCCAGGTGATGACCGGGCCCTTCGCCCACGCGGGCGGACGCTGGACCATCACCCACGCGATGACCGAAGGCGCCTTCCTCACCAGGGACTTCGGCCGCCCCCGCGACCCGATCACGCTCCCCACCGGGGCGGAGCTCGACGAGGTGATGCGCGAGACGGTGTACGACGTGGCGCCCTGGAACTCCACGAGCGCCTCCGGCTTCCGCAACCGCCTGGAGGGCTGGGCCCCCGGCCGGGGCAACGAGCGCTTCCGGATCCACAACCGGGTGCACCGCTGGATCGGCGGCCTGATGCTGGGCGGCGCCTCGGTCAACGACCCGGTCTTCTGGCTCCACCACTCCTTCGTCGACCTGCTCTGGTCACGCTGGCAGCAGCGCAACCCCCGCTCCGGCTACCTGCCGGCGGACCCCCCGCC
Source organism: Streptomyces sp. NPDC002773 (assembly GCF_040295605.1). NCBI lineage: Bacteria > Bacillati > Actinomycetota > Actinomycetes > Kitasatosporales > Streptomycetaceae > Streptomyces > Streptomyces sp. NPDC002773. Next base: position 38,059 of record NZ_JBEOVO010000028.1, read on the forward strand.
ACTGGGCGACCCGCAGCACGGCCGGGTCGCGGCCCGCGACGAGCGGATGGGCCCGTGGGGCGTCACCCCGGCGCAGATGCTCGACCACAGCGCGATCTACCGGTACGCCTGAGGCGCGCGGGCGGGCGCCCCGCACACACGGGAGCGGCCCTCCGGCGGATGTGCCGGGGGCCGCTCCGTGGGGAAGGTGATCAGGCGCCGTAGCCGCCGTCGCGGTGCTCCTGGCCGTGACCGTCGGTGTTCACGCAGGTGTTGCCGAACGCCGGGTTGATCAGACCGACGAGGGTGACGGTGTTGCCGCACAGGTTGATCGGCACGTGGACCGGGACCTGCACGACGTTGCCGGAGACGATACCGGGGGACGCGGCGGCGACGCCCTCGGCGCCCGAGTGGGCGACGGCCATGCCGGCTCCGCTGAGGGCAACGGCACCCGAGCCGGCGAGGACAGCGGCAGCCTTCGCGATGCGAGACATCAAGAACTCCTTGGACGTGGAAAGTCGACCGCGAGATTCACGGCCGCACAGTTCCGTTCAACGCCGAAAAGGCGCACGAGTAACGGCCTTTAGACCGGATGGGCGGAATGAAAAGATGAAGGCCCGCGGACCGGTGGTCCGCCCGCCGTCGGATACGACGGGCCGAACCGCCGGACCCGCGGGCCACGGCCATGCGACAAGCCTTCTGTTGTAACGAACAACGACCCCTCGGGTAGCGGGGAAGAATCGTGTCTTCACCCACCCGGGCCATTGGTCGTGCAAAGGGACGCCGGTCAGGCCGTCGGCTGCGCCAGCCCCAGCTGGGGGTCCAGCGTCCCCTGAACCGAGGGGGTGAGGAGGCCGGCGTTCGACGGCGTGACGTCCGGGAGCCCGAGCCTGTCACCGCGCGGCATGCCGACCGGGTTGCCGACCGCGGCCCCGGGGGTGGCCGCCGTCAGGGGCGAGCGCGGGGTGGTGAACTGAGCCGTGCCGAGCTGGCTTCCCTCGAGGACCTCGGGGAGCGGGGCGGAGACGAGGGTGGTCGGGAGCGTGCTGACGACCGGGACCCGCGGCAGGCCGACGTCCGGCAGGGCCCGGGTACGCCCCTCGTGGAAGACGGTGGGGGCGCCCGGCATGACGAGCGGGACACCGCTGGCCACGGTGGGCGCGTCCATCGGGATCACGGGCTCCAGGCCCTGGAGCGGAACGACCACCGGAGCCTCGGCGGCGGAAGCGGGGGCGGCCATGGCCGCGGAGGCGAGAGCGGTCATGAGGATTCCCATGCCGGCGTGTGATCGCAGGTTCATCACTGCGTGTGCCCTTCGGAGGGTGACGATCGGAGCGGTGGAGCTGTGTCCTGTGAACGAGCCCTCAGGCGAGAACGTCGCGAAAGTTCGCCCTTGTGCAGCAACGCCGAGGGTCCTCACCGGTGAGAGTGAGGACCCTGGTTGACAGGCGGTCAGCCCGACGCGTCAGTGCAGGCGTTCGGAGCGACCGGCGCGGAAACGGATGACCGCTCCACCGAGGACCAGCGCGACGCTGACGGCCGCGGCGCCCGCCAGCGCGGCGGTGTCGCTCCCGGTGTCGGGAAGCTGAGGCTCCCCCGGCCCACCCGGCCCCGGCTGGGACGGGGTGGTCGGCGGCTTGGTCGGCTCACCGGGGTGGGTGGGGGGCTTGGTGGGCTCACCGGGGTGCGTGGGGTGGCCGGGCTTCGTGGGCTCACCGGGGTGGGTGGGCGGCTTGGTGGGCGGCTTGGTCGGCTCACCGGGCGCTCCCGGCTCACCCGGCTCGCCGGGCTGGCCCGGAGGTGTCGGCGGAGTGGTCGGTGGCTTGGTCGGCTCACCGGGGTGGGTGGGGTGGCCGGGGTGGGTGGGGTGGCCGGGCTTCGTGGGCTCACCGGGATTGCTCGGCTCACCGGGATTCGTGGGGTGCCCCGGCTTCGTCGGCTCACCGGGATTCGTGGGATGCCCCGGCTTCGTAGGCTCACCCGGGTTCGTGGGGTGCCCCGGCTTCGTAGGCTCACCCGGGTTCGTGGGATGCCCCGGCTTCGTAGGCTCACCCGGGTTCGTGGGATGGCCCGGCTTCGTCGGCTCGCCCGGATTGCTCGGCTCACCCGGGTGCGTGGGATGCCCCGGCTTCGTGGGCTCACCCGGATGCGTCGGATGGCCAGGCTCCGTCGGATGGCCGGGCTCCGTCGGGTGACCCGGCTCCGTCGGATGGCCCGGCTCCGTCGGGTGGCCGGGCGGTGTCGGGTTTCCGCCCGGGTGGTCGGGGGTGTCGTCGTCCGGGCCGTCGCCGTAGCCGTCCGGGTCGTCGGCGGCCTGGGCGCAGAGGTCACGGACCGCCTTGCCGGCGATGTCGCCGAGCTCCACGGAGGCCCCGCACAGGCTCACCGAGAGGGGTGCCTGACGATGGTGGCCCGCGCCGGTCCCCGGCGTATCGCCCGTGCCCGCGGAGTTCGCCGCCACGGCGAAGCCTCCGGTCAGCGACAGAATGCCCGTCGCGGCTGCGGCAGTGAGCAGCTTCCTGGTGATGATGGATCGCATACCGCTCTTCCTCTGGAGAAAGGGAGAGACCGGCGGGGATCCCCCTCGCTCCGACCGGCCTTTCCGCGCGCCGGTGCGTCAGTGCGTCAGTCGCTGACGAACCGGTTATGGAACGCGGGAATTCGGTCTCTCCGTGAGCCAACCTTCCGTGGATGGTTGGCGAGAGCGTAAGGAGCGGTACACGGCGAAGAACCGGCCCCACACGGCGTCCGATCGGAATATCATTCGATCAGCCGATCACAGGGGGCGCGGGGGATCCCGTAACCGAGGGAGCGTCAGCCGCCCAGCGGGGGCATGCCGCCGAGCAGCGGCGTCTTCTTGCCGGTCTCGCTCAGCTTCCCGGCGGCCTCACCGACGGTCTTGACCGGGGAGCCGTTCGTGGTGCTGCTCAGCGCGTCCGTCTCCAGGCCCTCGCTGGAGATCGCGCCGAGGCCCCCGTCCAGGCTGGTGGGAAGCTCCGCCGGCCCCATGGCCATGGCGGGCGCGGCGGCACCCAGGGCCATGACGGAACCGGCGACGATCGCGGCGACCTTGATGGGCTTCATGGAGAGAGTCCTTCCTCGCAAGCAAGTCGTTTGCTGCGCGGGGGAGTTGGGCGTTTCCCGCGCGTCGTACTGCTTCTGTAACGAGAGGTGCGCTCCCCGGAAACTCCGGGAGAGGGGATTTCTCGACACTGCACCCGAACGAAGGTCCCGGTCCTATTTGCCGATCGGATACGCGAACGCCGTACCGGCCCAGGGGTGCTGGGCCGGTACGGCGTGGTCCGCGCGCCGCCGCTAGCGGACGGGCGCCGACGACTCGGCCGGCAGATCGAGCGCAGGCGGGTCGAGCACGGGCGGGTCGAGCACGGGCGGGTCGAGCGCGGGCGGGTCGGCCTGCGGGGTGTCCACGGGCCAGTCCTTCATGGCGTCGTCCTTGATGGCGGCCACCGCCTTCGCGATCTTGGCGTCGAACGCCTCGGTTGCCGCCTCGGAGAGCCGGCCGTCAGCCTTGATCGTCGCGAGGAGTTCGGCCACCGCGCTGCTCACCGCGCCCCTGAGGGCGTCGGACCGGACGGGCGGCGCGACGGTGGCCGCGCGGGGCGGCTGATCTATGTCGGTGGTGGCGGCGGCGGGTCCCGCCGCGCCGAGGGCGAGGGCGGCGGCTGCAGCCAGGACGGTGGGGCGGAGTGGGACCTGGAGACGCATATTTGTTCCTTTTCCGTATGCGTCGGACAACATCCCCCTCACCGTGCCTGCGGGTATAGCGCTCCGCAACGGGAGAACTACCGAGCGCCACGCATTCGTTCGAGTGAATCCACCCCTCTGACCTGCTCCTCCCGGGGGCGTGCGCCGTTGCACCGGGCGGCGCACGAGGGTGCGTCCGAACGAGCGGAAGGACCGCGGTCCGTGTGCGGGATCAGGCGTTGACGCAGGTGCTCCATTTCTTCGGTCGCTCTCCCGAATGGGTGATGCCCGACCTGCCTTTGGGCCATCGGAGGGGTATTCGAGCGAGTGAGCCGGGAAGTGCGCAACACGCCCAACGAGGAACTGGCCACTCGGATACGAAAGTTAGTCTTTGTGAGCATCTAATGCTTACTATCGCGCGTCATCAGCGTTATAACGTTCCCCGACGTCGCTTACGGTCCAGCCGCGCGGGGACCCTTTTCGCACGGTCGACAGCTTCCTCTTCCCCGATCTTCACGGGCGTTTCCTTGTTTCTCTCATCAAAGCGGAGAACCTGTATGCGGAATTTTTCCGCCTCTTCCCACGACGGTGTGAGGAAGCCCGGCGCCACCCGGCGGGCGGCGCTTTCCCTCCGGGCGGATGCCGGACGCTGACATGCTGCTTCCACGAGAACCGGACTCCTCCCCCCTCTCCGTCCTGCACGCGGTCCAGCCGGGGGACGGCGGCGTCGCCCGTGTCGTCGCGGACCTGGTCCGCGACCAGCTCCGTGCCGGGATGCGGGTCACCGTCGCCTGTCCGCCCGGCACACCGCTCGCCGCGGACGTCCGCACCGAGGGCGCCGACGTGTACGCGTGGCGGGCCGGGCGCGACCCCGGCCCCCGGCTGGTCCGCGAGACGATCGACCTCGCCCGGCTGATCCGTACCACCGGCCCTGACCTGGTCCACGCCCACAGTGCCAAGGCGGGGCTGTGCGCCCGGCTGGCACTGCGCGGCGCCCGGCCGACGGTGTACCAGCCGCACGCCTGGTCCTTCGAAGCGGTCGAAGGCACGGTCGCCGCGCTGGCCCGGCGCTGGGAACGCCGGGCGGCGCGCTGGACCCACCGCGTCGTCTGCGTCAGCGAGGCCGAGCGCCGCACCGGTGAGGAGGCCGGCGTGCGCGCCTCCTGGTCCGTCATCCACAACGGGGTGGACCTGGCCAGGTTCGCGGACACCCCCGCCGGCACCCCCACCCCCGCCGACACCGGCACCGGCACCGCCACCGACACCGGTGACGGGCCCGTCGTCGTCTGCGTGGGCCGGCTCTGCCGGCAGAAGGGGCAGGACGTGCTGCTCGCCGCCTGGCCCGCCGTCCTCGCGGAGGTGCCGACGGCCCGTCTCGTCCTGGTCGGTGACGGCCCCGACGGCGACCGGCTGCGCGCCGCCGCCGGCCCCTCGGTGCGGTTCACCGGCTCCGTCGACGACACCGCCCCCTGGTATCGGGCCGCCGACGTGGTCGTCCTGCCGTCCCGCTGGGAGGGCATGGCGCTCGCTCCCCTGGAGGCCATGGCGAGCAGCCGGCCGGTCGTCGTCAGCGACGTCGACGGGGCCCGCGAGAGCCTGCCACCCGCCCATGAGCCCCTGTGCCTGGTCCCGCCCGAGGACCCGGCCGCGCTCGCCACCGCTCTCGGCCGCCTCCTCGGCGAGCGGGAGCTGCGGCACCGCCTGGGCCGAGAGGCCCACGAGCACGTACTCAACAGATTCGATGTCCGACGCACCGGCGCGGCCGTCGCGGACGTCTACCGCGAGCTGGCCGGAGTGCGGGGCACCGAGCACAGAGAGCCGATTGCGCAGTGACCACGGAAAGCACCAGCGTCCCCTCCTCGCCGGGCCCCTGGCCCTCGGCGGGCCAGGCCTTCGGCCTCGCCTCCCTCGCGCCGCGCCCCGGCACGACCGACCGGCTCACGCTGCCGCGCCGCCCCGCGCCGCCACGGTCCGGCGTACTGCCGCTCGTGGCCGTCGACTGCCTGGCCGTCCTCGCCGCCGCCGCGCTGCTGAGCGCGGCGCACCACGACGCCCGGCTCCTGCTGCCGGTCGTGGCGGTCGTCCTGGTCCTCGACGGGCACGGCGGGCTGTACCGGCCCGCAGCCCGCACCCGGCTCCTCGACGAACTGCCCGCGCTCGCCTCCCGCGCCGGTTTCGCCTGGTGTCTGGCGGCGGCCGGGATCGCCGCGTACTCCCCGGCCCTCGCGTTCGGGCCGCTGCGGCTCTGCGCCGCGTACGGGGTGCATGTCGGCGTCGTGACCCTGGTCCGGGCCGTGCTGCTCGCCCGGCGGCGCCGGGTCGCGCGGGCCCATCCCCGGTCGGCGCTCGTCATCGGCGGGGCGGGGGCCGCGCGCCGGTTCGCCGCGGCGGCCTCGCAGCACCCCGAGTACGGGATGCGGCCGGTCGGCATCGTCGGCGTGCCCGAGCAGGGCGGTACGTCCCGGGCGGCCGGGGAGGTCGGTCTCCCGGTCCTCACCACGACCGAGGAGATCCACCGGGCCGTCATCCAGAACACCGTGCGCGACGCGGTGTTCCTCGACGACGACCCCGGTCTCGTGACGCTCTTCCAGCAGTACGGCTGCACCACCTGGCGGGTCGGCGGACGGCACCAGGACGGTCCGATGGGCGAGCACATGTGGGGGTACGCCTGGCACCGGATCGTCCCGCTGGACGAGCGGCGCGGGCTGACCGCCAAGCGGGCCCTCGACATCGCGCTCGCCGCGCCCGCCCTCGCGGCCGCGCTGCCGGTGCTGCTGCTCTGCGCGCTCGCCGTACGGCTCTCGGACGGCCCGGGGGTCCTGTTCCGGCAGGAGCGGGTGGGCCAGCACGGGCGCCCCTTCACGCTGCTCAAGTTCCGTACGCTCCGCCCCTCCGACGACACCGAGTCGGCGACCCGCTGGAACGTGGCGGGCGACCGGCGGATGAGCGCGGCCGGGAACTTCCTGCGCAGGACCTCGCTCGACGAGCTGCCGCAGCTGTGGAACATCCTGCGCGGCGACATGAGCCTGGTCGGCCCCCGGCCCGAACGGCCGTACTTCGTCGCCCAGTTCAGCAAGACCCACGCCGGTTACGCGGCCCGGCACCGGATGCCGGTGGGGCTCACCGGCCTCGCGCAGGTGCACGGGCTCCGCGGCGACACCTCGATCGAGGACCGCTGCCGCTTCGACAACCACTACATCGAGCACTGGTCGCTCTGGCAGGACGTCTGCATCCTGCTGCGTACGGCGGCCGGGCTCGTACGACCCACGGGGAGCTGAGGATGGCCACGGCCGTGACCGTGCCGGCGGTCGTCCCCGAGGTACGGGAGCCGGCCCCGAGGGCCTCCGACGTACGGGACACGGCCCGCAGGGTCGGGGCGCTCTCGCCCGCACTGCTCGTGATCGCGCTGCTCCTCGTCCCGGGCGGCGGCGGCGCGGCGGGCGGCACCGGCGGCACGGGGACGGTCGCCGACGCGGCCTCGGGACTCCTCGTCGTGATCTGCCTCGTCCGGGTGCTGCGGGGCGGCGCCCGGCCGCTGACCCGGACGGCGGCCGTCGTCCTCGGTCTGCCGGTCCTCGGGATCTGCCTGGCCGCGATCACCTCGAACGACCCGGCCGCGAGCCTGCCGGGCGTCGCCCGGTACGTCCAGATCTTCGTCCTCGTCCCCGCGGCCGTGCTCCTGATGATCCGCGACCGGCGGGACTTCGCCGTCGTCGCCTGGGGCCTGGTCGGGCTCGCGCTGCTCCAGGGCGCGGTCGGGGTCGGCCAGTACCTGACGGGCACGGGCGCCTCGTACCAGGGCGAGGACATCCGGGCCGTCGGCACCTTCGGGCCCACCGACGTGATGGGCATGGCGACCGTCGTGTCGTACGGGCTCGTCGTCGTCACCGGGATCGCGCTCGGCAGCGGCCCCGGCCGGACCCGGACGGTGGCCCTGGTCTGCGCCGGGCTGCTCTTCCTGCCGCTCGTGCTGTCCTTCAGCCGGGGCGCGTGGATCGCGACCGTCCTCGCCTGCGCGATCCAGCTGCTGCTCTCGGGGCCCCGGCGGGCGGCGCGGGTGGCGCTCACCGCGGGGGCGCTCGGGGTGGTCCTCGTCGGGGGCCTCGGCATCGGTTCGGCGATGGTGAAGGAGCGGGTCGCCAGCATCACGCAGGTGGCGGCCGCGCCGGACCAGTCGGTGACGGACCGGTACACGATGTGGGCGGCCGCCGGGCGGATGTGGAGCACGGAGCCGGTCACGGGCGTCGGCCTCAAGGGCTTCCCGCAGTACCGCGACTCGAACGCCTCCCTCGCGCTGTCCTCCGGCAGCGACACGGCGGGCGCGGGCGCCGCGTTCCAGCGGCAGCCGCTGCTCTCCCCGCACAACATGTACCTCCTGGTGCTGAGCGAGCAGGGCCTGTTCGGACTGCTCGCCCTCGCGGGCAGCTGGGTGGCGCTGCTCGTGAGCGCGCTGCGGCGGCGGCGCCTCGGCGCGGACTGCGCGCTGGTCGCGACGGGCCTGCTGGCCTGGCAGCTCATCGACTTCTTCTACGCGGACATCGGCGGCCCCTCGACGGTCCTCATGTCGGTCGTGCTGGGCCTCGCGGCCTGGTGGGCGCTGGCGGAGGTGAGGCGTGCGTGACCCGTGGGCCGGGGAACCGGAGCCCACGGACACCCCGCGGGCCGGTGAACCGGGCCCCTCGGGCGGCCCGCCCGGCGGCACGCCGCTGACCGACCCCTGGCCGACCGCGCCTCCGGGGCCCACGGACTCCCTGTGGCCGCCGGGGGCCGTCGTGCTGCCGGGGACCCGACCCACCACTCCCGCCGAGGATGCCCCCCGCGCCCCTCGTGTCCCCGGGCGGCGGTCGCACGCGCGGGGGCGGGCTCCTCGTACCGGGGCGTCCGAGGGGCGGGGGTTCCTGGCGAAGGCCGCCGCCGTGACCGCGGGGCTCACCGCGGCCGGGGCGGTGCTGGGGCTCGTACGGGACCAGATCCTGGCCGGGTACTTCGGGGCCGGGGCGGAGACCGACGCGTTCCTGGTGGCGTGGACGGTGCCCGAGTTCGCCTCGACGCTGCTCATCGAGGACGCCATGGCGCTGATCCTGGTGCCCGCCTTCTCCCGTGCCCTGGCGCGCCGTTCGAGCATCCTGTCCGGCGACCCGGTGCGCGCCCTGGTGCGGGGCACGCTGCCCCGGATCGTGCTCGCGCTCGGTGTCGTCGCCGCGCTCCTGATCGTCGCCGCGCCGCTGCTTGTGTCCGCGCTCGCGCCGGGGCTGCCCGACCCGGGGCTCGCCGTCGACTGCACGCGGCTCACCGGGACCTGCGTGCTGACGTTCGCCCTGGTCGGCTACTGCTCGGCGGCGCTGCGGGCGCACGGCTGCTTCCTGCCCCCGGCCGCGATCTACGTGGCGTACAACATCGGCATCATCGGCACCATCGTGGTGCTGCGCGAGCCGTGGGGGGTGCGCTCGGCCGCCGCCGGGGTCGCGGTCGGCGGGATCCTGATGGTCCTGGTCCAGGCGCCCTCGCTCGTCCGTGAGCTGCGGACCCGGCCCGTACCGTCGCGGGAACCCGAGGCGCTCACGGCCGCCGCCACGGGTGAGGGACGGATCCTGGTCCTCGGACTGATCGCGCCGGTCGTGGCGTTCTCGCTGTCCCGGCAGTCGCAGACCCTGATCGAGCGCTTTCTCGCCTCGCCGCTGCCCGCCGGCGCCATCTCGCATCTGAACTACGCGCAGAAGGTCGCGCAGATCCCGATGATCCTCTCCCTGATGCTGTGCACGGTCAGCTTCCCCGTGGTCGCCCGCGCGCTCGCGGCGGGCGACGGCGAGGCGGCGCGCCGCCGGGTCGAGCGGGATCTGCTGCTGGCCGCCGTCGTGGTCCTCGTCGGCGCGTCGACGGTGATCGCCGCGGCCCCCCGCATCATCGAACTGCTCTTCGAGAGAGGGGAGTTCACCGGGGACGACACCACCGCCACCGCCGCCGTCATGCGGGTGTACGCGCTCGGCCTGCTGGGCCAGACGATGGTCGGCGCCCTGGTCCGCTGCTACTTCTCCGCCGCCCGCCCGCTCTGGTACCCGGCCGCCGCCATGGCCGCCGGGCTCGTCACGACCGCCGCCGCCGGCGTCCCCGGCGCCCACCACTGGGGCGCCGTCGGCATCGCCGGCGCCAACGCCCTCGGCATCACCCTGACCGCCGTCCTGCTGCTGCGCGGCGCCCACCGGCAGGCCGTCCCGATCCGGGCCGACCGGCTCGGCGAGGGGCTGCTGCGGCTCGCCACCGCGGGCGCCTGGGCCACCGGCGCCGGCTGGCTGTGCTCGACCGCCATCGGCCACGCCGCCCTCGCCGTCACCGTCGCCGGCCTGGTCGTCGCCGGTGTCTTCCTGCTGTTCGTCGCCTGCGCCGCCAAGGCGCCCGAGATCCCGCCCCTGCCCCGCTCCGCCTTCCGGAGGACCCCCCATGCCCGCCGCCACCGCGCTGCGCCGTCTGCTCCCGAAGCCGCCCCAGTGGATGAAACCGCCCCTGTGGGTGGCGATGTACCACTCGATCACGGACACCGCTGACGACCCGTACCGGGTGACCGTCTCCCCCGTGCGCTTCGCCCGGCAACTGCACTGGCTCAGCGACCGGGGGCTGCGCGGGGTCTCGGTGCGGGAGCTGCTCGCCGCCGCCGCCGAGGGGCGCGCGAAGGGGCTCGTGGGCCTGACCTTCGACGACGGGTACGCGGACTTCGTCGACTCGGCGCTGCCGCTGCTGCGCCGGCACGGCTTCACGGCGTCGGTGTACGTCCTGCCGGGGCGGCTCGGCGGCGAGAACGGCTGGGACACGGCGGGGCCGCGCAGGTCGCTGCTCACCGAGGACGGCATCCTGCGGATCGCCGAGGCCGGTATGGAGATCGGTTCGCACGGACTCACCCACGTGGACCTGACCGAGGCCGACGACGCGGTGCTCGCCGCCGAGACCCGGCGGAGCCGTGAACTCCTGGAGGAGATGACCGGCACCACCGTGGACGGCTTCTGCTACCCGTACGGCCATGTCGACGCGCGCGCGATCCGCGCCGTACGGGCCGCCGGCTACCGCCACGCCTGCGCCATCGACCCCGGCCCGCTGACCAGCGCGCTCGCCCTGCCGCGCATCCACATCGACGAGCGGGACGCCGCCCTGCGCCTCACCGCCAAGCGGGTCCTGCACCCGCTGCGCCGCCGTCGCCCCGCCGATCTGGTGCCCGCCCCGCAGCGGCTGGTCGGAGCGGACGTCTCATGAAGGTCCTGCACGTCATCACCGGCCTCGGCATCGGCGGCGCGGAACAGCAGCTGAGGCTGCTGCTGCGCCATCTGCCGGTCCGCGCCGAGGTCGTGACGCTCACCAACCCGGGCGCGGTCGCCCGCGGCATCGAGGCCGACGGCACCCCCGTCACCCACCTCGGCATGGCCGGCAACCGCGACCTCGGCGCACTGCCCCGCCTCACCGGACTGATCCGGCGAGGCGGGTACGACCTCGTCCACACGCATCTGTACCGGGCCTGCCTGTACGGCAGGCTCGCCGCCCGCGTCGCCGGGGTCCGTACGGTCCTGGCCACCGAGCACTCCCTCGGCGACACCCAGATCGAGGGCCGCCCGCTGTCCGCCGGCACCCGCGCCCTCTATCTGGCCGGCGAGCGCCTGGGTACGGCCACCGTCGCCGTCTCCCCCAGCGTCGCGCGCCGCCTGGAGGAGTGGGGGGTGGCCCCGTCCCGTATCCACGTCGTGCCCAACGGCATCGAGACGGCCCGCTTCTCGTACACGGAGGACCGCCGACGGCTCGCCAGGAAGCTGCTCGGTCTGCCCGAGGACGCGTTCGTCGTCGGCGGGGTGGGGCGGCTCGCGCCCGCGAAACGATTCGACCGTCTCGTACGGGCGGTGGCGTCGGTGCCGGAGGCGCGGCTGCTTCTCGTCGGCGACGGCGAGGAGCGCGAGCGGCTGACGGCGCTGGCCCGTGCGTGCGGGGCCGCCGACCGGGTGCTGTTCGCGGGAGCCTGCGAGGACCCGCCGCCGGAGGGCGCCGAGGGGCCCGACCTGCCGTCGCTGCTCGCCGCGATGGACGTCTTCGTCTCCACCTCGCCGGACGAGTCGTTCGGCCTGGCGGTCGTCGAGGCGCTGGCCGCCGGACTGCCGGTGCTGTACGCGGCGTGTCCGGCGATCGACGACCTGCCGCCCGACGCGGCCCCTGGCGCCCGCCGAGTCGGCGAGTCGGCCGACGAACTCGTCTCGGCGCTGCACGGCATCCAGGGCGCCCGGCTCGCCCGGCTCCCGGCGCCCGCCGCGGCGTCCCGCTACGACGTCACCCGCAGCGCGCGGCAGTTGATGTCCCTCTACGAACAGGCCGTTCACGGCACCCCTCTCCCCGCGAAGCGAGACACCCGATGAACCGTTCACCCTCCTCACACCCGGCGAACTCTCCCGGCTCCGTGAGCTCGGCGGGCTCCGCGAACCCCGGCCCGCCGCCGTCCCGCCGCCCCTTCCTCCCGACGGCTCTGCGGACCCCCCGCCGCTGGTGGGTACTGCCCGCCTCCGTGCTCGCGGGCGCCGTCATCGGCGGCGGTTACGGAGCGCTGAAGGCCCCGGAGTACGCGGCGACCAGCTACGTCATCGTGGTCCCGGCCGGGAAGTCGGACCCGGCCGCGGCCCTCGGCTTCGCCCAGGCGTACGGGCGGGTCGCCACCGACATCGCGGTGACCGGCGACGCCCAGGTGTGGGCCGGGGTCTCCGCGCAGACCCTGCGCTCCAGCGTGCAGGCGGCCACCAGCCCGGACGCGCCGATGATCTCCATCACGGCCCGGGCGGCCAAGCCGGCCCGGGCCGTGTCCATGGCCGACGGGGTGGCCCGCGCACTGGTCCTGAACAGCTCGCACGTCTCGGGAAGCACGGGCGTGAAGGTGGTGCAGTTCTCGCGGGCGACCAACCCCTCCGCGCCGGTCTCGCCGTCCGCACCGCTCGCGGCGCTCGTCGGCGGTTGCGCGGGCGGTCTGCTCGGCGGTCTGGCGCTCCTGGTCCGCCCCGGGCGGGCCCCGCGCGCCGAGGCGCGGCTCTCGGGGCAGCCCGCCGCCGCCGTCCCCGGTCCGGCGGGCGCCCAGCACCGGCCGGAACCGGAGACGGTGTGAGCACCGCGGGCGCGGGCGGCCTGCGGGCCGAGATCTGCCGGGACGGCGCGGAGTTCGGCGGCCTCGCGGACCGGTGGGAAGCGCTGTACGCGCGCTGCTCGACGGCGACCCCGTTCCAGTCGTACGCGTGGCTGCACTCCTGGTGGCTGTCGTACGGCAGGCCCGGCGCGCTGCGCGTGGTGCTCGTACGGCGGGAGGACGGCGAACTCGTCGCGGCGGCGCCCCTGATGCGCGCCCGCGGCCCGCTCCCGGTCCTCACCCAGCTCGGCGGCGCGATCACCGACTTCACCGACGTCCTCCTCGACGACTCCTGCCCGGACGCGGTCCCCGCCCTCGTCGAGGGGCTGGCGCGGGCGGCGCGCGGCGCGGTGATCGATCTGCGCGAGGTGCGGCCGGGGGCGGCGGCCGAGCAGGTCTTCGGCCACTGGCGCGGTCCGCGCAGGCGGCTCGCCGACTCCCTCTGCCTGGAGCTGCCGGCGGTGCCGATGGACGACCTGCTCCAGCGGATCCCGTCGGCCAAGGCCCAGCGGGTGCGGGCCAAGCTGCGCAAGCTCGACGCGCTCGGCATCGACGAGCGGGTCGTGAGCGGGGAGGAGGTGCCGGCGGCGCTGGAACGGCTGCTGCGGCTCCACCAGCTCCAGTGGGAGGGCAGGGGGGTGACCGCCGAGCACACCAGCGACCGGTTCGCGCAGCACTTGGCGCGGGCGGTCCGGCCGATGGTCGAGTGCGGGAACGCGCGGGTGACCGAGTTCCGGCTGGCCGGGGACGTGGTCGCGGCCGACCTCACCCTGATGTCACCACGGCTCGCGGGCGGTTATCTGTACGGCGCGGATCCGGTGCTGCGGGCCCGGAAGGTCGATGTGGCGACGATGCTGCTGCGGCACGGGGCGCGCGAGACCAGCGCGAGCGGGCGCGCGACGCTGAGTCTGCTGCGGGGCACGGAACCGTACAAGCGGCACTGGCGCCCCGAGACCGTGCCGAACCAGCGGCTGATGCTGTCCGGCCCGGGCGCGGCTCCGTTGCTGTGGCTGCGGGCGGGCGCGGCGGACGGGCGGGCCCGGCTGGCACGGGAGGCGCGCGAGCGGGCGTGGGTGGGGCGGGCGGTCGGACGCCTGCGCGGGCGGCCGGGCGGCGGCGGAGGATGAGCTCCTCCGCCGCCGCGGTGACCCTCGGGTGATCAGAAGGGCCAGTTCTCGCTGTCCATGATCTCCTCCCAGGGCTCGATGACGTCGACGTCGTTCTCGTCGACGACGTCGACGATGTCGTCGATCGCGTCCTTCGGGGCGCCCTTGTCGATGTCGATGCAGATCGGCCCACCGATCCAGCTCTCGACCCAGGAACCGAGATTGAGGGTCCAGCAGTCCGCCGCGGGCTTGGGCTCGGGCTTGGGTTCCGGCTTGGGCTCGGGCTTGGGCTTCGGCGGGACTTCCGGCTTCGGCTCGGGCTTGGGCTCCGGCTTGGGCTCGGGCTTGGGCTTCGGCGGGACCTCGGGCTTGGGCTCGGGCTTGGGCTCGGGCTTGGGCTCCGGCTTGGGCTCGGGCTTGGGCTTGGGCTCGGGCTTCGGCTCAGGCTTCGGCTCCGGCGGGACCTCCGGCTTCGGCTCCGGCTTGGGCTCGACCTCCGGCTTCGGCTCCGGCTTGGGCTCGACCTCCGGCTTCGGCTCCGGCTTCGGCGGAACCTCGGGCTTGGGCGGAACCTCCGGCCTCGGCGGCACCTCAGGCTTCGGCGGCACCTCGGGCTTAGGCGGGACTTCCGGCCTCGGCGGCACCTCGGGCTTCGGCGGAACCTCAGGCTCAGGCTCCTCAGGCACCTCAGGCACCTCGGGCACCTCGGGTACCTCGGGTACCTCGGGTACCTCCGGCACCTCGGGCTCGACGCCGTACAGCATCTGCCGGAACACCTGCGACGACTTCGGGTTGTCGTCGCACTGCCAGACGCCGTGCGGGCAGTAGTCGGTGATCGTGTGGTACAGCGGCTTGTGCTGGTCCATCCATTCGATCATGCGCCGCATGTACTCGGCGTTGTCCCCGTTCCGGAAGAGCCCCCACTCCGGGTACGAGATCTCCTTTCCGTGCTCGGCCGCGAATTCCACCTGCTTGCGCAGCCCGTACGGCTCATTGACGTGGCTCTCGAAACTGGACCCCGACGGCTGGTCGTACGAATCCATTCCGATGATGTCGACCACGTCGTCACCCGGATAGCATTGCGTCCACGGAATCGCGTCCCTGCCCCGGCTCGGGTTGAAGTCGAAGCGGAACTCCTGACCGGGGACGGAACGCATCGTGGTGACGATCCGGTTCCAGTACTTCTTCCACGCCTCCGGGTCGGGTGCGCACCGGTGGGTGTAGGTGGTGCCGTTCATCTCCCAGCCGAGGACGATGACGGTGTCCTTCGCCTCCAGACCCACCAGGCGTTCGGCCAGCGCCTTGAAGTGGTGGTCGTAGTACCCCGCGGCGCCGAGCCTGAGCTGCCGGCCGACCTCGCGGTCGGAGACCCCGGCCTCGTTGCGCTCCAGCATCGGCACGTTCAGGACGAAGAGCCGGTCCTCCTGCTCGTTGCGCCAGTCCGCCCAGGCGTCCAGGAACCCCGGGGGGCCTTCGATGTTCGACCAGAGGTCGCCGGGGAGGTACGTGTGCCCGACCCGCAGCTCCCTGCCGCCGAGCCACCGCTCCAGCATGCCGATGCGGTCGACACCGACGGGGCCCGATTCGAGGAACGCGCCCATCGCGCTGGACAGAGTCGGTTCGGGGGCCCTGGTCGTTAGGGGTTCGGCGGCGTGAGCCGGAGAGGACAACACGACCGAACCCGAGGCGAGGAGCCCCGCGGTGAACACCCCCAACCACGTTCTCGATACGTTCCGTCGTCCCTTGGCCATGACCACTCCTTCTCGTCCCGCGCGACTTGATGACCCGTCACTCCGATGTTCAGAAAGTATTCCTAATAAGCCGACCGTGAACGCGGCGACGATCTGATCCGTAGTCCATTGGTGGATTTCATCGCCCACTTGGGGCACCCGAGATGAGGAAAGCCGTGCCGGGTTTTGACACCAGCGTCCCCGCGCTCCTTGTGCGAATCGACCGGAATCCCTTCCATCACGGCACACTCGGCGCCGCCCGGTCCCTCGGGCGGGCCGGCGTTCCGGTCCATGCGGTGATCGAATCCCTCACCAGCCCCGTCGCCCGCTCGCGTTACGTCCGCGGCGTCCACCTGAGCCCCGACGCCCCCTCCCCGGCCGAGCTCGCCCGCTTCCTGCTGACGCTGTCCGACAGGCTCTCGGGCACCGGCCCCGCACTCCTGGTCCCCATGGACGACATCACCGCCCTCGCGCTGGCCGAGCACCGCACCGCACTCACGAGCCGGTACCTGCTGCCCGACCAGACGGCCGAGCGGCTCGTACGGGTGGCCGACAAGGCGGCCCTCGTCGAGACCTGCCGGGCCCTGGGCCTCCCCCACCCCCGTACCGAGATCCCCACCGGCCCCGACGAGGCGGCCGCCATGGCGTGGTCGCTCGGGCTGCCGGTCGTCGCCAAGTGGAGCCGCCCCTGGCTGCTCCCGACCGGAAGCGGGTTACGCAGCACGTCGATCGTGCGATCACTCGCCGAGGTGCGCGCGCTGTACGCCCGTACCCCGCAGGCCGGCAGCCGGCTGCTGCTCCAGCGGCTGCTGCCCGCGGGGCGGCACCTGGACTGGTTCTTCCATGGGTACGCGGACTCCACCGGCGGCTGCTCCGCCGCCGCCACCGGGCGCAAGGAGCGCTCCTGGCCGCACGGAGCCGGGCTCACGGCCGTCGGCCGGTGGACGCCGAATCCCGCAGTCGAGCGCATCGCCCGCGAACTGCTCGCCGCGCTCGGCCATAGGGGCGTGGTCGACCTCGACCTACGGCTCGACCGGTCGACGGGCACGTACCACCTGCTCGACTTCAACCCGCGCCCCGGCGCCCAGTTCCGGCTCTTCGCCGACCGCGAAGGACTCGACGTCGTCCGCGCGATGCATCTGGACCTGACCGGGCGCCAGGTCCCGCCGTACTCCCCCGCGTACGGGCGCCGGTTCGTGGTGGAGAACTACGCGGCGCTGGCCGTGCTCACCTCCCCGCGCCGCCGCCCCGACGCCGAACGCGGCAGCGAGGGCGGTGCGCGGTACGGATGCGCAGGCGGTACGGAGACGGACGCGATACCGGTCGCGGAACCGACTGCGGAAGCGGCCGCGGAACCGGCCGCGGAGTCCGGCGACGTGTCGCGGCGCGTGGAGACGGCCTGGTTCGCCGCCGACGATCCCGCGCCCGGCCTCGCCATGACCTGGGCCTGGCTCCGCCACGCCCTGCGCAAGGGGCTGCCGGCGCTCCGTCTCCCCGGCCGGTCCGACGGCTTCCGGCCCGCGACCGGTCCGGCGACCGCCCTTCCGTCGCCGCCGCAGTCGCCGCCGGCGGCCCGTGTTCCCTCCCAGGAGGCGTGCGAAGGAGGCATGACGAAAGGCCGGGCCCGGCAGGCGTGATGGGCGCCTTCCGGGTCCGGCCCCTCGGTTCGCGCCCCCGCGAGGGGGCACGGGCGTCAGGCGTTGATGCAGACGTTGCCGTAGGTCGGGTTCAGCAGACCGATGACGTTGACCGAGTTGCCGCAGACGTTGATCGGCGCGTGGATCGGGACCTGGACGACGTTCCCGGAAAGGAGGCCCGGCGAACCGGCGGCCAGGCCCTGCGCCCCCGAGTCCGCGAAGGCGGGCGACGCCACACCCATGGCCATGATGATTCCGGCGACGACGGCCGCAGCCTTCTTGCACTTCATTTCGTCTGGATCCTTTCTGCGGCGGAAGACTATTCACGGCTTTCGTGACCACACGGGGCGCATTCATGCCCCCCGGCTTCCGCTGCACACATCGCTGAGCACCATGACACGCAAGCGGACCGACCAGATCGCCGACCGGCGGCATTCACTCCATCGTATTCACCGAATTACGCCGTACGCCGTGCGCATGCCGACTCAGCGCGGCCAGATCGGCGTCCTCAGCAGCCGCTCCCACTCGTGATCGGGGACTCCTGGCACCGTGCGGCCCGCCAGGGCCCACCGCTGCACCAGCGAGGAGTAGAGAGGGAACGGTTCTCGGTCAGCGGGTGGCGGGTCCACCACATAACGGCTCTTCGGAATGAAGGCCATCCGCTCCCATTTGCCGGGATCGGGCGCCATCTTCCCCTCCCATCCGATGTGCTTCCCGCATCATTCCACAGACCCCGCAGAAGAGTGATTCGTTCGGCCGATATCGCGTGGCGAACCCGCGTACGACGATAATCGACTTAATGTGCGGGTCCACATTCCCGAGCTGCGGTGGTGTACGCCCGTGTCCGTCAGGAAATTCATGCGCCCGCGGCGACTCGTGCTCGCCGCCGCGGCGCTCGTCGCTCTCGGTTCCGGCGCGTTCGCCGCCGCCCCCGCCGCCCTGCCGTCTCCCGCCCTGCCGTCCCCGAGCCGCGGGCTCAACATCCTGGTGGTCGGTCTCGACACCCGGAAGGGCGTGACCGCGTGGGAGAAGGAGGAGTACCGGCTCGGCGGCAAGGAGTGCGGCTGCACCGACGTGATGATGCTCGTGCACGTCTCCGCCGACCACAGGCGGGTCAGCGTCCTCGGGCTGCCGCGCGACTCGCTCACCGAGTTCCCCGCCGGCCACCGGGACCGGAGGACGGGCGCGCCGCACGACACCCACGCGGCGAAGCTCAACGGCGCCTGGGCCGAAGGCGGGCCGTCGTACGCGATGGAGATGGTCGAGAGGACGACGCGGCTCCCCGTGCACCGCTATCTCGAGATCGACTTCCGCCGGTTCATGGACGTGGTGGACCAGTTCGACGACGGCGTGCCGATCTGCGCCAAGGAGCCGCTGAAGGACACGGTCACCGGCATCGACCTCGCGCGGGGCACCACGTACGTCGGTGGCGGAGAGGCCCTCCAGTACGTGCGCTCGCGGCGAGCCGACGGGCAGATGGACTTCGGACGGATCCGCAAACAGCAGCAGTTCGTCGTCAACACCCTGCGGAAGGTGCGCTCGGACCTGCTGGCGGACCCGGTGAAGCTGATGGCGTTCGCCTCGGTGCTGCGCGGGCCGAGGGTCGCGGACCATCGGGGGCTGTCGAACCTGGACCTGTTGTTCCTCGCCCTGCGCCTGCGGAACCTCACCCCGGACCGGATGGAGTTCGCGACCGTGCCCGTACTCCGCTTCGAGACCGTCAAGGGCGCCGGGTCCGCGGTCGCCTGGAACACGGCGCACGCCGAGGAGGTGTTCGCGCGGCTGCGCGCGGACGAGCCGCTGCCGCCGGCCCGCCCCAACCCGTCCAGTGAGATCCCCCAGGCCGAGTACCGGCCCGCCGGCGGCGCTTCGCTCGTCTGCGCGTAGCCCGCCGGCCCGGTCGGGCGCCGGTCAGCGGCCGAGCTTGTGTGCCAGCTCGGCCGGGTCCGTCGTCGGCGCGTCACAGGTGAAGTGCCGGCACACGTACGCGGCCGCTCCCCCGTTCACCAGCGGGCGGTCCCTGAGCAGCGGGAACTCGTCGCTGTCCGGGGTGCCGAAGGCGACGACCGCGCCGGGCGCGGGCGCAAGGAGGGCGGTGCGGTGCAGGGCGCGGGCGAGGTCGTCCCCGGCGGGGCCGGCCACCGCGACCTCGCGCGGCCCGTCGAGCAGCGCCTCCGCGGTGGCCAGGCCCCAGCCGATGAAGCGGGGAGCGCGCGGCCCCAGGGCCTTGACGACGCCGAGGGCGCCCTCGGCGGCTGCCCGGTGGGCCTCCGAGCCGGTGTGGGCGGCGTACGAGAGGAGCGCGCCGGCGGCGGCCGTCCAACCGGACGGGGCCGCGCTGTCGGTGGGGTCCTGCGGCCGCCGGATCAGGGTCTCCGCGTCGTGGGCCGTGTCGTACAGCGCCCCGCCCTCGGCGACGAACTGGTCGAGCACGATGTCCAGGAGGAAGCCGGCGAACTCCAGCCACACGCCCTCGCCGGTGACCCCGGCGAGCGCGAGGAAGCCCTCCGCGGTGTCCGCGTAGTCCTCGAGCACTCCGGCGTTGGCCCCGACCCTGCCGTCCTTGGAGGTACGGGAGAGCCGCGCGCCCTCTCCCATGTGGACGCGCACGAGCAGGTCGGCGGCCTCGGTGGCGCGTTCGACCAGGTCGGGGCGGTCGAAGAAGGCACCGGTCTCGGCGAGGGCGGCGATCGCGAGGCCGTTCCAGGCGGCGACCACCTTGTCGTCGCGGCCGGGGCGGGGCCGCCGCGCGCGGGCGGCGAGGAGCCGCTCCTTGATCGAGGCGATCCGGTCGGCGTCGACCGGGCCCGTGCCCTCGGGGAGCTGGAGGACGGAGGCGCCCTCCTCGAAGGTCCCCTCCTCGGTCACTTGGAAGTACCGGGCGGCGACGCGGGCGTCCTCCTCGCCCAGCACCTCGGTCAGCTGCGCCGGCGTCCAGACGTAGTACGCGCCCTCGACGTGCCGTCCCGTCCCGTCGTCGGAGTCGGCGTCGAGCGCCGAGGCGAACCCGCCCTCCGCGGTGCGCAGTTCGCCGACCATGAAGTCGGCGGTCTCCAGCGCGACCCGCCGGGCCAGGTCGTCGCCGGTGACCCGCCACAGGTGCGCGTACACCCGGCAGAGCAGGGCGTTGTCGTAGAGCATCTTCTCGAAATGGGGCACGACCCAGTCGCGGTCCACGGCGTAGCGGGCGAAGCCGCCGCCGAGCTGGTCGTAGATACCGCCGCGGGCCATCGCCGCGCAGGTGTCGGCGGCCATCTGCAGGGCGCCTTCGGCACCCGTGCGGGCATGGTGGCGCAGCAGGAACTCCAGCACCATCGACGGCGGGAACTTGGGCGCGCCGCCGAAGCCGGCGCTGCGGGAGTCGTAGTCCCGGGTGAGGCCGAGCAGGGCCTGGGCCAGTTCGGCCTCGCCGGGGACGCCGTCGCCGCCGTAGGCCAGGGAGCGGGACGAGAGGTCCTTGACGATGTTGCCGGCGACCTCGCCGACCTCGTCGCGGCGCTCGGTCCAGGCGCGGGAGACGCCGTCGAGGACGTCACCGAAGGAGGGCATGCCGTGCCGGGGCTCGGGCGGGAAGTACGTACCGAAGTAGAACGGCTCGGCGTCCGGGGTGAGGAAGACCGTCATGGGCCAGCCGCCCTGCCCGGTCGCCGCCTGCACGGCCTCCATGTAGACGGCGTCGACGTCGGGGCGCTCCTCGCGGTCGACCTTGACGGCGACGAAGTGCTCGTTGACGTGGGCGGCGGTGGCGTCGTCCTCGAAGGACTCGTGCGCCATCACATGACACCAGTGGCAGCTGCTGTAGCCGACGCTGAGCAGCACGGGAACATCGCGGCGGCGCGCCTCCTCGAACGCCTCGGCCGACCAGGGCCACCAGTCGACCGGGTTGTCGGCGTGCTGGAGGAGGTACGGGGACGTCTCATGGGCCAGTCTGTTCGCCATGCCCCCATCCTCGCGCACAACGGCTGAGCCCCGCCCGTACGCCACAGGGGGCGTCGTACGGTCGGGGCTCCGGCACGGCGGAGCGGCCCCGGCCTTCGCAGTGGAGCTGCGAAGGACAGGGCCGCTCAGCGATGAGGCTGACGTCAGCTGACGTCGGTGTTGCCGTTGTCCGCCAGGAGGTCGACGAGGTCCGACAGCGGGTTGTTCTGCTGCTGCTCGACCGAGTTCTGGGTGCACGTCATGTTCTGCTTCGGGCTCAGAACGTCGTCCACGTTGACGGCAATGATGTTGATGATCGGCACCTGGGCGGTGATGTCCTGGACATCGAAGCAGTGCAGGACGCCACCGTTGATGAGGCCGAAGTTCGGGCTCATGTAGCCGCCGGTGGAGTTGCTGCCGATGGCCTGCTTCGACGTGTTGCCGATGACGTTGGTGCTGTTGCCGTCATCAGCCGCCGCAGTCGCCGTGGCAGCGGACATACCGACGACGGAGGCCGCAACTGCCGCGGTGGCGAGAACCTTCTTGATCACGAGATTTCCTTCTTGAGCTGGAGGGCCCTGGAATGCTCCGTTGACCGAAGCACGCTGATCAACTGCCGGAAAATGGATTGGTTCCGGCTGATCACTCTGATGCGCTATTCGGCAGATGAACGCCACCGGACGTGAGATCGAAGGTCGGGCGTTCGGTACGGCGCGAAACCCCGCGGGGCCGGGCGGGACAACGGTCGACCCGCTCCGCGCCCCCGCGGCCCCACGCGTCGCGCGGGACACGTGTTCGCGGAACCGGGGCCGGGCAGAAACGGGGCCGGGACCGGGCAGGAACCGGGGCCGGGCATGACTCAGGGCCCCGGGAGATCCCGGGGCCCTGAGATTTCGCGGGGTACGGCTACTCGCCTGCCGCCGCCTTGCCGGCCTTCGCGTCCGCGGGGGCGGTCGGGGCCGCCGGGTCCGGGGCCTCCTCGAAGGAGACCTTGCCCATGTGGCGATTCATCGACTTCATCAGCTGCCAGACCGCGAGGGCCAGGACCGCGAAGACGACGAAGCCGAGGACGCCGGGGGTCACCTTGTTCTTGTCCAGCTCTTCGGCGGCGAAGGGGACAAGCTGGGTCAGTGCCAGGTGTGCGCTCATGTCAGGCATTGTCGCGGATGCCCGCGAAGAGATCTTCCTCGGGGAGGGAGGTCGGGACGAGCGCCTTGCTGAGCTCGTACTCCTCCGTCGGCCAGACCTCCTGCTGGATCTCCATCGGGACCCGGAACCAGCCGCCGTCGGGGTCGATCTGGGTGCGGTGGGCGATCAGGGCCTTGTCGCGGGTCTCGAAGAACTCGGCGCAGGGCACGAAGGTGGTCAGCGTCCGCTCGGTGCGCTCGAACTCCTTCCAGCGCTCCAGCCACTCCCCGTACGGCGACTCCAGGCCCCGGGCGAGCAGCGCCTCGTGCAGGGCGGTGGTGCGGGGACGGTTGAAGCCCTGGTTGTAGTAGAGCTTCAGGGGCTGCCAGACCGGGCCGAACTCGGCCTCCGGGTACTTCTCGGTGTCGGTCGCGCCGTCGAAGGCCACCATCGTGATCTTGTGGGTCATGATGTGGTCGGGGTGCGGGTACCCGCCGTTCTCGTCGTAGGTCGTGACGACCTGCGGACGGAACGCGCGGATCTTGCGGACAAGCGCCCCGGCCGCCGTGTCGACGTCCTCCAGGGCGAAGCAGCCCTCGGGGAGCGGGGGCAGCGGGTCGCCCTCGGGAAGACCCGAGTCGACGAAGCCCAGCCATTCCTGGGAGACGCCGAGGATCTCGCGGGCCTCGTCCATCTCCTTGCGGCGCACCTCGTGGATGTTCGCCTCGATGTAGGGGTCACCCTGAAGCCGGGGGTTGAGGACCGAGCCGCGCTCGCCGCCCGTGCACGTCACCACCATGACGTCCACCCCCTCGGACACGTACTTGGCCATCGTCGCCGCACCCTTGCTCGACTCGTCGTCGGGGTGGGCGTGAACGGCCATCAGTCGCAGCTGCTCAGTCAAGACTCGATCCTCAGTGATTCGACGCGGAGCGTGGTCTCTATAGTGACGGAATCGGGGGAGGGAAAATTCCGCCACCCCCCGGCTTCGAGAGGATCGATCATGAGCGCGGTGCGCGAGCAGCTGCCCGAGGGGCGCTACGGGCGCTCGGCGGACGAGCGGGCCGACCGCAAGCTCAAGGTCACGGGCGCGGTCCTCGGCGTCCTCTTCCTCGGCATGCTGGGCTGGTTCGGCTGGCACCACGTCGTCGACAGCAGGATCAGCGCCGAGATGATCAAGTTCGATGTGGTGAGCGCCACGGAGGTCCAGGTGCATCTGGAGATCCGCAAGGACGAGGGCGTCAAGGGCGTCTGCACGCTGCGCTCACGCTCCGAGGACGGCGCCGAGGTGGCCCGCAAGGACGTGAGGATCGACGACCCCGCCGGCCGGGTCGACAGCGTCTTCTCGCTGCGTACGACCGCCCACGCGACGAGTGCCGAGCTCATCGGGTGTACGGCCCGGTAGCGGTGGGTAGGGAGCCGGTGTCGAGTCCCGGCGAGTCACCGCGGTGACCTGCGAGGACACCATCGCTGATGGTTATGTCCTCCCGCTTTTCGCCACTCATTGTTAGGCTCGTGGTTTCGCCCACCCGGGACAGCACAGCTTTCCCGTGTAGGGCGATGCTTTGTATTCCCAGTACCTACGAGGAGCACCCGTGACCCAGACCAGCGACAACGTCACCTGGCTCACCCAGGAGGCGTACAACAAGCTCAAGGACGAGCTTGAGTACCTGTCTGGTCCCGCGCGTACCGAGATCACCGTCAAGATCGCCGCGGCACGCGAAGAGGGCGACCTGCGCGAGAACGGCGGGTACCACGCGGCCAAGGAGGAGCAGGGCAAGCAGGAGCTCCGCATCCGCCAGCTCACCCAGCTCCTGGAGCACGCCAAGGTCGGCGAGGCCCCCGCGGACGACGGTGTCGTCGAGCCCGGCATGGTCGTCACGATCGCCTTCGACGGCGACGAGAACGACACGATGACCTTCCTGCTCGCCTCCCGCGAGTACGCGAGCGGTGACATCGAGACGTACTCGCCGCAGTCGCCGCTGGGCGTCGGCGTCAACGGCAAGAAGGCCGGTGAGGACGCCGAGTACGAGCTGCCGAACGGCAAGAAGGCCGCGGTGAAGATCCTCAGCGCGAAGCCGTACACCGGCTGAGGCACCTGATCTCTACGTCGGGCCGGATCCCCTGGGGTCCGGCCCTCCGTCTTGCCTACGGGGTAGCGGGGAGCCGGACCGTGACGAGGAGGCCGCCGGTGGGGCGGGGGGCGAGGTCGAGGGTCCCGTCGTGGGCGCGGACGACGCTGTGCACGATGGCCAGACCGAGGCCGACGCCGGCGTGCTCGTCGGTGCGTACCCGTTCCGTGCCGCGCTGGAAGGGTTCGGTGAGGGTCGGCACCAGTTCCGGTGGGAGCGGATGACCCGTGTTCTCGACCCGCAGCACGCTCGCCTCCCCCCGCGCCTCGGTGTGGACCGTCACGGTGCCGCCGGCGGGGAGGTTGTGGACGAGGGCGTTCTGGACGAGGTTCGTCACCATCCGCAGCAGGAGTTCCGCGGAGCCGCTGGTCCGGGTCGTTCCGCCGGTGACGGCGAGGGTGATCCCGCGCTGTTCGGCGAGGGGGAGCAGGGTCTCCGCGGCCTCCTCGGCGACGAGGGAGAGGTCGACGCCCTCGCGGGTGAAGGTGCCGCGGTCGCTGCGGCTGAGCAGCAGGAGGGCCTCGGTGAGGTCGATCGCGCGCGTGTTGACCGTATGGAGGCGTTCGACGAGTTCGCCCCGGTCCCGGGTGGGGTCCTTGCGGGCGACGTCGAGGAGCGCCCGCGAGATGGCCAGCGGGGTGCGCAGTTCGTGGGAGGCGTTCGCGGCGAACCGCTGCTGCTCGGCCACATGCGACTCGAGCTGTTCGAGCATCGAGTCGAACACGTCGGAGAGGTCCCGGAACTCGTCCTGGCGGCCCTCCATGCGGATCCGGTGGGACAGCGACCCGCTCCCGGCCAGCCGCGCCGCGTCCGTGATCCGGGTGAGCGGCGCGAGCATCCGGCCGGCGAGGAGCCATCCCCCGACGAGGCCGAACAGGAGCAGGAAGCCCATCGCCACGGCCGCGGCGGGGAAGAAGGTGCGCACGAGGAGCCAGCGGTTCGGGGAGACCCCGAGCAGGCCCTGCGGGTTGTCGGGTACGTAGCGCAGGAGGTACCCCCACACCACGGCGAGCAGGATCGCGCCGGCGACGGCGAGGAAACCGGCGTAGGTGAGGGTGAGCTTCAGACGGACGCTGAGCCCGGGGCGGCGCCTATCCATGCGTACCGCCGGGGCTTGGGGTGGCCGTACCCGTGTCGATGCGGTAGCCGACTCCCGGCACCGTGGCGATGGCCCAGGGTTCGCCGAGCCGTTTGCGCAGGGCGGAGACGGTGATGCGGACGGCGTTGGTGAGGGGGTCGGCGTTCTCGTCCCAGGCCCGTTCGAGCAGTTCCTCGGCGCTGACGACCCCGCCCTCGGCGGCCACGAGGACTTCGAGGACGGCGAACTGTTTGCGGGTGAGCGCGACGTAACGTCCGTCGCGGAAGACCTCCCGGCGGAAGGGGTCGAGCCGCAGGCCCGCGATCTCGCGGACCGGGGGCCTGGCGTACCCGCGTCTGCGGTCGAGCGCCCGCAGCCGCAGCACGAGCTCCCGCAGCTCGAAGGGCTTGGTGAGGTAGTCGTCGGCGCCGAGCTCGAACCCGGACGCCTTGTCGTCGATGCGGTCGGCGGCGGTGAGCATGAGGATCGGCATGCCGCTGCCGGAGGCGACGATGCGCCGGGCGACCTCGTCGCCGGAGGGGCCGGGGATGTCGCGGTCGAGGACCGCGAGGTCGTAGGAGTTGACGCTGAGCAGTTCCAGGGCGGAGTCGCCGTCGCCCGCGATGTCGGCGGCGATCGCTTCGAGGCGGAGACCGTCACGGACGGCCTCGGCCAGGTAGGGCTCGTCCTCCACGATCAGTACGCGCATGCCCGAAGCCTAAGCAGCCCGGCCCGCCGCCGGTGCTGTCGCCGGCGCTTCCGCCGGGGTGCGCCACCAGCGGCGGGAGGCGAGGCCGGCCAGTAGGGCGCCGGTGGCGTTGACCAGTACGTCGTCCACGGAGGTCACCCGGTCGAGGCTCAGGGCGTACTGCGCGGTCTCGACGAGGATCGAGCAGCCCGCCCCGAGGGCCAGGACCCGCCGCACGGACGCCAGCGCCGCGAACCGCATCGGGGCGAAGAACCCCAGCGCCGCGAAGACCAGCAGGTTGCCGACGATCCCCAGCGGCCCCATGGTGACCAGGTCCCGCAGCGGTACCAGGCTCACCCGCGCGGGGACGACGCCCGCCCCGCCGCCCGGCATCATGGTCAGCCACACGAACGGCACCGTCCCGTGGACCATGCCCACCTCGGCCAGCGACATCCGCCATGCCCCCGCGACGCCGGCCGCCCGCCTTCGGCGCGCCAGGACCCATGCCACGAGCACGGCCAACGGCACCGTGACCAGCGTCATGAGCACCACGCCGTTGAACGTGTCGAGGCAGCCGTGCCACCGCCCGGCCATGCACCTCGGAGCGGACATCATGAGCGGCCGCCGGATGACGTACAGGGCACTCGCCAGGGCGAGGACCGCCAGGCCGACGAGCACGATCCCGCGTGTGCGGCGGGGCGGTGCGGGGAGGGGTGCGTGGTGACTCATCCCCCCATGGGAGCGGAAGGGCCGTTGCGGGGGCGTATGCGATTTTCGATACGCCCCCGATACACGCGATCCCGGCCCTGGTCCGACGGCCGGGAGCTAGCCGTCGGCCCGGCGGTACTTGCGGACGGCGAGCGTGCGGAAGACGGCGATGATCAGGATCGAGTAGATCAGCGACGCCCACACCGGGTGCTGCATCGGCCACGCGTCGGACGGGGAGACGCCCGGGTCTCCGAACAGGGTGCGGCACGCCTGCACGGTCGCGCTGAACGGGTTCCACTCCGCGATGGGCTGGAGCCAGCCGGGCAGCTTGCTGGAGTCCACGAACGCGTTCGAGATGAAGGTGACCGGGAAGAGCCAGATCAGGCCGCCGGACGTCGCCGCCTCCGGGGTACGGACGGAGAGGCCGATGAGGGCGCCGATCCACGTGAAGGCGTAGCCGAGGAGGAGCAGCAGCCCGAACCCGGCGAGGATCTTGCCGATGTTGGTCGGCTCCGCGTAGCCGGGGCGCCAGCCGATGATCAGGGCGACGACCGCGAGGACCAGCAGCGTCAGCGCGGTCTGCACCAGGTCCGCGATGGTACGGCCGGTCAGCACCGCACCGCGTGCCATCGGCAGCGAGCGGAACCGGTCGATGAGGCCCTTGTGCATGTCGTCCGCGATGCCCGCGCCCGCGCCGGCCGTGGCGAAGGTGACCGTCTGCGCGAAGATGCCGGCCATCAGGAAGTTCTTGTAGACGGCCGGGTCGGTGGTGTCGCCGATCTGCATGGAGCCGCCGAAGACGTACGTGAAGAGGATCACGAACATCACGGGCTGGATCAGCCCGAACAGGATCATCTCCGGGATCCTGGTCATGCGGATCAGGTTCCGTCGGGCGATGACCAGGGAGTCGTTCATGGTGCTCACGTGGTCACGTCCTTCGTGTGCGTGCTGCCACTGCCGCCGCTGCCGGGCCGCGCCGACTCGCCGTTCTCCTCGTCCGCCCGCTCGGCCGCGTGGCCGGTCAGGGAGATGAAGACGTCGTCGAGGGTGGGGCGGCGCAGACCGATGTCGTCGATCTCGACGCCGAGGGCGTCCAGGTCGCGGATGACCTCGGCGAGCAGCTTGGCGCCGCCGGTGACGGGGACGGTGAGCTTGCGGGTGTGGTCCTCGACGGAGACCTCGCCGTGGCCGATGCCCGCGAGGCCGTAGCGGGCGAGGACGTCACGGGCGCCGGTGATCATCTCCCGTTCGTGGACGACGACCTCGACGCGCTCGCCGCCGGTCTGGGCCTTGAGCTGGTCGGAGGTGCCGCGCGCGATGACCTTGCCCTGGTCGACGACGCAGATGTCGTGCGCGAGGTGGTCGGCCTCCTCCAGGTACTGGGTGGTGAGGAGCAGGGTCGTACCGCCCGCGACGAGTTCCTTGATGACCTCCCACAGCCCCTGCCGGTTGCGGGGGTCGAGGCCGGTGGTCGGCTCGTCCATGAACATGACCGGCGGGGAGACGACCAGGGCCGCCGCGAGGTCGAGACGGCGGCGCATGCCGCCGGAGTACGTCTTCGCGGGGCGGTCGGCGGCGTCGGAGAGGTTGAAGCGGTCGAGGAGTTCGCCGGCCCGCTGCTTCGCGGCCTTCGCCTTCATCTGGTAGAGCTGCCCGACCATCTGCAGGTTCTCGCGGCCGGTCAGGTACTCGTCGACGGCCGCGAACTGGCCGGAGAGACCGATCGAGCGGCGCACCTGTTCCGGGTGCTTGAGGACGTCGACGCCCGCGACGAAGGCCCTCCCGCTGTCCGGCTGGAGGAGCGTGGTCAGCACGCGGACGGCGGTCGTCTTCCCCGCGCCGTTCGGTCCGAGCAGACCCAGGACCGTGCCCTCGGGCACGTCGAGGTCCACGCCGTCCAGAGCTCGTACGTCGCCGAAGGTCTTCACCAGACCCTCGGCATGGATCGCGCCTGGCATGTGGGTTCTCCTGGGGAGAGGAGGCGTTTCCCACCGATCCTAGGAGCGGTGGGCCCCGCTCGCCCACCGAATTTGTGACCCGCGCCACATGATCATGGTCAGGTCAGGACTGTGTACCCCGCGTCCCGCAGCGCGTCCTCGACCTCCCGGCAGTGCTCCGGGCCCTTCGTCTCCAGGTGCAGCTCGACCTCCGCCTCCGTCAGGCCGAGCCGCGGGTCGGTCCGTACGTGGCTGACGTCCAGGACGTTCGCGTCGGCCACCGTGAGCACCGCGAGCAGGGTCGCCAGGACCCCCGGCCGGTCCGTGACCCGCAGCCGCAGGCTCAGATAGCGGCCTCCCGCGGCCATGCCGTGCCGCAGGATGCGCTGGAGCAGCAGCGGATCGACGTTCCCGCCGGACAGCACCGCCACGACCGGCCCCTTGAAGGCCTTCGGGTCGCTGAGCAGGGCCGCCACCGGGCTGGCACCCGCCGGCTCGACGACCAGTTTCGCCCGCTCCAGGCAGAGCAGCAGCGCCGAGGACAGCGCGTCCTCGGAGACCGTGACGACGTCGTCGACGTACTCCTGGACCAGCGCGAACGGCACGTCGCCCGGCCGCCCCACCTTGATCCCGTCCGCCATCGTCACCGGCGAGTCGACCACCACCGGATGCCCGGCGGCCAGCGACGGCGGGTACGCGGCCGCGCCCTCCGCCTGTACGCCGATCACCTTCACGTCCGGGCGCACCGACTTCACCGCGAGTCCGACGCCGGCCGCGAGACCACCGCCGCCGACGCCCACGAGGATCGTCCTGACCTCAGGGCACTGCTCCAGGATCTCCAGGCCCACCGTGCCCTGCCCCACGATGATGTCGGGGTGGTCGAAGGGGTGGATGAACACGGCGCCGGTCTCCCGCGCGTACCGCTCCGCCGCCGCCAGCGTCTCGTCCACGACATGGCCGTGCA
The DNA here is from genome assembly GCF_040295605.1 of Streptomyces sp. NPDC002773. NCBI lineage: Bacteria > Bacillati > Actinomycetota > Actinomycetes > Kitasatosporales > Streptomycetaceae > Streptomyces > Streptomyces sp. NPDC002773. The sequence goes on from NZ_JBEOVO010000028.1 coordinate 67,905, forward strand.
TCCGGACGTCGGCGCCGTACTCCCGGGTCGCCGCGACCTTCGGCAGCGGGGCGCCCACCGGCATGAAGACGGTCGCGTGCACCCCGAGGAGCTGCGAGGCGAGCGCGACGCCCTGCGCGTGGTTGCCGGCCGAGGCCGCGACGACCCCGGCGGCCCGCTCCTCGGGCCGAAGCCCGGCGATCCGTACGTACGCCCCGCGCAGTTTGAAGGAACCGGTCCGCTGGAGGTTCTCGCACTTGAGCTGCACCGGCGCCCCCACCAGCGACGACAGATGGCGGCTGCCCTCCATCGCCGTCATCCGGGCCACCCCCGACAACATCTTCTGGGCCCCCCGCACATCGTCGAGCATCAGCCGGTGCAAGGGGTCTGGCGTACGGAAGCTCATGACACCAAGTCTCGCAGCTCACGGCCCTCGTGGCCGCCCGGCGGACGGGGGCCCAACTGGTTTGCGCAGCGCCGGTACGGACCTCCCCGGGGCCGCGTACTCTGTCCCCCACCGACCGACCACCCCCGCACGAGAGAGACCCACAGCCATGCCCACATCTCAGGACATGACGACTGAGCTCGACCCCGGTCTCCTCGATGCCCTCCAGCACCAGGTGGCCGTCTTCGCCCGCCGGGCCGAGCAGACCCGCCTCGGCGGCACGGGCCAGCTGCGGAACTCGATGGACCGGGCCGCGTACCTCCTCCTCAACAGGCTCGACCAGGAAGGCCCGATGGGCGTCAAGGCGCTCGCGGCGGGCATGGGCATCGACTCGTCGACCGTCACCCGCCAGGTCGCCCCGCTCGTCGACACCGGCCTGGTGAAGCGCACTTCGCACCCGGAGGACGGACGGGCCGTCGTCCTCCAGCTCTCGCCGCGCGGACTGGCCCGTCTCGAGGAGGTCCGTTCCTCGCGCCGCCAGCTGATGGTGGAGGTCACGGACGGCTGGACGCCGGACGAGCGGGAGTCCTTCTGCACCCTGCTCACCCGCTTCAACACCGCCCTGTCCGTACGGCAGTCGGCCCACACCGGCCACGCCGGGGGCGAGTCCGGGGCCACCGCCGCGACCGAGGGACCGAGCGAGTCCGCGCCGACCTCTTGACCCCGCACCCCCGCTGCCCTCAGATGAGGACGTGCGAGAGGACGTACGAGAGCATCGGAGCGGCGCGGGCGCCGGACGTACCGAACGCGCCCGCCGCGCCGAACGTGCCTACCGCGCCCAGGAGTTCGAGGCGTTCGTCGCCGGGGCGGCGGGCCGGCTGCTGCACGCCGCGACCCTCCTCACCGCCGAGACCCGCAGCCGCAACCCGCACGCCCAGGCCCTGCTGACCGTCTCCCTCGCGCACACGTACGCGCGCTGGGACCGGTTGCGTGACGAGGACCCGTACGACCTCACCCGGCGCGACCTCGCCGCCCGCTTCGCCCGCACCGCCTGGCGGCACCGCGGCGGCCGGGGCGGGGTGCTCTCCGCCCTCCACCCGCAGGAACGGCTCGTCGTCGTCCTCCGGCTGTACGAGGGGGTCGCCGAGGAGCAGGTCGCGGCACTGCTCGGCCTGCCGGAGGCACGCGTCCGCGCGGTCTGCGCCCGATCCGTGGCCGCGCTGAGGGCGGCGGCCGGACGGAGCGGCGCCCCTGGGGAGACGGCCGCGTGACCCGGCACGAGGACAAGGAGGCCGCGGTCCGCCGGCTCCTCGACACCGCGCATCCGCCGGTCCCGGGCGACCTCGCGCGGCGGGCGGCGGAACGCGGGGCCCGGCGGGCTCACCGCGCCCGGACGGTACGCCGGGTGCTCTGGTTCCTCGGCGCGGTCGCCGTACTCGCGTTCGTGGTGTGGGCGTCCGCGGCCCGGCCGTGGGAGGTCCCGCCGGCGGAGACGACACCACCGCTCGAAGGGTGGTGAGGACGGGCCTAGCCTGGAACGAGGGGGTCTGTCTGGAGGTCGCCATGGCCAGGAAAGCATCCGACTGCCGGGACGCCCCGAGCGTCTCCGGCTGCTCGCTGTACATCTCGGGCGAGGAGGAGGAAGTCCTTCGCGCGGCCGTCGAGCACGCCGTGTCCGTACACGAGCACACGGACACCCCCGAGTTCCGCGAGGAGGTCCGCGGCTACCTGAAGGACCCGCTGCCCGGGACGTGAACGAGCCGGAGGACCCGGCACTCCGCCGTGAACGGCGAAGGGCCCGGCCCCCTCCCGCGGGGTGGCCGGACCCTCCGTACGGAACCGGCTGCTAGCCCAGCGCCAGGCGCAGGTCGGCCAGCAGGTCGTCGACGTTCTCGATGCCCACCGAGAGGCGGACCAGGTCGGCCGGCACTTCGAGGGCGGAGCCCGCCACGCTCGCGTGGGTCATCCGGCCGGGGTGCTCGATGAGGGACTCGACGCCGCCGAGGGACTCACCGAGCGTGAAGAGCTGCGCACGGTTGCAGACCTCGACGGCCGCCTCCTCGCCGCCCTCCACGCGGAACGAGACCATGCCGCCGAAGGACCGCATCTGCTTGGCCGCGACCTCGTGCCCCGGGTGCTCCGGGAGACCCGGGTAGAGCACCTGGGTGACCTTCGGGTGCTGGGTCAGCATCTCGACGATCTTCTCCGCGTTCTCGCTGTGCCGGTCCATGCGGACCGCGAGGGTCTTGATGCCGCGCAGCACGATCCACGAGTCGAAGGGTCCGGCGACCGCGCCCATCGCGTTCTGGTGGTACGCGAGCTCCTCACCGAGCGCCTCGTCGGCCGTCACCAGCGCGCCGCCGACGACGTCCGAGTGCCCGCCCATGTACTTGGTGAGCGAGTGCACGACGACGTCCGCGCCGAGCGCCAGCGGCTGCTGGAGGTACGGCGAGGCGAAGGTGTTGTCGACGACGAGCTTCACGCCGGCCTGGCGGGCGACGCCCGCGACGGCCTCGATGTCGGTGATGCCGAGGAGCGGGTTCGACGGGGTCTCGACCCAGATCAGCTTCGTACGCTCGTTGACGGCGTCCCGCACCGCGTCGATGTCGGAGGTGTTCGCCACCGAGAAGTCCACGCCCCAGCGCTCCACGACCTTGGCGAAGAGCCGGAACGTGCCGCCGTAGGCGTCGTTCGGGATGACCACGTGGTCGCCGGGCGCGAGGAGCGTGCGCAGCAGGCAGTCCTCGGCGGCCAGGCCGGAGGCGAAGGCGAGACCGCGCCGGCCGCCCTCCAGGGCCGCCAGGTTCTCCTCCAGGGCGGTACGGGTGGGGTTGGCGCTGCGGCTGTACTCGTAACCGCCGCGCAGCCCGCCCACGCCGTCCTGCTTGTAGGTGGACACCTGGTAGATGGGCGGGACGACCGCGCCGGTCAGCGGGTCGGCGGTGTTGCCCGCGTGGATCGCGCGGGTCTCGAAGCTCTGGTGGGAGTGCTGGTCGCTCATGGTCAGGAGCGTAGTCCCGGACGACCCCCGGCGCCGCGATCGTCTCATCCGGTGTCCTGGACAATGGACGCATGGAGATTCTCTGGTTCCTGATCGCGCTGGGCATGCTGTTCGCCGTACTCGGTCCCTATCTGGCGCGCCGCCGCGGTGGCGGGGGCGGGATCCGGTTGGCGGCGCCGGGGTCGCCGGACGCGGCGGACCCGGAGACGTACGGGTTCGTGCGGCAGGAGGACCAGGACGTACGGCTGCCGGGCGCGGACGACGAGCTGCTGCACGTGCTCGACGTCGTCCAGGCCACCCAGGACTGGGGGGCGGCGTCCCGGCTGCTCGCCGCCACCGACAAGGACGGCGAGGTGCGCTGGCAGCGCGTCCAGGCCTTCGCGGGCGCCGCGTCCCTGGAGCTCCAGGAGCGGCCGGGCGTCGGCGGGGCGTGGCTGCGGACCTGGCGGGCGGAGGCCCCGAAGGACGCGGGCGGCGCGGCCGTGCACGCGGAGTTCCTGGTGCAGCAGGCGTGGCGGTCCTCGGCGGCCGGGACCGACGACTTCCGGATCATCTTGGAGGAGGCGCGGAAGGTCACCGAGGAGGCGGCGCTGCTCGCTCCGGGCGACCCCGTCCCGTACATCACGCAGCTGGCCGTGGCCCGCGGCCTCGGCTACAGCCACGAGCAGTTCGACCAGGTGTGGGCGCAGGTCATCGACCGCGCGCCGCAGCACATGGGGGCGCATCTGGCGGCCCTGCACTACTGGTGCGAGAAGTGGCACGGTTCGCGCGAGGAGGCCGACCACTTCGCGACGACGGCCGCGGCGCGCGCCCCGCGTGGCTCGCTGCTCGCGGCGCTGCCGCTGTTCGCGGTGTACGAGCACGTGCCGGACATGGTGCTCGTACAGGACTTCTTCCGTACGGCGGTGGTGTCGAAGGCGATGGACGGCGCGCTGTACGCGGTGCACTCGGCCCGGTCCGACGACCCGATGCTGGCGCACGTACGCCATCTGCTGGTCTGGTTCCTGGTGCGCGGGGAGCGGTGGGCGGAGGCCATGCACCAGCTGGTGAAGGTGGACGGGCACGTGGGCGCGGTGCCGTGGACGCTCAGCGGGGACCCGGCGGCGGAGTTCACGGTCTTCCGGAACCTGGCGGTGGCGGGGTACGAGGCGAACGGCGGCAGCCCGGCGACGCTGCCGCGCTGACGGGGGCACGCCCCGGGGCCGGGTGCCGGGGGAAGGATTCCCCCCGGCTCCTTGTTGAGCTGTCTGCCGACCGTCGAGGAGAGATGCAGCATGTTCCTGTCCCGCACCCCCGTCCTCCCCACCCCCGAGCAGGCCCTGCGCGGCCGTCCCGAGCCCGAGTTCGCCGTGCCCGACCGCCACACCGTGCTCGGCAACCCGCTGCTCGGCCCGTACCCGGAGGGCCTGGAGGTCGCCGACTTCGCCCTCGGATGTTTCTGGGGCGCCGAGCGCAAGTTCTGGCAGACCGACGGCGTCTGGACGACCCTCGTCGGCTACCAGGGCGGCTACACGGTCAATCCGGCGTACGAGGAGGTCTGCTCGGGTCTGACCGGCCACACCGAGGCCGTCCGGGTCGTCTTCGACCCGTCGAAGGTCTCGTACGAGAGCCTCCTGAAGCTGTTCTGGGAGTCGCACGACCCGACGCAGGGCTTCCGCCAGGGCAACGACGTGGGCACCCAGTACCGCTCGGCGATCCACACCCACTCCCCCGCCCAGGCCGAGGCCGCCGAAGCCTCCCGCGAGGCCTACCAGAAGGTCCTGACGGGCTCGGGCTACGGCACGATCACCACCGAACTCCTCCCGGCCGACGCAACGCGCCCCTTCTACCCGGCGGAGCCGTACCACCAGCAGTACCTCGACAAGAACCCCGGAGGCTACTGCGGCATCGGCGGGACGGGCGTCTCGTGCCCGATCGGCGTGGCCAAGGCCGACGGCTGACGGCCGGCTTCGTCGCGTGAGCTTCGGGACCTACGCACGGCGGGGTGCGTGACGAACGGTTGCCGCCCGCCAGGCGGTACACCGCACTGCGGTGTGCCGTCGGGCAGTACTGTCCGCTCGGCTTCCACGCGACCTGGACCTACCTCGCCGCGACGGCAGTCCCTTCGCCGGACCTCCGGCGGGACGCCTCCGCTCTGTTGCGCGCGCTGGACACCCTGGAGGCGAGCCGCGCGGTCCGGCTCGCGGAAGTGGCCTCCTTCGCGGCCCGCCGCCGGGTGGAGAAGGCGGCCGGTCGGCGGATTCCCGTGGGCGGGCTCGTGGCGGCCGCACTGGCCCACCGCAACGGCGCCCGTCCCGGCTGGGGCTCGTCGCCGCCGTGGCCGAGCGCCATAGGGCGTTCCGCGGGCTGCCCCGGCCCGACCCCACCCTCGTATCCGACAACGTGGCGCTGTGGCCGACGGAGTTGCACGACCGGCTCGACGCCTGCGGGGCAGCCTACGTCGCTGCCCTCGGAGTACCGGACGAGACGGCACGCGACGAGCTCGTCGACGTCCGTGCCGGCATCCGCGACGAGGTCCGTCCGGGCTACGCACCGCTGAACACTCACCTCCTCCAGTGGCTGCGCTTCGCGGACCTCCTCACGTGGCGCTGTCCCTGGTGGAGGATCTGGAGGCGGCGCTCGCCGCCTTCGAGGGAGCGGTGGTCGCGGTCGCTCCCACGACCACCGCTTCCGGGCGGGCTTCGGTGGCACCCGGCTCGAACTCCGCTCAGGCCGTACGGTCTGAGGCGGCGGCCGCGTGCGCCACGTCTGCCGCGGTGGCGCGCAGCACCGCTGCGGTCGCCGCCGGGTCGTAGCCGGGGCCGACGCCGTCGATCAGCTGGAGGTCGCCCGCCATGTGCCGGGCGCGCAGCGGGATCAGCTCCTGGTAGGCGGCGGAGTCGTACCACGCGCGGGCGTCCTCCATCGAGGGGAAGCCGACGAGGACGACCGCGCCGGGCCACTCGCCCTCCTTGACGTCCCGCTCGGGCGCTCCGTGCACGAGGAAGTGGCCGCCGAAGGGGTCGAGCGTGGACTTGACCCGCTCCATGTACTGGAGGACCTCGTCGTGGAGGGCGGCTGTCGGGCGCAGGTTCGCTATCGCGTATGCGGTCATGGGGACAGCGTGCCGGGCCGTGCCGTCCGGGGTCGATTACCCCGGAGGTCACGCCCCGGCGATCCCCCTGGCCGTCACGCTTCGGCGTCACGCCGGGCCATCGCTCCCGGCCGTCACGACCCGGCCCGTACCGCCTGACGAAACCGCCCGACGGAACCGCGCGTCACGCGGCGGGCGTTCAGATCGTCGACGTGTCGATCACGAACCGGTAGCGGACGTCGCTCGCGATGACGCGCTCGTACGCCTCGTTGACGCGGTCCGCGGCGATGACCTCGATCTCGGCGCCCAGGCCGTGCGCCGCGCAGAAGTCGAGCATCTCCTGCGTCTCGGCGATGCCGCCGATCATCGAGCCCGCGAGGGTCTTGCGGCCGCCGATGAGGGAGAAGAGGCCGACCGAGACGGGCTCCTCGGGGGCGCCGACGTTGACGAGGGCGCCGTCCGTCTTGACCAGGCTCAGGTAGGCGTCGAAGTCCAGCGGCGCCGAGACCGTGGAGATCACCAGGTCGAAGGTTCCGGCGAGTTCGGTGAAGGTCTTCGGGTCGCTCGTCGCGTGGAAGTGGTCGGCGCCGAGCTTCAGGCCGTCCTCCTGCTTGCGCAGCGACTGGCTGAGTACGGTCACCTCCGCGCCGAGCGCGTGGGCGATCTTGACGCCCATGTGGCCGAGGCCGCCGAGGCCGACGATGGCGACCTTCTTGCCGGGGCCGGCACCCCAGTGGGCGAGCGGCGAGTAGAGGGTGATGCCGGCGCAGAGCAGCGGCGCGGCCTCGTCGAGCGCGATGCCCTCGGGGATGCGCAGGGTGTAGTTCTCGTCGACGACGATGTGGGTGGAGTAGCCGCCGTAGGTGGGCTCGCCGTTCTTGTCGAGGGCGTTGTACGTACCGGTCATGCCTCCCGTGCAGTACTGCTCCAGGCCCTGGAGGCAGTAGTCGCAGGTGCGGCAGGAGTCGACGAAGCAGCCGACGCCGACCCGGTCGCCGACCTGGAACTTCGTGACCCCGGGGCCGACCTCCGCGACGATTCCGGCGATCTCGTGTCCCGGGACCATCGGGAAGATGCCCTCGCCCCAGCCGTCGCGCGCCTGGTGGATGTCGGAGTGGCAGATGCCGGCGTACTTGATGTCGATGAGGACGTCGTGCTCGCCGACGGGCCGGCGCGCCACGGTGGTGCGCTCCAGGGGGGCGTTGGCGGCGGGTGCGGCGTAGGCGGGGACGGCGGTCAGGTTCGTGGTCATGCCGTCCACGTTGCCCGGGATCACCACCGCTACCCAGCCACCTGTTCTGCCTACGACCGGCGTGCCTACCACTGGCAGGGTCAGGAACGTACGTCCGGCGGCGGGGCCGGGCGTCGATAATGGGGTCGTATGGACCCCAGTGCCGAACTCAGCGAATTCCTGCGCTCCCGCCGGGCCCGGCTGAAGCCGCAGGACGTCGGGCTGCCCGAGTACGGGCGGCACCGGCGGGTCCCGGGGCTGCGCCGTGAGGAGCTGGCGCAGCTTGCCGGGGTGTCGGTGGCGTACTACACCCGGCTTGAGCAGGGCAACGGCCGGAACGTGTCCACGGAGGTGCTCGACGCGATCGCGCGGGCGCTGCGCCTGAGCGACACCGAGCGGGCCCATCTGACGCATCTGGCGAAGCCGACGGTGAAGAAGCGGCAGCGGGCGGCGATAGCGCGCCCCCAGCGGGTCCGGGCGTCGCTTTCGCAGCTCCTCGACTCGATGGACGGGGTGCCGGCCTTCGTCCTGGGGCGCCGCCTCGACATCCTGGCGTGGAACCGGATGGCGCGGGCCCTGCTCGGTGACTTCGCCGCCTGGGAGCCGGCCGAGCGCAACATGCCCCGGATGATCTTCCTGGATCCGAACGCGCGGGATCTCTACATCGACTGGGAGCACAAGGCGGTCGAGGTCGTGAGCGTGCTGCGGCTGTACGCCGGCTGCTACCCGGACGATCCGCAGCTGCTCGCGCTCGTGGGCGAGCTGTCCGTGCGGAGCGAGGAGTTCCGCTCGCTGTGGGCGGCGCACACCGTGACCGATAAGGGGCACGGCACGAAGCGGCTCCGGCACCCGCTGGTGGGCGAGATGACGCTGTCGTACGAGTCCCTGAAGGTGGCGGGCGACGATCCGGACCTGGTGCTCGTGACGTACCACGCGGAGCCGGGGACGGCGTCGGCGGACGCTCTGCGGCTGCTCGCGCAGTGGGGTGTGGACGAGACGCTGGACGTACGGACGTAGCGAGGCGTCAACCGCTGAGGCCCCCTCCCGGTGCGGGAGGGGGCCTCAGCGGTACGTACGGCGTCCGCGTCCGGGATCAGACGGCCGAGCCGGCCTTCCAGTCCGCCCAGCTCATGTTCCAGCCGTTGAGGCCGTTGCTGGGGGCGATCGTCTTGTCCTTGGAGTTCTTGACGATCACGACGTCACCGACCATCGAGTGGTCGTAGAGCCAGGCGGCCTGCTGCTTCGGGTCGCCCGCTCCCTTGACGTCGTTGAGGCCGACGCAGCCGTGGCTGGTGTTGGCGGAGCCGAAGATCGAGTCCGGGCCCCAGTAGTTGCCGTGGATGAACGTGCCCGAGGTGGACAGGCGCATGGCGTGCGGCACGTCCTTGATGTCGTACTCGCCCTTGCCGTCGTCGTCCGTGAAGCCGACGGTGGCGCCGTTCATCCGGGTCTCCTTGAACTTCTCGGAGATCACCATCTCACCGTTGTAGGTGGGGTTCTCCGGGGAGCCGGCGGAGATCGGGATCGTCTTGATCGTCTTGCCGTCCTGGGTGACCGTCATGGTCTTGGTGGCGACGTCGACGGTCGAGACCTGATTGCGGCCGATCTTGAAGGTGACGGTCTTCTGCTGGACGCCGAAGACACCGTCGGCGCCCTCGACGCCGTCCAGGTCGAGCTTGAGGGTGACGGTCGAGCCCTCGGTCCAGTAGTCGTCGGGGCGGAAGTCGAGGCGCTGGGCGTTGAACCAGTGCCCGACGACCTCCTGGCCGGTGCTGGAGGTGACGGTGATGCCGCTCTGGACGGCCTTCTTGTCGGTGATCGCCTTGTTGAAGTTGATCGAGACCGGCATGCCGACGCCGACGGTGGAGCCGTCCTCGGGCGTGAAGCTGCCGATGAAGCTGTTGGCCTTGGAGACGGTGGTGAACGAGGAGTTCTCGTGCGCCTCCAGGCCCTCCGCGTCCGTGGCCGTGGCCGCGATCTTGTAGACCGTGGCGCGGTCCAGCTGCTCGCTCGGCTTCCAGCTGAGGCCGTCGGCCGCTATCTCGCCCTTGACCTTCGTGCCCTCGGCGGAGGTCATGGAGACCTCGGTGAGCTTGCCGTCGGTGACGGTGACCTTGGCGTCGTTGTTGATGGACGCGTTCTGCGTGCCGCTCTTGGGCGCGATGGTGATCTGCGCCTTGGACGTCTTGGCCGCCTCCGCCGCCTCGTCGACCTGGGCCTGTGACTGTGGCGTGGGGGAACCGGCGGCGCCGGCACCCTTGTCTCCGTCGTTGCACGCCGAGAGCACCAGCACACCACCGAGCACGGCGGCCGCGGCGGCCAGGCCCCTGCGGCGGCGCTTGCCGTCCTTCATCACACGCTTCTCCATCGTCGCCGATTCCCTGCCAACACTTACCTGAATACCCATGACACCCCGTCCGGTTCCGGAACCGGACGGTATGTGGGGAACGCCACTGATCGACACGCACGGGTGGTGCGTCCGGTTCCCGGCCCACGCGAAAGGCCCCGGGACGATGTCCCGAGGCCTCCGAACAGGGCGGTTCGCCGTCCCTACGGGCGCTCTTCCTCGTCGTCTTCCTCGGCCCCATCCTCCTCGCCGAGGTCCCACTCCAGCGCATCGGGGTCGTACTCGACCTCCTCGCTGCTCCAGGAGGCCTGGACCATCTCGATGCCGGGGACGTCCCGGATCAGGTCGAAGGGCTCGACGAGGTAGGCGAGGGCCTCGGCGCTGTCCTCGCGCGCGGCGGCGCGGGCGTGCACCCGCTCCTCCTCCGGCATGAACTCGTCGTCGTCGATCCGGCCTTCGGCGGCCTCGGCCAGCTCCGCCGGACCGTCGATCTCCAGAACCACATCGACCCGAAGGCGTACATAGCGTGCTGTCTCAGAAGTGCTCATGCTTCGGAGCGTAGGGGCCGCGGGCCCTCGGCTTTCCCGCGACCCGCTGTGTTCATTAGCATCGGCGCACCGACCAATTCACGGTTTCCGCAAGGGGGATCGAAATTTCCGTGTCCGCCGCCCGACGCCCACTGCTGACCGCGACAGCCGCGGGGACGCTGCTGTGCGCCCTGTGGTTCGTACCGTCCGCGAACGCCACCGACGAGCCGGGCGGGGTACGGGTCGGAGTGACCCTGGACGAGCCCGCGCAGGGCGGCGGCCGTCTCGCGGAGACCGGCGGCCTGGACACCGTGCCGTACCTGCTTGGCGGGACGGGTTTCCTGGGGGTCGGCGCGGGTTTCGTGGCGCTCGCGATGAGACAGCGGGGCCGGGCGTCCTGAACGCACGGGCCCCGCTGTTCCGGGACTGCTGTTCCGGTCTGTTCCGGGACTGCTGTTCCGGTCTGTTCCGGGACCCGTGCGGGGACGGACGTCAGGCCAGAGGGCCGGTGAACGGCTCCACCGCCGCGACCAGCTTCCCTTCCCGTACGAAGGTGTCGGCGGCGGCCAGGTCGGGGGCGAGGAACCGGTCGGGGCCGGGGCCCTCGACGCCGGCCGCGCGCAGGGCGGCGATGGCGGCCCGGGAGGCGGGGGCGGGGGTCAGGCCCTCGCGGAGCTCGACGCCGCGGGTGGCGGCGTACAGCTCGACGGCGATGATCCGGTTGAGGTTGCCGATCGCGGTACGCAGCTTGCGCGCGGCGGACCAGCCCATGGAGACGTGGTCCTCCTGCATGGCGGAGGACGGGATGGAGTCGGCGGAGGCCGGGACGGCGAGCCGCTTCATCTCGCTGACGAGGGCGGCCTGGGTGTACTGGGCGATCATCAGGCCCGAGTCGACACCGGCGTCCTCGGCGAGGAACGGCGGCAGGCCGTGCGAGCGGTTCTTGTCGAGGAGCCGGTCGGTGCGGCGCTCGGCGATGGAGCCGAGGTCGGCGGCGGCGATCGCGAGGAAGTCGAGGACGTACGCGACGGGGGCGCCGTGGAAGTTGCCGTTGGAGGCGACGCGGCCGTCGGCCAGGACGACGGGGTTGTCGACGGCGGCGGCGAGCTCGCGCTCGGCGACGAGCCGGGCGTGGGCCATGGTGTCGCGGCCGGCGCCGGCGACCTGCGGGGCGCAGCGCACCGAGTAGGCGTCCTGGACGCGGGGGGCCTCGCCGGCCTGGGCGTGGCCGGTGAGTTCCGAGCCCTTGAGGACGGCCAGCATGTTGGCGGCCGAGGCGGCCTGACCGGGGTGGGGGCGGATGGCGTGCAGCTCGGGTTCGAGGATCTTCTCGGTGCCGAGGAGGGCTTCGAGGGAGAGCGCGGCGGTGATGTCGGCCGACTTGTAGAGGGTGTCGAGGTCGGCGAGGGCCATGATCAACATGCCGAGCATGCCGTCGGTGCCGTTGAGGAGGGCGAGGCCCTCCTTCTCCTTGAGCTCGACGGGCGCGATGCCGTGCGCGGCGAGCAGCTCACCGGCGGGCCGCAGCTCACCGTCGGGCCCCTCGGCGTCCCCTTCCCCCATCAGGGCGAGGGCGCAGTGGGAGAGCGGGGCGAGGTCGCCGGAGCAGCCGAGGGAGCCGTACTCGTGCACGACCGGGGTGATGCCGGCGTTGAGGACGTCGGCCATGGTCTGCGCGACCTCGGGGCGGACGCCGGTGTGGCCGGACGCGAGGGTCTTCAGACGCAGGAACATCAGGGCGCGCACGACCTCGCGCTCGACGCGGGGGCCCATGCCGGCGGCGTGCGAGCGGACGATGTTGCGCTGGAGCTGGGCGCGGAGCTCCTGGCTGATGTGCCGGGTGGCGAGCGCGCCGAAGCCGGTGGAGACCCCGTAGACGGGCTCGGGCTTGGCGGCGAGCGCGTCGATGACGCTCCGCGCGGCGGCCAGCGCCTGCACGGCCTCGGTCGACAGCTCGACGCGGGCGCCGTGGCGGGCGACGTCGATGACGTCCTGCGGGGTCGTGCCGGACGTGCCGAGGACGACTGTCTGCATATCCATATTCAGCACCCTACGGATTGAAGACCGTCATGTCACTAGGTGATTTGGTCACTGTCCGGACGGGGGACGGACCCTTACCGTGTCGGTTGCGGCCGGGTGCGGTGATGGCTCGGCCGCGCGGGGTGGGCCTGGGGTCCCGGGGGCGGGGTCGCCGAAATCCCCCGATCACCCCCACCACCCACTCAGACGACGATGTCGGGTGCTACTCACGACGTTGGTGTGGTCAGTGCCACAACTGGTAGCTCGAGTTGTTGCAGGTGAAGGTGCGTACACCCTGCTCGCTGTCGTCCAGGCACTGCCCTGTGGCCCGGTTCCCCAGGACGAGGTTCGGCCCCACCCCCACGGCAAGCCACTGCTGGTGACGCGACTGGCGGTCGCACGGTGCCGTCTTCAGGCTGCCGGCCCACCCTCCTTCGTCCACCAGGCAGTCGGCTGTAACGACGTTCTGCAGCACCGCGTATGCGTTGTCGACGCGGTGGACCTCCCACTTCTGCCAGGCATCGCCATGACATCGGAGCGTACGCAGCCCCGCCTCCTGACTGTCGTCAAGGCAGAGGCCGGTGTACACGTTCTGGAACGTCTGCAAAGGAGCGGCCTGCTCCGTCGCGGGGGAAGCGGGAGCCGGTGAGGCAGTGGTCAGCGAGCATGCTGCCGCGAGGACCACCGCACTGGCCATGGTTCGGATTCGCATGAGGCTGACGGTAGGGATCGCGGTGGTCAGCGGGTAGGCCACCCTGCGACCCCTGCCGTGGAGGGTCTCGGTGTGAAACTCGACGGGTCGAACAAAAGGTGCACGCCTCGTATGTAAGGCCCGAGGTCCTGGCCGGATTCATGAACGGTGTTCGGGCCCAGCTCGCCCCGGGAGCCGCGCTCGTCGAGGGCCAGGCGGCACCAGCCGCTCCACGATCCCACGACCTGCCGCGCCTACGACTCGCCTGAGCAGTCGGCCTCGGTCCAGGTCGCCTGGAGGTCACGGCAGACAATCGTGAGGGCGCCGTCCCAGCAGGCGATCTCATGGCTGCAACCGTCTCTGTGCGGCAGGATCTCGTCGAGAAGCACAGCCCCGAGGTCCGTGTCTTGCTCCCTGTCGGCGGGATCGGTGATGAAGCTGGACACGCCTGTGTAGCGGATGACCAGGTCTCGGTCATGCTTCCAGCAGTTGTGCTGGAACTCGACCTCCATCTCCTCATCGCCGGCCCCCCTGACGGCCCGAAGCGTCAGATCCTTCACGCATCGCTTGCTGCGGAAGTCGTAGTGGTCCGTGTCAGTGGCGAAGGTCCGGGCCCCCGGCGGCAGATCACCAGAGATCGAGGGCAGATGCTCCAGGTAGCAAGATGGGCTCAAGACCCCTGACAGGTCGCCGACCTGCGCATCGAGATTGACGTACTCCATCGCTCTTCGCCCCTGCTCGTGACTCCCTGTTGGCCGATAAATCGTCACACAGACTCACCAGACAAGATGACGTCTAAAGACGCTTTTGCGAAGGGTGCGTCTGCACGGCGAGGGTTACGAGGGCGGCGCACCGTTGCGGAAGCCAGGTAGCCGCTGTGAAGACGGGGCACAGAACCAGCACCGCAGGAGGGCGCACACCAGCTCGCACGGCTCGCGATTGCCCCTCTGGCTACTGTTCCGCCCTCTCTGCTCTGCTCTGATGGAGGAGAAATGGAACCGGAAGAGCTGTGCGGACACTTCTTGCTGTGGAGCTTCCCTTGAATGAACGGGTCCGGTCCGGTGACCGGGCGGCGTTCGCTGAGATCTTTGACGAGCATGCGCGCGTCGTCTACGCCCATGCCGTTCGCACGACGGGCGACCGGGCCCTCGCCGAGGACGTCATGTCCCTCACTTTTCTGGAGGCCTGGCGGTTACGCGACAAGCTGCGCGGCGAGGTCAGGAGCGTCCGGGCATGGCTCTTGGGCATCGCGACCAATGTCATGCGCAACACCTCCCGGTCGGCCCGCCGGCACCGTGAGGCAATGTCCCGCCTGTCCCTTCCCGAACCGTTGCCCGACTTCTCGGACGAGGTGGTCGGGCAGATGGTCGATGCCCAGCGGCTGGCCGCCGCTGCCCGCGCCTTGCAACGCCTGAAGCGGACCGAGCGCGAGGTCTTCGCGCTGGTGGTCTGGTCCGATCTGGGATACGCCGCGGCGGCCGAGGCCCTGGGAATCCCGGTGGGCACGGTGCGCTCCCGGCTTTCACGCGCGAGAGAGAAGCTGCGCCGGCTCGTTGACGAGGAGCTGGCAGCAGATCCGCCCGCTGTGGAACCGCAGAGCGGCAGCGGACACATACCGGATAGCGGGGTGGCAGCAGCCCGCGCTTCCCACAGGAGGGGTACACGATGAACGCGGAGCAGCGGGAACAGGCAGAGCGGGAGCAGGCGAGGCGTGTCCTGCCGCCGACCCCCCACCCGGATCCGGCACCCGGACGAACGGAAGCCCGCCGCCGGCATCTCCTGAGCGAGATCGACCGGCAAACGCACGCCCGTTCGGCCCGCCCCGTCCTGCGGCCGAAGCGCCGCATGGCGCTGGTGCTGGGCGCAGCGGTGGCCGCCGGCGCTGCCGTCGTGGTTCTCAGCCTCGGATCGGGAACCACCGGCGCCCCGAACGTACCGCCGGCCTCGGCGGCATCGGTCCAGGTGCTGGAGAGGGCCGCGCTGGCTGCCAACGCGACGTCGCAGACGAAGGTGCTTGACGGGCAGTACGTGTACGTCAAGACGGTCGGCTACACGTCGGTACTGTCCGAGAACAAGGCCGGGCAGATGGAGCTCCTGCGCGAGGACGAGGGCATGGAGCAGTGGACGTCGGTGGACGGCAGCGAGCCGACTCTGCAGCGCAAGGCCGGCAAGAACAAGCTGCTGCCGAAGGAGGGCCCGGCCAACCTGAACTCGCCGACGTACAACTTCCTGGCCGCCTTGCCGACCGACCCCCACGCCCTGTTGAAGCAGATCCGTGAGGACGCGGAGAAGAACCACGGCGCCGGTTCGGACTCCACGACGGGCCCGGACCAGGAGGCCTTCGTCACGATCGGCGATCTGCTGCGCAACGGAGTAACTCCCCCCGCGACCACTGCTGCGCTCTACCGTGCCGCCGCCCTCATCCCCGGGGTCGACATCGCCCCCGACGCCGTGGATGCTGCCGGGCGTCGCGGGGTTGCCGTCGCCCGAGTACACGATGGCGAACGCAAGGAGTGGATCTTCGATGCGAGTACGAACCGGCTCCTGGGCGAGCGCACGGTTCTCCTGAAGGACAACGCCTGGGGCAAGGCCGGCGCCGTCGTCACCTCCGTCGCCCTCGTCAGCAGCGGAATCGCCACCGAAGCCGGACAAACGCCATAAAAAAACTCGCACGCAGAGCTTCATGCCGATCACTAGGCGTACAGGGTCGAACATTAGGACGATTACGGTCGAGAATGCGCCAGCGTCGATCATGGACGCCTTCTTTGCCCGGGCTTTGCTGTGGGATGCCTGTGAACCACTCGCACAATCATCACAGGAGAAACAGCATGCGCCTTGCACGCACTCTTGTCCCGGTCGTCACCGCCCTGTGCGCCCTGACGGCAGGCACCGCGACCGCAACCGCGGCACCGGAGCCCTCCGCGACGCCCGAGTTCGGATTCGCCACGCAGGACAAGGAGACCCAGCTGCAGCAGGAGCTCGCCAAGAGCAAACCGGTCATCGCCACCTACAAGGGCAAGAAGATAGACCTGTCCCAGGGCTGGCAGGGCGCCCAGGCCTGTTCCGAGGTGCCGAGCGGCGAGGTCTTCTGTTACGACACGGTCGCGCAGGCGGACCGGGCACTCGCCGCTCTCGCCCCGGCCGCCGAGAAAGGCCGCAAGAGCGCTGGCGTAGCGGCGAAGGAGACCGGGCAGCTCGGCCCCACCGCGGCCAGTGACTGCACCTACGGGTGGGTGTGCCTGTGGGAGCACTCCAACTTCAGCGGGCGTCGACTGCAGTGGTCCGCTAAGGGCACCAAGCAGCTCTCAGACTGGAGCTTCCGGGATCAGGCCAGTTCCGGCTGCGTCAACCGCGACATGCAGGGCGCGCTCGTGTACGACGCCCGCACGGCCCAGCTCGACCCGTACATGGCCCTGGGCAACCTCGGCTGCTACGACTTCACCAAGGCCAGCTACCCGGGCGGCGGGAACTGGAACGACAAGGCCGACTACATGGAGATGTGACCCGCGAGAAGGACCATCGTGCTGACGATGTCCCAGCCGTTGGAGCCCCGAGCAGACAGGTGAAGGGCGCCAGCTGATCCGACACCGTCCCCCGAACGCAGGGGGCCGGAGCCAATGCCAGTGGCTCCGGCCCCCTGCCGTACGACTGTACCTACCCACACATCCGCTCCGGACGGCACTGCCAGCGGCTTTAAGCGCTGGTCCTCAGCGCCTGATGGTCTGTCTGAGGGTGGATTTCCTGCACAAACTCGGGGATTCACGTCTGCTGGGAACTCCCCTGGGCTGATTGCCTTGAGTAGGACGGAGTTATCTACGTGCGCTGCCCCTTTGGTCCCTCTCCCCCCACCGGGAATGACCAGCGGGGCCTGAAGTCCCGCCAACCGACGACCGAGACTCGCTAAGCACAGCCCGGCCGCCCCGTTCAACTACCGCGCACCCCAACCGACCGAACTGCACCCACCGCCCCCGCCACAAACCAAGCCCCCACCCACCCCACCCCACGGCAAGAACCGACCGGAGCGATGCCCGGCCTTCCCCAACCCACCCACCCGACAGACGCCCACGGCGCACAGCCATCCACCTCCCGTCCGCGTAGGCCCGGGCCCCCGGCCGCCCTCCGAGTGTGAAAAGGCGGCCTCCGCCGCCGGGTCAAGGGTGGAGCGAAGCGGAATCGGCGCAGCCGACGCGACGCAGGAGCGCTCTTGACGCGGTGGTGGAGGCCGCCACACTCGGAAAGAGGGCGGCCGCACCAGAAGCCCGCCGGAAACCCCCCTCCCCCAGAGCCTCAGAGACCCCCACCCCTGTCAGATGCGGCCTCAAACGGCGGGCGCGCGCCTACGCCTTGATCTCCCCCACCAGCATCCTGAGCGTCAGGCTGTGCTTCTCCGGCGGCAGGGCGGCCATGGCCCGCGCCGCGTACGTCACGCCCCCTGCACGATCCCCCGATCGCGTCAGCATCAGGGCCCGGTGCAGCTCCAGGTGCGTGGCGAAGCGCGGCAGCTCCGCGGGTAGCTCGGTGCGGGCGGAATCCTGCGCCTCGACCGCCCCCTTCTCGTCGCCGAGCCGGGCAAGCAGCAGGGACCGGAAGACGTTCAGCCGCCACCATGGCACTGCGTAGTCGGAGGTCTGCTCGTACGAGCCCGCGTCGTCGAAGATCTTCCGCCCCAGTGTGCCCAGCGCGCGCGCCGACGCGTGGTCGCCCCGGAGGGCGGCGGCATGAGCCTTGCCGTACACGGCGTTCAGCAGGCCGAGGGAAGGCCGGTCGCCGATCTCCATCGCCTGGTCGGCGAGCACGTCGGCCACGCCCAAGGAAGCCCCTCGTACCCGAGGGCGATGGCGGCGCGCCCCGGCACCCACACGCGCGCGTGGGAATCGCCGGACTCGTCCGCCGCCCGTGCGGCCATCCGGTACCAGTGCACCGCCTTGGACCCGCCCGCCCCCGGGAAGGTCTTCGCGTACAGCGTCATCAGCCTCGACGCCACCGACCACAGGCGGGGCTGATCCAATTGCTGCTGAACCACAATGAGTTCGCCCGACACGCGAGCCGTTGGATATCGGCCGCGCCCATCGACATGTAGTCGGGGCCGTACGTGGCGAGCCTGCCCTCCCAATCGTCCACCGAGGGGCCGCCCGACAGCCGGGCGGCAAAGCCGGCGGACAGGAGGTCGGAGGCCGCCACCGGAGCTATCGCGGCCCCGGCGACATCGGTCAGGAACGTTCGTCGCTTCACTTCACCCTCAAGAACAGCCAGGGGCACGTAAGGAAGTAAGTCCGCATGAGCACGCCGCCAAAGGAAGTTCACCCCGCCCACCCCGACTCGGAGCCCGAGGCCGCCCCCGCCCCGCCCCCCGTCCCCTGCCCGCTGGGAGGCGGCGGTCGACCAGTGCTGGACGGCGAGCCCGGCGGAACGGGGGTGCCTTACCCCGCGCGGGGCCGTACGGGGCATCACCACCCCGTCGCCGGTCCCACCCCCGTTCCCGAGTCGGCCAACACGCGCCCCGACCAGGCTGGATGAGGGCCCCGACACTAAGGTCGCCTCCATGAAGAGGACCACGCCGACCCGTCCGCTCGACGTCGAAGAGCTCTTTCCGGAGCTGGCCGCCCACCGGGGTACGACCACGCGGCTGCACCCGAGGCCGGGGCGGCCCGGCCTGTCCGAGAGTTCCGTCGGTGGGCCGATGCTGTGGCCGGCGGACGAGCCGTGGCCGGTGTGTACCGAGGTCCACGGCCGGGGGCGCGGGCGGCGTCCGGCGGATATCCGCCGCAAGCGCGAGGTCATGGCCGTCGCGGAGGCACGGGACCCGTACCAAGGGCTGACGGAAGAGGAGCGGCGGCTCGTCGAGGAGTTGGAGCGCGAGCACCACGTGCCTGGGGCGAGCGAGAGCGATCCGCTGCCCATGATCGGCGTCGCGCAGCTGTACGCGCGCGATGTCCCGGATCTCCCGGCCGGCCCGGACGGTGCCGACCTGCTCCAGGTCTTCTGGTGTCCCTTCGACGCCCACCGCCCCACCGGCTACAGCATGCTGCTCCACCTGCGCTGGCGCAGGGCGGCGGAGGTCGTCGACGTCCTGGCGTCGCCGCCGCAGCCGGAGGTCGTCGGCTACGAGGGTTACGTCCCCGATCCCTGCGCGCTGCATCCGGAGCAGGTGGTCACGTACCCCTTCGCCGGGCTGCTGCCCGAGGACCTGTGCGCGCGGATCTACGCCTGGGAGGAAGCGCTGGAGGAGGAGGCGGAGGAGCGGGAGGACGAGGCCGACCCCGTGGCCTACCAGTACGACCTGTCGATCCCGCCCGGCTGGCGGGCCGGCGGATACGCGTCCTGGCACCTGACCGACCCGTACCCGATGGACTGCCTGACCTGCGCGACCCCGATGCGTCTGCTGCTCACCGTCGACACGTCCGAGTGGGACGGCGGCAGCGGTAGCTGGACCCCGCTGGAGGAACAGGGCTCCCGCCCCCGCCCGGCCTCCGTACCCACCGGGGTCGTCGTCGGCAACCACGGCGAGCTGAACGTCTTCGCCTGCCCCGGAGATCCCGCGCACCCGCCGCGCTGGAGCATCCAGTAAGCGCCCAGTAAGCGGCTAGTTGGGGATCACGCCACGTACGCCCGTCGCGGCTCCCAAGACCCCCCGCCCCCGCCCTCAAGGAAGTTGCGGCGGGTGCTCGCGTGGGGGTTCCACCGGTGGGGCGTCCCTGAAGCGGCGGCGGTCTCTACCGCCCGGTGGGGCGTCCGCGAGGCGGATCACTGTGCCGTCGCGGCCCGCCACCACTGGTTTCGTCGAGCGGGCCGCCTTGGCCTTGTACTGGGCCGCGTCGGCGAGCCGGAAGAGGCGGCGGGCCGACTTGAGGGGGCCGATGGGGTCGCCGGTGGACGCCACCCCGCAGGCCACGCCCTCCCCCAGCTCCAGTTCCGCCGCCCGTACGCACAGTTCCTCGGCGACCGCGACCACCTCGTCCGCCGTCGGGCCGACCGTCAGGAGGCAGAACTCGTCGCCGCCCAGGCGGGCCGCGAGCGCGCCGGGCAGTTGGGCGCCGCAGCGGGAGAGGACGGAGCCGAAGCGTTCGAGGAGCCGGTCCCCCACCGCGTGGCCGTGGGTGTCGTTGACGCGCTTGAGGCCGTTGAGGTCGCAGACCATGAGGCTGACGACGGAGCCGTCCGCCCGGTAGCGCTCGATGGCCTCGTCCAGACGGGTGTCGACGGCCCGCCGGTTGGCGAGACCGGTCAGGGGGTCGGTGAAGGCCAGTTTGCGGACCTCCTCCAGGCGCTCGGCCTGGGCGATGCCCGCCGCGACGACCGACGAGAGCACGGTCGCGAAGTCGGCGTCCGCCCGGGTGAAAGGTTTCTCCTGCGGGGGGCGGGCCACGTACAGCTCGCCCCACGCCCGCCCGTGCAGCACGATCGGCGCCACCACGCAGCAGCCGCGCCCCCGCCGCCGCAGCCCCGCCACCCGGCCCGTCCGCACCGGGTCGCCTGCGGTCTCCACCCAGGCGTCCGGCTCGCCGCCGCCCGCCCACCGCGCGTGCAGGAACTCGGTGATCTCGGGGAACTGGTGCACCGGATACGTCTCCGAGTCCGGGAACTCCTCCTCGCCCTCGGCCCGCTCCCCCGCGTTCACCAGGACCTTGAGGCGGCCGTGGTCCCGCTGCCAGACCGACAGGGCGGCGAAGCTCCCGTCGAGCCCCTCGCAGGACCCGAGCGCCGCCGCCCGCCAGAACTCGCGTGGAGTGTGCGCCGCCGCCATCCCCTGCGCCAGCGCCACTACGGCCCGAAGCCGCCCGTCCTCACCCATTCCTCCAGCTTAGGGAGGTTTGACCCGATTTCCCTTTCGAGACGTCACCGTCCGTGACATTTAGTACAGAACGGGAGGGATTACTCGCCCGGCCAGTTCGGCTTCCGCTTCTCGTTGAAGGCCGCCACGCCCTCCGCCCTGTCCCCCGAGAACGCCACCGAGCGCCAGGCCGCGTCCTCCACCTCCAGGCCCGCCCGCAGGTCGAGGCCCTGACCGAGCCGCATCGCCTTCTTCGCCGCGCGCAGGCCGACCGGCGAGTTCGCCGCGATCCGCCCCGCGAGGTCCAGTGCCGCCGTCCGCGCGTCCTCCTCCAGGAGGTCGACCAGGCCCAGCTCGCGGGCCTCCGCCGCCTCCACCCGACGGGCCGTGAAGACCAGCTCGGCGGCGCGCGCCGCGCCCACCCGGCGCGGCAGCAGCTGCGTACCGCCGCCGCCGGGGATGACGCCCACGGAGACCTCGGGGAGGCCGACCACGGCGGTCGCGTCGGCCACGATCACGTCGCAGGCGAGCGCCAGCTCGAAGCCGCCGCCGAGGGCGTACCCGTGCACGGCGGCGACGGTCGGCATCGGGAGCTCCAGGACGCCGGTGTAGGCGGCGCGGGCGGTCGGCCGCTGGCGTACCAGCTCGGCGTCGGTGAAGGAGTTGCGCTCCTTGAGGTCGGCGCCGACGCAGAAGGCGCGGTCGTTCGAGGAGGTGAGGACGGTGACGCGGACGGAGGGGTCGGCGGCGAGCGCGTCGCAGGCGGCGGCGAGGGAGCGGGCCATCTCGGAGGAGACGGCGTTCATCGCCTTGGGCCGGTCGAGGACCAGCTCGGCGACATGGCCGTCACCCCCGCCCCTCCGGACCACCACGAACTCACCGAAGCGCTGCTCGGACATGACCGCACACCCTCCCGACCGGGACCCGCCCGTTAACGGCTGTTAACCGGCGTTCACGGGAGTGATCCTAAGTCGGGCGGCGGGTCAGGAGCCAGGGTTCGACGACGCCGAGGCCTCGGACCGGGCGCTGCCACATCGGCTGGAGCGCGAAGCGGTACGTGGCGGGCTTGCGGCCCTCCTTCTCGGCGCGGGCCGCCTGCTCCGCCGCCTCCGTCTCCGACACGGGCGCCTCGCCCGTCCTGGACAGCTCCTCCGCGAGGGCGCCGTCGACGAGGACGGCGTCCTTCGGGGCTATCGAGGTGAGGCGGCTGGCGAGGTTCACGGTGGTGCCGAAGACATCGCCCATCCGGGTCGTGACCGTGCCGAAGGCGATGCCGACGCGCAGCGCGGGCATGGTCTCGTCATGGCTGAGGGTCTCGATGAGCCGCAGCGCGATCTCGGCGGCCGTGCCGGCGTCGTCGGCGGCGTACAGCACCTCGTCGCCGAGGGTCTTGATGAGCCGGCCGCCGTGCGCGGCGACGAGGTCGGCGCAGGTCGTCTCGAAGGCCTCGACCAGCTCGCCGAGCTCCTCCTCCTCCAGGCGGCGGGTGAGCCGGGTGAAGCCGACGAGGTCCGCGAAGCCGACGGCGAGCCGCCGGTCGACCATCTCCTCGTCGTCTGCGGCCTGCACGACGCGGCCGGTGGCGGCGGCGAGCTGCCGCCGCCAGACGTAGATCAGGAACTCCTCCAGCTCGGGCAGGAGCAGCTCGACCAGGGGGTACGTGACCTCCGTACGGGTCATCCCGGGTTCCGGCGGCTCGGTGAGGCCCTCCAGGAACGAGTCGATCTGCCACTCGGCGAGCCGGGCGGTGGTCTGACCGGTGGAACGGGCGACCTGCACCGCCATCGGCTCGCTGAGCAGCCCGGCCTCGACGAGACCGGCGAGCCGCCGCAGCGCGAGGACGTCGGCCTCGGTGAGCGCCTTGGCCTGGCCGATGTCGGCGAAGCCCATGGCACGCCAGAAACGGGAGGCGAGTTCCATGGAGACGCCCGCGGTGCGGGCGGCCTGGAACGGGGTGTAGCGGCGGTCGGCGCCGAGGATGAGCTGTTCGAGGCGGATGGCGAGCGGGTCGTCCGTCGGCTCTGCCGTGTGGTCGACCTCGTGGTGGGGGGTGGGGTACGTGGGAGGCTCGGGCGCGCCGCCCTCGTTCTCGTCGTCGACGGTCACCGGCCGCCTCCTGCCCGTTCCCTGCCCACTTGCCCTGCCGATCTGTCGCCTGGATCGCGGTCCACGATACGGCAGGTGTGGAATAGCTCACGCGTTGGCGCCGACCGCCGGGGGTGGCGGGCGGATCCCGGACAGGCCCTAGGACCGCAGGTGGACGATGTCGCCCGCTCCCACCGCTTCCGTGCCGCCGCCCTCCGTGGCCACGACCAGGCGGCCGTCGCCGTCCAGGGCCACCGCTTCGCCTTCCAGCATGCGCTCGCCGGGCAGGTCGGCCCTGACCCGGCGGCCGAGGGTCGCGCAGCCGGCCGCGTACGCCGCCTGGAGGCCTGAGGCCTCGGGGTCGCCGTCTGCCCGTACCCAGTCGCCGTACCACTGGGCGAAGGAGCGCAGGACGGCCCGCAGGAGGGTGTCGCGGTCGGTGGAGACCGCGTCGGCGAGGAGGAGGGAGCCGGCGCCGGGGACGGGCAGTTCGTCCTCGCGGAGGGTGACGTTGAGGCCGAGGCCGATGACGACGGCGTCCTCGCCGGCCCGCTCGGCGAGGATGCCGCCGGTCTTGCGTTCCTCGCCGCCGACGGAAACAAGCAGGTCGTTGGGCCATTTGAGCGACATGTCGACTCCGGCGGCCTTCGCGAGGCCGGTCGCGGCGGCCACTCCGGTGAGCAGCGGGAGCCAGCCCCAGCGGTGGACGGGCACGTCCGGCTTGAGGAGGACGGAGACGAAGAGGCCGGAGCGGGCGGGCGCGATCCAGCTGCGGTCGAGGCGGCCCCGGCCCGAGGTCTGCTCCTCGGCGACGAGGATCGCGCCCTCGGGCAGCGTGTCGGCGCGGGCGGCGAGGTCGCTGTTGGTCGATCCGGTGGTCGGGACCACGTCGAGCGAGGTCCACGGGCCGTCGGGGAGAACGAGGGCGCGGCGCAGGGCGGCGGGGTTCAGCGGGGGCCGGTCGAGGTCGGACCAGGGCCCGCCGGAGCCTTGAGAGGACGTCATGCAAGCCAGAGTAGGTGTGGCAAAGACCGCAGTGCCGAACCGTATCGGCGTCGATACGCTACGGCTCAGTAGCTGAGCAGTAGCCCATTCGTAGTCAACGAACCCCCCGTGACCAGGCAGGGAGCCGCATCCCGATGTCCGAGCCGGCAGAGCAGTACGAGATCGACATTCACACGACCGCAGGCAAGATCGCGGACCTCAAGCGCCGTATCGGCGAGGCCACCCATGCCGGCTCGGAGCGTGCGGTGGAGAAGCAGCACGCGAAGGGCAAGCTGACCGCGCGGGAACGGATCGCGCTGCTGCTCGACGAGGGGTCGTTCGTCGAGTTGGACGAACTGGCCCGGCACCGGTCGAGCAACTTCGGCCTGGAGAAGAACCGCCCGTACGGAGACGGTGTCGTCACCGGGTACGGCACGGTCGACGGGCGCCCGGTGGCCGTCTTCTCGCAGGACTTCACGGTCTTCGGCGGCGCGCTGGGCGAGACGTACGGCCAGAAGATCATCAAGGTGATGGACTTCGCCCTGAAGACGGGCTGCCCGGTCATCGGCATCAACGACTCGGGCGGCGCCCGCATCCAGGAGGGTGTGAGCGCGCTCGGCATGTACGGCGAGATCTTCCGCCGCAACACCCACGCGTCCGGGGTGATCCCGCAGATCTCCCTGGTCGTCGGCCCGTGCGCGGGCGGCGCGGTGTACTCGCCCGCGATCACCGACTTCACGGTGATGGTGGACCAGACCTCGCACATGTTCATCACGGGTCCCGACGTCATCAAGACGGTGACGGGCGAGGACGTGGGCTTCGAGGAGCTGGGCGGCGCCCGGACGCACAACGCGACCTCGGGCGTGGCGCACCACATGGCGGGTGACGAGAAGGACGCCATCGAGTACGTGAAGTCGCTCCTGTCCTACCTTCCGTCGAACAACCTCTCCGAGCCGCCGACCTTCCCCGAGGTCGCGGACACCGAGGTCACGGACGAGGACCGCGAGCTCGACACGCTGATCCCGGACTCGGCGAACCAGCCGTACGACATGCACCGGGTCATCGAGCACGTCCTCGACGACGGCGAGTTCCTGGAGACGCAGTCGCTGTTCGCGCCGAACATCCTGACCGGCTTCGGCCGGGTCGAGGGCTTCCCGGTGGGCGTGGTCGCGAACCAGCCGATGCAGTTCGCGGGCTGCCTGGACATCGACGCGAGCGAGAAGGCCGCGCGGTTCGTCCGTACCTGCGACGCCTTCAACATCCCGGTCCTGACCTTCGTGGACGTGCCGGGCTTCCTGCCGGGCGTGGACCAGGAGTACGGCGGCATCATCCGGCGCGGCGCGAAGCTGATCTACGCGTACGCGGAGGCCACGGTCCCGCTGATCACGGTCATCACGCGGAAGGCCTTCGGCGGCGCGTACGACGTCATGGGCTCCAAGCACCTGGGCGCGGACCTGAACCTGGCGTGGCCGACGGCGCAGATCGCGGTCATGGGCGCGCAGGGCGCGGTGAACATCCTGCACCGGCGCACGATCGCGGAGGCAGGGGACGCAGACAAGGCAGAGGCGGAGCGGGCGCGGTTGATCCAGGAGTACGAGGACACCCTGCTCAATCCGTACACGGCGGCCGAGCGCGGGTACATCGACGGTGTGGTCATGCCGTCGGACACGCGCCCGCAGATCGTGAAGGGGCTGCGTCAGCTGCGGACGAAGCGGGAATCCCTGCCTCCGAAGAAGCACGGCAACATCCCGCTGTAAATCCCTCCCGGACCTCGAAGGAGTCGTTGTGATCAAGGTCGTACGGGGAAACCCGACCCCGGAGGAGTTGGCCGCCGCACTGGCGGTGGTTCAGGCCCGGGCCGCGGCCACGGCGGCGGCGTCCGCCGGGGGCGGCGGCCCGGTGGTGCCGGAGGGGTGGTCGGACCCGTCCCGTATCGCGAGGGCGGTACGGCACCGGCCGGGGCCCCGGGCGTGGGCGCGGTCGTACTGGCCGGTGTAGTCGCCTGGCCGCCGCCTGGTAGCCGCCTGGTCATCGCGTGAGGAAGGGCCGGACGCCGTGTGCGGGGGGTCCGGCCCTTCTCGTACGGCCGTTTCCAGTCCGGTCTCGTGCGGTCACGTCCGGTCGCGTCCGGTCACGTACGGCGCAGGAAGAGGCCGACCAGGACGGCTCCTGCGGCGACGATCGCGGCGTTGACGAGGACCGCGAGGCCGATGCCGTCGAGCAGGACGGGCGTGGTGACGACGACCGCGCTCATGATCGGGGTGCCCATGGTGATGCCGATCTGCTGGGTCATGGTCGCGAGGCCGGTCGCCGTGCCCTGCTCGTGGTCGGGGATGCCGGAGGTGGCGGTCACCATGAAGCCGACGATGGCGAGCATGTTGCCGACGCCGCCGGCGAAGGTCGCGGCGAGCAGCAGCCAGAGGCTGCCCCGGTCGTCGCCGAGGCCGTAGAGGGCGAGGGTCGCGACGGCCTGGAGGAGCCCGCCGGCGACGAGCGCGGTGCGGGCGCCGTAGCGGCCGATGAAGCGGGAGGCGAACACTCCGCCGATGACCGTGCCGGCGCCGAGGACGCCGAAGGAGAGTCCGGCGGCGAGCGGGGAGAAGCCCAGGACGTCCTGGAGGTAGAGCGTCATCAGGAAGACCAGCGAGGTCTCGGTCACGAAGGCGACGAGGCCGGCGAGGTTGCCCCAGACGACGGTGCGGCGCGTGAGGATCCGTACGGGCACGAGGGGCGAGGCGGACCTGCGCTCCACGAACCAGAAGGCGACGAGCAGGGCGACGCCGACGACGAGGGCCCACGGTTCGGTGGTCAGTCCGTAGACGAGGGCGAGGAGTCCGGCGGTGACGGTGATCGCGCCGGGGACGTCGAGGCGGGGCCGGACGGCGGGGCGGCTCTCCTTGAGGACGACGGGGGCGACCAGGAGGACGGCGAGGACCACGGGCACGTTGACGAGGAAGGCCCAGCGCCAGGAGAGCAGGTCGGTGAGGACGCCGCCGAGGATCGCGCCGGTGGTGAACCCGGCGGACATCAGGGCGCCGTTGAGGCCGAGCGCGCGGGCGCGCAGGGGGCCCTCGGGGAAGGAGGAGGTGAGGAGGGAGAGGCCGGCCGGGGTGACGGCGGCGGTGGCGAGGCCCTGGGCGACGCGGGCGGCCATCAGGACCTCGGGGGTGGTGGCGAGGCCGCCGACGAGGGAGGAGACGCCGAGGAGGGCCATGCCGCCGAGGAAGAGGCGGCGGCGTCCGACGAGGTCGGCGACGCGCCCGAAGAGCAGGGTGAATCCGGCGGCGGCGAGGGCGAAGGCGGTGGCGATCCACTGGAGGCCGCCGAGGGTGAAGCCGAGTCCCTCGCCGATGACGGGCAGGGCGACGTTCAGGATCGAGAAGTCGACGGCCAGCATGAACTGGGCGAGGAGGAGGACGACGAGGACGAGCCGCATCCGGCCGGTCATACGGGTGCCGTCCGCGTGCTCCTCGGACTTGGGCTGATCTACGGGCTTGGGGTGATCCAGGGCAACCATGCGTACGACCCCTTAATGGGACACTAGTTCCGTTAAGATGTCCCGTACCGTAGCAGAGTCGATGGCGTTAATGGAACAGGAGACCCGTTTGACTGAGAGCCAGCCGGCCTCGCCCGGCACCCTGCGCCCCGGCGGCCGTACCGCGAAGGTCCGCAGGGCCGTCCTCGACGCCACTCAGGACGCCCTCGCCGAAAGCGGCTTCCACGCCCTCAACATGGACCGGATCGCCGCGGGCGCCGGCGTCGGCAAGACCACCGTGTACCGCCGCTGGGGCACCCCCGTCGGCCTGGTCACCGACCTCCTGCACGACATGGCCGAGCAGTCCCTGCCCGCCTCCGACACCGGGGGCCTCGCGGGCGACCTGCGGGCCAACGCCGAACTCGTACGGGACACCCTCACCGACCCCCGGATGGGCGCCGTCTTCCGCGCGGTCATCGCCGCGGGCGCCTGCGACGAGGAGTGCGCCCGCGCGCTCGCCGACTTCTACCGGACCCGGCTCGCCGAATGGGCCCCCGTCGTCGCCAGGGGCGAGGCGCGCGGCGAGATCCCGGCGGGGACCGACCCGGTCGAACTGCTCCGCGCCGTCTCCGCGCCGCTCTACTACCGCTTCACCGTCACCCGCGAGGAACTCACCGCGGCCGTGGTGGAACGGGCGGTCGCGGCGGCGCTCGCGGCGGCGCGGGACGGGGTGTTCCTCCGCGAATAGTCCTTCGGTACGGGGGCGCCTGAGTATCCGTACTCAGGCGCCCCACCGGTCCCGGCCGCAGGATCGGAGGCATGCTGTGGTCGGACCCGAAGAATCAGCCGCCGAAGTTCATGCGCGACATGCAGGCGATGCTCCGCCGCGCGGGCGTGCTGCTGGCGCTCGCGATGGTGGTGGCCATGTTCGCGGTCAGCGCGCGCTAGCGCCCGCCCCTGGCGCGGCCACTGGCTACGCTGGCCCCCATGACTGCTGAACCGCGCCGTGTCGTGCTCGCCTCCGCCTCCCCCGCCCGTCTCGGGCTGCTCCGTCAGGCCGGTCTCGCCCCCGAGGTGATCGTGAGCGGGGTCGACGAGGACAAGGTGCACGCCCCGACTCCGGCGGAGCTCGCGCTCACCCTCGCGGAGGCCAAGGCGGCCCATGTGGCGGCGCGCCCCGAGGCGTTCGGCGCGCTGGTCATCGGCTGCGACTCGGTCCTCGAACTCGACAAGCAGGCTCTCGGCAAGCCGGCCGACGCCGAGGAGGCCACCGCCCGCTGGAAGGCGATGCGCGGGCGCGTCGGCATCCTCCAGACGGGTCACTGCGTGTACGACACGACCGCCAAGCGCTTCGAGTCGGCGACCGCCTCCACCGTGGTCCGCTTCGGCGAGCCGACGGACGAGGAGATCGCCGCGTACGTGGCGAGCGGTGAACCGCTGCACGTGGCGGGCGCGTTCACCCTGGACGGGCGCTCGGCGCCGTTCATCGACGGCATCGACGGGGACCCGGGCAATGTGATCGGCCTGTCGCTGCCGCTGCTGCGCAGGCTCCTCGCGAAGCTGGACGTGCAGATCACCGACCTCTGGGCCTGAGGTCGCGTGACCTACGCGGCCGCCGGGGCCTCTTCGGGGGCCTCGGCGGCCCTGTCGTACCCCTCGCCGTACGCCACGAGGGTGAGCACGATCAGGCCGAGGACGACCACCAGGAAGGTGAACGCCGGCCACCCGAGGAGCCCCACCGCCACCGCGGCGAGGATCCCGTGGACGACCGCGCAGCCGATGAGCAGGCCGCGGGCGGCGCGTCCGGGGCGGCGGTCGCGGATGCCCGCGAGGAGGGCGGCGAGGGAGCAGAGGACGAGGGCGATCCCGGACCCGATGCCGAGCGCCCAGGTGCCGGTGTACATCGCGTCGGGGTCCATGCCGTCGAGGGACATCGACTGGGCCTTCACGAAGCGGGCCATCACGGCGTTGACGGCGACGATCCCGGGCGCTTCGAGGAGCAGCACCGCCGCTGTCACCAGAGCTATCGGTCTGCGGGCCACCTCGGCCACCCCCTGCATTCGGCTGTTACCGACAGTACGATCGACAGCGCGAAGGCTACTGGCCGGTAAACCTCTGGACAAGAGCGTGGCCACGCCGGGCGGCGGCGGACGGCCCGGCAAAGAATCACCGACCCGTTCGTAGGGACCCCACAAAGAAACCCGAATGGCGACTGGCCGTGCGAACAGAGACCTGCGCCACACCTCGGAGCTACTGTGCCGTAAAGGAACCCTGCGTACCGTGGTGCGACAAGGGAATTCACGACCCGAGCAGGCCCGGGGTCACGCTCCGTGTGGGCAAGCTCACCACTGGGGACGGGTCGAAAGGCCGTGTCGGCAGTCCCTAAACTCAGCTTGTTTCAAGGAGGGAGCCATCGTGCGCAAGGTGCTCATCGCCAACCGTGGCGAAATCGCTGTCCGTGTGGCCCGGGCGTGCCGGGACGCGGGTATCGGCAGCGTGGCCGTGTAC
>NZ_JBEOVO010000029.1:0-86121 GCF_040295605.1 Streptomyces sp. NPDC002773
GTCTTGCTGGGATGTTGCCTCGACGGGGCCCGCTACTTCGCGAGCGCGCGGCTGATCACCATGCGCTGGACCGAAGACATCTTCGGTTCCACCCCACACCCATGCCGACCGGAGACGGGGGTCCGGAGGAAGTAGCGCCAGATGGGAAGCAGGTGCACGAGGGGTGGACCAGGCCGGGGCTGCCAAGGCCAGGAAGCCCAGCAGAGTCCCGGAGAAGTCCCACACGCATCGCCGCACCTCCTCTGCCTCACGTTTTTCAGGGCAGAAGGGGTGCGGCGGGTGCTGTTCCGTCAGATGTCCCGGAAGATCTCGATCTGCGCGCCGATCGAGTTCAGTCGCTCCGCCAGGTCCTCGTACCCCCGGTTGATGACGTACACGTTCCGCAGGACCGACGTGCCCTCCGCCGCCATCATCGCGAGGAGGACGACCACCGCCGGGCGCAGGGCCGGGGGGCACATCATTTCGGCGGCGCGCCAGCGGGTGGGGCCCTCGACCAGGACGCGGTGGGGGTCGAGGAGCTGGAGGCGGCCGCCGAGGCGGTTGAGGTCCGTGAGGTAGATCGCGCGGTTGTCGTAGACCCAGTCGTGGATGAGGGTCTTGCCCTGGGCCGTCGCGGCGATGGCGGCGAAGAAGGGGACGTTGTCGATGTTCAGGCCGGGGAACGGCATCGGGTGGATCTTGTCGATCGGGGCTTCGAGTTTCGAGGGGCGGACCGTCAGGTCGACCAGGCGTGTGCGGCCGTTGTCCGCCGCGTACTCGGCCGAGCGGTCGTGGTCGAGGCCCATCTCCTCCAGGACCGCGAGCTCGATCTCCATGAACTCGATCGGGACTCGGCGGATCGTCAGCTCCGACTCGGTGACTACTGCCGCCGCCAGGAGGCTCATCGCCTCGACCGGGTCCTCCGAGGGGGAGTAGTCGACGTCCACGTCGATCTGCGGCACGCCGTGCACGGTCAGGGTGGTGGTGCCGATGCCGTCGACCCGTACGCCGAGCGCCTCCAGGAAGAAGCACAGGTCCTGGACCATGTAGTTGGAGGAGGCGTTGCGGATGACGGTCGCGCCGTCGTGCCGGGCGGCGGCGAGCAGCGCGTTCTCGGTCACCGTGTCACCGCGCTCGGTCAGCACGATCGGGCGGCCGGGGGAGACCGAGCGCTCCACCTGGGCGTGGTAGATGCCCTCGGTGGCGGTGACGTCGAGACCGAAGCGGCGCAGCGCGATCATGTGCGGCTCGATCGTGCGCGTACCGAGGTCGCAGCCTCCGGCGTACGGCAGCTTGAAGCGGTCCATGCGGTGCAGCAGCGGGCCGAGGAACATGATGATCGAGCGGGTGCGGATCGCGGCCTCGGCGTCGATCGAGTCCATGTCCAGCTCGGCCGGCGGCACGATCTCCAGGTCGACGCCGTCGTTGATCCAGCGGGTGCGCACCCCGATGGAGTTGAGCACCTCCAGGAGCCGGAAGACCTCCTCGATGCGGGCGACCCGGCGCAGGACCGTGCGGCCCTTGTTGAGGAGGGAGGCGCAGAGCAGCGCGACGCAGGCGTTCTTGCTCGTCTTGACGTCGATGGAGCCGGAGAGTCGGCGCCGGCCGACGACCCTGAGGTGCATGGGTCCCGCATACCCCAGGGACACGATTTCACTATCGAGGGCCTCGCCGATCCGGGCGATCATCTCAAGACTGATGTTCTGGTTGCCGCGCTCGATCCGGTTGACGGCGCTCTGGCTCGTGGCCAGTGCCTCGGCGAGCTGCGTCTGCGTCCAGCCACGGTGCTGCCGGGCGTCACGGATGAGCTTGCCGATGCGTACGAGGTAGTCGTCTGCCATGCCGTCACGTTATCTCAGATATGAGATGACCCTGATCATCGGGGTAGGCCGTCAGGGTGACAGCCCGTGCGCGGTGGGGTGGCGCGGCTCGTACAGGGGGAGTTCCGTGCCGCTCGGCAGCCGTACGGCGGCGAGCAGGCCCCAGCCCTGGTCGGTGATGGCGCGTGAGATCTCGGCGCCCCGGTCCTCGAGGGCCGTCAGGGTCTGTGTGAGGTCCTCGCACATGAGGTACATCTCGTGCTTCGGCTCGTCCGTCGTGGGATGCACCGCGACCTCGGCGGGCGGCAGCTTGAAGATGAGCCAGCCGCCCCCGGCGTCCACGTGCTCGAAGCCGAAGACGTCCTTGAGGAAGGCTCGGTCGGCCTCCGCGTCCCGGGTGTACAGAATCACATGCGCGCCGCTGAACATGCTCCGATCCTCGGCCCCTCGTACGGCGGCGGCAATCGCACGGCGCCCGTACGGGGACCATCGCGCCCCCGCCTACGGCAATTCGACCGAAAGGTGGTCGGAAAGGGCGCGGAGGAAGTCGGGTGCGTCGAAGATGGCGCCGGCCGAGGCGACCCCGTTCGTCCTGGTTCGTCCGCTGAGCACTCGGTCGACGGCCTCCACCGCGAGCGGTGCGCTGACGGCGTAGATGTCCTGGCCGCGCGCCACCGCGCGCCGCTCCTCGTCTCCGTTGCGTACGACCACGTCCACGAGGAAGGTCTGCGCGGACCGACCGCGCTCGTCGACCGGAGCCGGTGCCGGGGTGTCCGAGGAGGCCAGGTCCTGGGCCGCCGCCACGGCCATGTACGTGCAGACCTCCGGGACGTCCACATGGCTGGGTACGGTGACGACGTCGGCCATGGTGAAGTCACCGATCACCGGGCTCACCCCCAGCGGTTCGGGGAAGGCCCACTTCAGGGTGGTGGCCGTGGAGTCGTCGCGGTACTCGAGCCGCCCGCCGGTGAAGCGGACGTGCCGCCCGTCCCTGCGCTCCCGCGAGACCGCTCCCGCCGTACGGGTCCCGGCCGTGGGGTGCCAACTGCTCAGCCCGTACGCGACGTGCACCTCGTCTGCCGACGTCCAGTCGCCCATCGCCGCCGTGACCAGCAGGTCACCGAGGCCGCCGAAGAACGCCATCGCGGGGACCACCGCGGTACCGGCGGCGCGGGCGGGCTCCGCGAAGTGGGCGAACGTGTCGACATTGGCCTCGATTTCGGCCGCCACGTCCACGTACGGGATACCGGCACGCAGCGCCGCCTCGATCACCGGGGCGGCGGTCGACGCGAAGGGACCGGCGCAGTTGACCACGGCGTCGGCGCCGGTCAGCGCGCGGTCCAGGGAGGCCGGGTCGTCGACCGTGGCGGGGCGGACCTCAAGGCCGGAGAGCTCCGTACCGGACGCCGCGAACTCCGCCAGCTTGCCGGCGTCACGTCCGGAGAGGACGGGGACGAACCCCCGGTCCAGCAGCTCCGCCACCACGAAACGCCCGGTGTGCCCGTACGCGCCGAACACCGCAACTGTCCGTACCGATCCCATGAGTTCCTCCGTTGCCCGCTGTCCTGCTCGGATACGAAGAGCCTGTCAGGGGCCGACCGCCGCAACCAGTGTCCGGAACGACATGGGCCGTACAATTACGGACATGGAAACCGTCGCCCTGGCCGTCACCGACGGGATGCTTCACTTCGAACTCTCCGTGGCGCACGAGGTGTTCGGCGATGCCGCGTACGACCTCGTCGTCTGCGGGCCGGGCCCCGTGCGGTTCGGCAGGTTCCGGCTGGAGCCGGACGCCGGGCTCGACCAACTCCCGTACGCCGACACGGTGATCGTCCCCGGCTGGGCCGACGTCGACGTGGACCCGCCCGCCGAGCTTGTCCACGCGGTGCGCGCGGCCCACGAGGCGGGCGCGCGGGTGGCGTCGCTGTGTACGGGCGCGTTCGTCCTGGCCGCCGCGGGGCTGCTCGACGGCCGCCGCGCGACCACGCACTGGGCGCACACCGACGTCCTGGCCGCCCGCCATCCCCTGGTGGAGGTCGACCCGGACGTGCTCTACGTCGACAACGGCAGCGTGCTCACCTCCGCCGGCAAGGCCGCCGCGATGGACCTGTGCCTGCACCTGGTCCGCCTCGACCACGGCTCGGCGCACGCGAACACGATCGCCCGCCGCCTGGTCGTGCCCCCGCACCGGTCCGGCGGCCAGGCCCAGTTCGTCACCGCCCCGGTGCCGGCCCAGGACGACCACCCGCTCACCGAGCTGTTCCCGTGGGCGATCGAGCGGCTCGACCAGCCGCTGACCGTGGAGGACCTGGCCCGCCGGGCGAACATGAGCTCGCGCCACCTCGGCCGCCACTTCCGTACGGTGACCGGCGCCACGCCGCTGCAATGGCTGCTGACCCAGCGGATCCGACGCGCCCAGGAACTCCTCGAATCCAGTGGCGAGAGCGTCGACGCCATCGCGGCCGCCACGGGCATGGGCACGGCCACGACCCTGCGCCGCCACTTCAACCGCACCCTCGGCGTCCCCCCGGACACCTACCGCCGCACGTTCCGCCGCTCGACGACACGCGCCGGGACGCGGTGACGGGCGTCACCCGCCGTGTCGCGCCTGGCGCACGAAGAAGGACGGCACCCGCGGCGTCGCGCCGGGAGGCGAAGGCGGGTGACGCCCGGGCCCGCCGTGTCGCGCCGGCACGCGGTGACGGGCGTCGCCCGCCGTGTCGCGCCGGCGCACGAACCAGGGCGCCCCCGCCCTGCCACGCACGCCCGCACGCGCCGACAGTGTGGCCCCGCCGCGTCGTTAACCTGTCCGCATGACGCCGACCGAAGACCGCCGCTTTCCCCCTGGGCTCGCCGCCGCCATGGCGGTCCGTTTCGAACACGCGGAGGGCTCCGGCGTCGACTTCGAGCCCTTCGCGGCCTTCCTCTCCGCCGACGAGACGACGGACTGGTTCCGGTCCTGGACGCGCAACGCCGAGCTGACCGGCGACGCCTTCCGCGCCTTCGGCCGGGACGGCACCGGCGGATACGCCGCCTTCTGGCTGGTCCGCCCGGGCCGCCCGGTCGTCGAGCAGCCGGTCGTCTTCCTCGGCTCCGAGGGCGAGACCGGCGTCGTCGCCCGGGACCTCGGCGCCTTGCTCTGGCTGCTGGCCGCCGGTTACGGCCCCTGGGAGGCGGCCACCTCGTACGAGCCCGACTGGGTCCCGCGCCCCCACCCCGAGCTGACGGCGATCGCGGAACGCCACGCGCCGGACCACCGTGCTGAGGCGTCCGCCGTGCTGGAAGCGGCCGCGGGCGAGTTCCCCGACTTCGACGACCACATCATGGGGCTCTGCCCCTGAGCACGTCGCCTCGTACTCCTCATGATCGGCAGGCACGACGCCCACCTTCCCGTCACCGACCGGAGGTGTGGAGCGGGGGACAGGCCGCGGTGCTGCCTATGATTTGGGCATGCCATCTCTCAGCGCCGGTCCGGACCCGCGTACCGGTGATGTGCCGCCTGATCGCCGGATGCCTTCCGGGGTGGATCGGGTGATCACCGGGTTGTCGTGGTGGTGGGTGGCAGCTCCTCTCATCTTGCTGACTCCCGTGATCGCTCTCGCGGTGGGGTTTCCGGAGGTGCGGGAGGAGTTCGGCAGGATATTCGGGTTGGCTGCTCTGGGTAGTGCGGTGGTCGCGCCCGCCGCGGGGTTCGTGGTGGCGCTCATCGGGCGTCGACGGCAAGCTCGCCGGCGCTTCGCCCTCATGGGAGCGGTGTCCAGCGTGCCGGTCCTCTTCCTCTGGGTCTTCGGTGTACTGCTCGCCGAGTGTCCTGACGGCTATCACTGCTAGGCCGTTTCTTTCGGATCACCTCGCCGATCAGATGAAGATGGCGGGGAGGTGGAGTCCGGCAAGGAGACGCCGCAGGAGTGAGCGTCCGGGTGGCCCTCGGGCGGTGCCGCTTCTGGTCGCTCCAGGTTGGCTCCGGCCCGGATGACCGTGAGCATGTTGCGGGACAGGGAGGAGGGTTCGCAGCCCCGTTCCGCAGGCAAGCTCTGGCCTCTACCTCGCCTTCTCCCTTAGGCTGCGTGATCCATATCGCTCGGGGGATCATGAGCTTCATACGCGAACGAAGACGGTCAGTCTTCCTGCTGCTGACGCTGGCGTTCCTTCTCGGCACCGCAGCCCTGGCCGGGGCAGCGACGGGGGGCCAGGGTGGCCTGATGCTGCTGAGCTGGCCTCGTGAACAGGCGTTCCTGCTGTCCGGCGTGATTCTGATCCTCCTGGCCGCTCTGGTCCTGCGCGGTCTGGTGAAGTCCCCGCTGCGCACGGCACTGGCCACCTTGCTGCTGCTCCTGGGCGTCCCGTTGACCTGGATCGCCGGAACTTTCGGCCTGCTCGACGGTGACGAGTGGGAGGTGAAGACACAGGCGGCACCGGGCCGCGGTGACCGCAGGCTGGTAATGGTGCAATACAACGACTTCGACCCTGCGCGCTGCCTCTACGTCCACCAGGACGGCCTGCTCGGGGAATGCCGTTGGGAGGTCGGCTGCTTCATGGGCGAGGAGGACGGACTCCGGGACGCGATGTGGACGTCGCCCGACCGGGTACGCATGACCTTGGGCGGCATGTCACAGGAGAGCTACGAGGTGACCATCTTTCCGAGCGGTCAGCCCGAGAGGGTCCTGCTTTACGGCAGCCTGATCTGTCCGGGCGACTTGCGCGGGGAATGCCAGAGTTCCTGAGCCTGCTGGAGGTGTCGACCCCAGCGGCGCGTCGCCGGGCACCTCCCTGCGCTGGGCACACCCAGTTTCACTGGATGGATGACCCACCAGGGCGTTGGTCGATGTGTGTCGTTGACTGACGTCCAGTGGGCGAGGATCGAGCCGTTGTTACCGGACCGCACTCCGAAGCGGGGAGGGCGGTGGCGTGATCACCGGAAGGTGATCGACGCGATCGCGTTCAAGTACCGCACCGGAACGCCGTGGATGGATCTGCCCGAGCACTTCGGGTCGTGGAAAGGCGCCCACAACCGGCTGCGGAAGTGGGCAGCCGACGGCACTTGGGAGAAGGTCTTCATCGCCTTGCTCGCCCAGGCCGACGCCGAAGGTGACCTCGACTGGGTCGTCGCGGTCGACTCCACGATCGTTCGGGCCCATCAGCACGCCGCCGGAGCCCGTCAAGAAGGGGCCCAGGCCGGCGAGCCGGACGACCATGCCCTGGGGCGGTCCCGCGGCGGGCTGACCACCAAGATCCACCTCGCCGCAGACAGCCGCTGCCGCCCGCTCGCCTTCGTCCTCACGCCCGGACAGGCAGGCGATGCACCCGCGTTCCCCGAGGTCATGGCCCGCCTGCGGGTGCCGCGGCCGATCGGCCGGCCCAGGACCACACCGGACACGGTCCTGGCCGACAAGGCCTACTCGTCCCGCGCGATCCGGACCCACCCCCGCCGGCGCGGGATCCGGGCGGTGATCCCCCAACCCTCCGACCAGGTCGCCAACCGCAGGAAGCGGGGCCGATCAGGCGGCCGCCCGCCTGCTTTCGACCGGGAGGCATACAAGCAGCGGAACACCGTCGAACGGTGCATCAACAAGCTCAAGCAGTGGCGCGGTTTGGCCACCCGCTACGAGAAGACCGCCACCATCTACCTGGCCGGACTCCACGTCGCCGCCATCTTCATCTGGTCAGCGTAGGTGATCCGAAAGAAACGGCCTAGGCCGCCAGGCGCCCATCGTCCTGCGCGCCGCGTCCCGACCGGTACGGGCACCCAGTACCGCAACGACCGGTTCCCTGCCAGGCACCTCGCTTGGGTGACGGCGGTCACAGGTGTCCTGTCTCAGTGAAGGCAGTCGCCGTGATCGCATGGACCTGCGGGGACTGGATTGGGTGAGACAGCTCCGTGAGGCACCGATTGGCTGCGTAGGTGTCCAGTAAGAGCACTCGTCGGCGGGTGTCGGCATCACGAAGTGACCGATGAGCGCGTGACTGTTGGTGAGGAAGTAAGAGCACCCCGGGTGGCGGGGGCTGGATCGTGCGTGTGGAGCAGGCTGCGTTCATGGCAGGATGACGGCATGCTGATCAGAAAGGGCGATGCCGCGTAGGCGCCCGAAGGCCGTCCGTGCTGAGCGGTGGCGGCCCCGCAGAAACGTTGTAGTTCGGCTGATCCGGGGCGTTTCCGCGAGGACTCGTGCAGCTGTCCGCCGCGTCGAGGATGAGCGTATGTGGCCTGGCGTAGTTGCTGATGCGCTCGCCCGTTTCGAGTGGGCGTTCAGGCAACCCGGCCGTTATTTGAACGCATCCCTGGTCTGGCAGCCCGGACTGGAGGTGGAGTATGCCCGCGATGATCTGGAAGAGGTCATGCTTCACCTCCCGCGATGCCCGGCGCGATCTCGGCCGGCTGATTGCTCGTATCGACGATGAGTTCGAGCGCCGCACTCTGCCGAATCCTGGGCCGGTGGACGCCTTCAGGATGGGTGGCTGGTGGTGGTCAAGGATTCGTGAGCACTGAGAAGACGTTCGACTTGCCGCTCAACCTCTTCTCTGGCGCGGGGTGGAATTATGGAAAAGCCGATCTTGGTCGAGTCCATCAGGTGCTTCGCTGTGTGCCAGGGGTGCGGTGCCGAGGCAGAGTGGTGCGGTGTGCAGGCGCTGGTGGGTGAGACGCTGCGGTGGGATGTTGAGTCGACGTGTTCGACCTGTGGGTTCGCGCTGGCCGTTTGTGGCGGTGACCTGTCGGATGAAATGCGTAACCGACTGCTCTCCGAGCACGGGCGCGCGAGGTTGCGCGTGAGCGGGCCGGCGAGCAACGCCACCGTCATGCGCGTGCTGCGGGCGGAACTCGGCATCGGCTTGGGCGGCGTCAAGGCTGTGCTGGAGCAGGTCCTCAGCGGTCACTACTCAGGGACGCTGCCCGAGATGGAGCTGCTGGCCCGCAAGCTGCGGGCATCAGGGATTGACGCGGTCGCCTCCCGGACTGTGGATTGAGTGAGACTGCAGCGACGGTCTGATCTCGATGCCGAGCGGAGCCTGTTTGCGCAGGAGGAGTGCCTCCTGGCGGCAGGTCGTGGAACACGTCCGGCTTCGAGGTCCGTTGCCCTTGTGTTTGAGGTGGGTCGAGCAGACGGTGCAGTTTCGTCGGCTGCTTCAGCCTCGGTGGAGGGATGGAAGGGGCTGCGCATGCGGATTCTTGAGCGACTTCCGTGTCGCTCTGCCTGCGTGTCCGGCGAGCTGCCTGGCAGCAGGTTGGTGAACACCCCGTGGGCGTGGGGCCGCGTGCTGCGATGGTCATCCTCTTGCCGCACGTTTCGCAGAGGGCCATCCAGCCCTCCCGGTAGTTCGATCTGTGCTGGCTCGTCTCCAGGCAGGCTGAAGAGCACCACCGTCTTCTTTGGCCCGGTCGTCGCCCAGTACCAGCCCGAGAAGTGATGCTCACCACGCGACCACCGAAACGGCCGCACCGGCACTACGTCCTCGAAACGGGCCGTCGCACAGTCCACCAGCGGACGTCGCTGTCGCTCGCCTACCGCGTCCACGTACGACAGCTCGACGTACAGACCTGCAAGATCCACCCCAGCCGGTACGGCCGCCCAGAACCCCCAGTGCGATTGCCCGCACGACTAGGTTCACTGAGACGGATGGCCGAACGACTGGGTTCGGTGAGTAAACGCCTCGCTTGGATGAGAGCGGTCAGGTATGCCGGGCATGACCGAGCGGCGGGGATGCACTAGAGTTATCTCGACATCGAGATAACTGCTTACGGCGCACCGCAGCCGCCCACCCGGTAAGGGTTACCTAACCAAGCCTTACCTTAGCGGATCGGCGGGGAGTCGGGCGGCACCCCGCGGCGGCAGCCGCATATTGTCGCTGCGCGGTAACCGCGCACACTGATGAAGGAGACTGTCGTGTCGGCGAACAGCTTCGACGCCCGCAGCACGCTGCGCGTGGGTGACGAGTCGTACGAGATCTTCAAGCTGGACAAGGTCGAGGGCTCCGCGCGCCTCCCTTACAGCCTGAAGGTCCTCCTGGAGAACCTGCTCCGCACCGAGGACGGCGCGAACATCACCGCCGACCACATCCGGGCCCTCGGTGGCTGGGATTCGCAGGCCC
The DNA here is from genome assembly GCF_040295605.1 of Streptomyces sp. NPDC002773. Lineage (NCBI taxonomy): Bacteria > Bacillati > Actinomycetota > Actinomycetes > Kitasatosporales > Streptomycetaceae > Streptomyces > Streptomyces sp. NPDC002773. The sequence goes on from NZ_JBEOVO010000029.1 coordinate 9,885, forward strand.
AGCCGAGCCAGGAGATCCAGTTCACGCCGGCCCGCGTGATCATGCAGGACTTCACCGGCGTTCCCTGTGTCGTCGACCTCGCCACCATGCGCGAGGCCGTCAAGGAGCTCGGTGGCGACCCGGCGAAGGTCAACCCGCTCTCCCCGGCCGAGCTGGTCATCGACCACTCGGTCATCGCCGACAAGTTCGGCACCGCGGAAGCCTTCGGCCAGAACGTGGAGCTGGAGTACGGCCGCAACAAGGAGCGCTACCAGTTCCTGCGCTGGGGCCAGACCGCGTTCGACGACTTCAAGGTCGTCCCGCCGGGCACCGGCATCGTCCACCAGGTGAACATCGAGCACCTGGCCCGTACGGTCATGGTCCGCAACGGCCAGGCGTACCCCGACACCCTCGTCGGCACCGACTCCCACACCACCATGGTCAACGGCCTCGGTGTGCTCGGCTGGGGCGTCGGCGGCATCGAGGCCGAGGCCGCGATGCTCGGCCAGCCGGTCTCCATGCTCATCCCGCGCGTCGTCGGCTTCAAGCTGACCGGCGAGCTCCCGGCCGGCACCACCGCCACCGACCTCGTCCTCACGATCACCGAGATGCTGCGCAAGCACGGCGTCGTCGGCAAGTTCGTCGAGTTCTACGGTGAGGGCGTCGCCGCCACCTCCCTCGCGAACCGCGCCACCATCGGCAACATGTCGCCGGAGTTCGGCTCCACCGCCGCGATCTTCCCGATCGACGGCGAGACCCTGAAGTACCTCAAGCTCACCGGCCGCTCCGAGCAGCAGGTCGCGCTCGTCGAGGCGTACGCCAAGGAGCAGGGCCTCTGGCTCGACCCGGCCGCCGAGCCCGACTTCTCCGAGAAGCTGGAGCTCGACCTCTCCACGGTCGTCCCCTCGATCGCCGGCCCGAAGCGCCCGCAGGACCGCATCGTCCTCGCGAACGCCGCCCAGCAGTTCGCCCAGGACGTCCGCAACTACGTGGACGACGTGGACGAGCAGGGCAAGGAGTCCTTCCCGGCCTCCGACGCCCCGGCGAACCACCCCAACGGCGCCCCGTCGAAGCCGGTCACCGTGACCGCCCCCGACGGCTCGACCTACGAGATCGACCACGGTGCGGTGACGGTCGCGGCCATCACCTCCTGCACCAACACCTCGAACCCGTACGTCATGGTCGCCGCCGCGCTCGTCGCGAAGAAGGCCGTCGAGAAGGGCCTGACCCGCAAGCCGTGGGTCAAGACCACCCTCGCCCCGGGCTCGAAGGTCGTCACCGACTACTTCGACAAGGCGGGTCTCACCCCGTACCTCGACAAGGTCGGCTTCAACCTCGTCGGCTACGGCTGCACCACCTGCATCGGCAACTCCGGCCCGCTGCCGGAGGAGGTCTCCAAGGCGGTCAACGACCACGACCTGGCCGTGACCTCGGTGCTCTCGGGCAACCGCAACTTCGAGGGGCGCATCAACCCCGACGTCAAGATGAACTACCTGGCCTCCCCGCCGCTGGTCGTCGCGTACGCCCTCGCGGGTTCCATGAAGGTGGACATCACCAAGGACGCGCTCGGCGTCGACACCGAGGGCAAGCCGGTCTACCTGGCCGACATCTGGCCGACGGAGGCCGAGGTCAACGACGTCGTCGCCAACGCCATCGGCGAGGACATGTTCAACAAGTCCTACCAGGACGTCTTCGCGGGTGACGCCCAGTGGCAGGCGCTGCCGATCCCCACCGGCAACACCTTCGAGTGGGACACCGAGTCCACCTACGTCCGCAAGCCCCCGTACTTCGAGGGCATGACGATGGAGACCACCCCGGTCACCGACATCGTCGGCGCCCGTGTCCTGGCCAAGCTGGGCGACTCGGTCACCACCGACCACATCTCCCCGGCCGGCGCGATCAAGGCCGACACCCCGGCTGGCAAGTACCTCACCGAGCACGGTGTGGAGCGTCGTGACTTCAACTCCTACGGCTCGCGCCGAGGCAACCACGAGGTCATGATCCGCGGCACGTTCGCCAACATCCGCCTGCGCAACCAGATCGCGCCGGGCACCGAGGGCGGCTTCACCCGCGACTTCACCCAGGCCGACGCGCCGGTGTCGTTCATCTACGACGCCTCCCGCAACTACATCGAGCAGGGCACCCCGCTCGCGATCCTGGCGGGCAAGGAGTACGGCTCCGGCTCGTCCCGCGACTGGGCCGCCAAGGGCACCGCGCTGCTCGGCGTCAAGGCCGTCATCGCCGAGTCGTACGAGCGCATCCACCGCTCGAACCTCATCGGCATGGGCGTCCTGCCGCTCCAGTTCCCGGAGGGCCAGACGGCCGCGACCCTGGGCCTGACCGGCGAGGAGACCTTCTCCTTCACCGGCGTCGAGGAGCTGAACAACGGCACGACCCCGCGTACGGTCAAGGTCACCACCGACACCGGTGTCGAGTTCGACGCGGTCGTCCGCATCGACACCCCCGGTGAGGCGGACTACTACCGCAACGGCGGCATCATGCAGTACGTGCTCCGCAACCTGATCCGTGGCTGACACGGTCTGATCGGGTAGTACGGAAAGGGCCCCGCTCCTCGGAAGAGGAGCGGGGCCCTTGCGTCGTGCCGGAGCGGCCCTCGCGTCGTGCCCGAGCCGATCAGAACATCGCGCGGAAGCTGTTCCAGCCCGAGGTCCCGATCTGCACGCGGGCGGCGTACGGGGCGGAGGCGCGGCCCGTGCCCTTGTACAGCCACAGCCGGCCGGCGGCGTCGCGGGCGACCAGGTCGGCCTTGGTGTCGAAGTTCAGGTCGCCCGAGGACACCACGGCGTTGTAGGCGTTCCAGCCGCTGCTGATGCGGGTCCGGCCCGAGAAGGGCGTCGCGTAGTTGCCCGTGCCCTTGTACAGCCACAGCACGCCGTAACGGTCGCGGGCGACGATGTCGGCCCGGCCGTCGCTGGTGAGGTCGCCCTTGCCGGCGATCGCGGTGTACACGTCCCAGTTGCTGCCGACCCGGATGCGCCCGCTCAGCCCACCGTTGCCGTAGCCCAGGTAGTGCCACAGCACGCCTGCGCTGTCACGGGCGAGGATGTCGTCGGCCACGCCGCCGCCGGTGTTGGAGGCGGAGAGGATCTTGTTGTAGATGTGCCAGCCGCCACCGATGTCCCGGGGGGCACCGACGTCGGCGTAGTGCAGGCGGCCGCTGCGGACGGCGTAGAAGCCGTCGGAGCCGCCGTCGCCGTCCATGTCGGCCTGGTTGAAGTGGCTGTGGGAGTTCCAGCCCGTGCCCGAGTTGTCCGCGAGCCGCTGGATGGTGCCGCCGCCGACCGGCTTGTAGCCCCAGATGGTGCCCGCGCTGTTGACGCCGTAGAGGTAGTTCCTCGGCGTGGCGGCGGCAGTGGCCGCGAAGGCCGTCGCCTGCGAGGTCTGCTCGATGCCGGAAGCAGTGGGCTGCGGCGTCTCGGCCGCCCCCGCGGCGGTCGTGGTGCCCACCAGCGCGGCGGTTATCGCCGCGACCGTGACACGGGACACGAGGCCCGTGCGGTTCAGGCCAGAAGTCTTGGCCACGTAATACTCCAGATCTGTATGGGATGAGGCAGGCCCGCCGCGCCCCCGTCGCGAGGACGGGCGTGGGCGGGACCCCCCTATGATCCCGGTCCTCCTTACAAAATCTTCATCGGGTGGCGGGTCTGTGACACGACTGTTTCGTTCTCGACCGTATGTCCCTCTTTGTGTGTCTCGCGTCCGGCCCGCGCCCCTGGACTTCGCCAGGACCCCCCTGTATGGCTCGGCCTGACCCCCTGTCAAGGGTGCCGCCGCGCGAATGCTTGGACGAAACGCCGCAGATCCGCCGTGCTTATCCCGGAGGTCTCAACTCGGGAAAGATGGCTGCCGAAACCTGGTTTCGATCTTGCTCCGGCGAAGGGAAGTGGACTATACCTGTCGGCGTCCAGCCAGTCGTTTCCATCACGCGACGGCCCGACGCCTGCACGACCCGGCTGCAAATGACCGCGGTGGCGGGGCCCTTCGCCTGTGGCGAGCGAGTACGGGCGACCGGTACACCGCCTGAGTCCTGAATGAAGGCGAGGACTTGAGCATGGGATCCACCTCCGCACAGACCGACGAGGGCGGCCTCGGCCGTCGCGATCTGATCAAGCGTTCTGCCGCTATCGGTCTGATCTCCGTACCGACGATGGGCTTCCTCTCCGCCTGTGCGAGCAGTGACAGCGGTGGCAACGGAAAGGTCGAGAAGGGCCAGAAGTCCGAAAAGAACCCGCTCGGGGTGAACGAGTCGGCACCGCTCGACTTCGTCCTCTTCGACGGTGGATTCGGACAGCAGTACGCCAAGGACGCGGTCAAGATCTACGAGACCACTTACCCGAAGGCGAAGGTCAAGTTCACCCCCACCCAGAAGATCACCACCACGCTCCAGCCGCGCTTCAACGGCGGCAACCCGCCGGACCTCATCGACAACTCCGGCGCCGAGCAGATGGACATGGGTGTCCTCGTCGGCCAGAAGCAGCTGTCGGACCTCACCCCGCTCCTGGACTCGCCGTCCATCGACGACCCCAAGAAGACGGTCCGCGACACCCTGCGGCCCGGCATCGTCGAGATGGGCCAGTTCGACGGCGACCCGGTGTGGATCATGTACTACGCCTACACGGTCTACGGCGTCTGGTACTCGCAGAAGCTGCTCGACTCGCTCGACGCCAAGTACCCCGAGACCTGGGACGAGATGCTGGCCGTCTGCGAGAAGGCCAAGAAGAAGGGCATCGCGGGCTGGACGTACGCCGGAAAGCACCCGTACTACGTCCCCTTCTCGCTCTACCCGATGATCGGCAAGGTCGGCGGCCGCGAGGTCCTGGACGCCATCGACAACCTGGAGCCGAAGGCCTGGGAGCACCCGGCGGTCAAGGCCTGCTTCGAGGCGTACTACGAGCTCGTCCGGAAGGGCTACATCCTCAAGGGCACGCCCGGCCTCGACCACATCCAGTCGCAGACCGCCTGGACCGAGGGCAAGGCGCTGTTCATCCCGAACGGCTCCTGGGTCGAGAACGAGGCCGCGAAGACCATGCCGGCCGACTTCAACCTGGCCGTCTCCGCCCCGACCGGCATCGACGCCTCGGACAAGATGCCGTTCGGCACCATCTGGGCCTCCGGCGGCGAGCCCTTCATCGTCCCGGCGAAGGCGGCGAACGCCGAGGGCGGCATGGAGCAGCTGCGCATCATGCTCAGCGAGGCGTCCTCCAAGAACTTCACCCAGTCCGTGAAGTCCCTGACCGCGTTCAACGGCGGCACCGACGGCATCGAGCTGACCCCGGGCCTCAAGTCCGGCGTCGCGGCCCTGGACAAGGCCGGCCAGAACGTCGTCAACCCGCGCCTCCAGGACTGGTACGTCGCCCTCCAGAAGGAGAAGATCGGTGTCGCCGGCATCGGCGAGATGATGGCCGGCCGCGCGACCCCGGCCGAGACGATCAAGAAGATCCAGAAGTACGCCGACGAGGCGGCCAAGGACTCCTCGATCAAGCACTACAAGCACCAGTGAGCTGTGCCGGGGCCCCTTCCCGCCGACCGGGAGCGGGCCCCGGGCCCTTCGCGCGCGGCACCAGCGGCGCGCCTCCGCGGGAAGATCGGGGTCGGTAGGAAATGCAACACGGCAAGTACCGTTTCATCGTGGGGTTCCTGGCGGCCCCCCTCGCGCTCTACGCGCTGTTCGTCATCTGGCCCTTCATCCAGTCCATCTACTACTCCTTCACGGACTGGACGGGACTGAGCCCCGAATTCGGGATGGTCGGAGTCGACAACTACAGCAGAATGCTGGACGACGAGATCTTCTGGAAATCGCTCCAGCACAGTCTGACCTTCGCTGTGGTGCTCCCGATCGTGACCGTGGGGCTCGCGCTGTTCTTCGCCTTCATGCTCAATGTCGGCGGTCGGCGCCGCAGGGGCGCGGCCATCGCGGGTGTGCGCGGCTCGTCCTTCTACAAGATCGTGTATTTCTTCCCGCAGGTGCTGTCGATCGCGATCGTGGCACTGCTCTTCCAGTTCGCGTACAACCCGAACAGCGGAGCCATCAACTCCGTCCTGAAGGGTGTCGGTCTCGGCAACGTCCAGCCGGACTGGCTCGGAGATCCGGACCTCGCCCTCATCTGCGTGATGGTGGTACTCGTCTGGTCCACCGTCGGATTCTTCGTCGTCCTCTTCTCGGCCGGCATGGCGTCCATTCCGCGGGACTTCTACGAGGCGGCCCTGCTCGACGGCGCGAACCGCTTCACCACGTTCTTCAAGATCACCCTGCCGCTGCTCTGGGACACCGTGCAGTCGGGCTGGATCTACATGGGCATCCTCGCGCTCGGCGCGGAGTCCTTCGCCGTCGTCCAGATCATGACCGTCGGCCCCAGCGGCGGCGGGCCCGACTACTCGACCATCGTCCTTCCGTTGTACGTGTACCAGAAGGCGTTCCGGGACGGTCAGGCCGCCTACGCCACGACCATCGGTGTCGCGCTCCTCCTCGTCACGCTGGCCTTCGCGGCCGTCGTGATGAAGCTGGGCCGGCGCGAGCGGCTGGAGTTCTGATGAAGACGACCGACACTGTCCCCACCGGCGTCGAGAACCCCGGATCCCCGGGCGGCCCGGGGCCCGCGGTCACGAAGACGGCGGCGCCCGCGCCCCGGCGCACCGCCAAGGCCGAGGGCGCGGCCCTCAACGTCTTCTCGCACGGCGTGCTGATCGTCTGGGCGATCATGGTCGTCATGCCGCTGCTCTGGGCGGTCATGACCTCCTTCAAGACCGACCGGGCGATCTTCACGTCCCCGTGGTCGCTGCCCGACAAGCTGCACTTCGAGAACTGGTCACGCGCCTGGACCGAGGCGCACATGAGCGACTACTTCCTGAACACCCTCCTGGTGGTCGGCGGCTCGCTCCTCGGGACCCTACTCTTCGGCTCGATGGCGGCCTACGTCCTGGCCCGCTTCGACTTCCCGGGCAACCGCTTCATCTACTTCCTCTTCATCGGAGGGATGAGCTTCCCGATCATCCTGGCGCTCGTGCCGCTGTTCTACGTGATGCAGAACATGGCCCTGCTGAACACGCTGCACGGCCTGATCCTCGTCTACATCGCGTACTCGCTGCCCTTCACCGTCTTCTTCCTGACCGCCTTCTTCCGCACCCTGCCGACCTCGGTGGCGGAAGCGGCCTTCGTCGACGGCGCCTCGCACACCCGGACCTTCTTCCAGGTCATGCTGCCGATGGCCAAGCCCGGTCTCATCAGCGTCGGCATCTTCAACTTCCTCGGCCAGTGGAACCAGTACCTGCTGCCGACCGTGCTCAACACCGAGCCGGAGCGGAAGGTGCTCTCGCAGGGCCTCGTCCAGCTCGCCGTCAGCCAGGGCTACAAGGGCGACTGGTCCGGGCTCTTCGCCGGACTCGTGATGGCGATGCTCCCGGTCCTCGCCGCGTACATCATCTTCCAGCGGCAGGTGGTGGCCGGTCTCACCGCCGGCGCCGTGAAGTGAGCGCGTAACCCCTCGTTCCCGTATCCGAAGGGCCCCCGGCGCACCGCGCCCGGGGGCCCTTCCCGTCGTGTGTCACAGACCCTCCGCCTCTCAAGGTCTTGACGGGGAGCAAGGCGAAAGCGTCCCCTTAGAGTTCACATGTTGGAGAAAACGGTGGGAGTGAGTGAGTCGATGGAGACTCCGGGGTCGCAGACGTCTCTGCACAGGGCCAATCTCGAACGGGTCGTCCGGGCGGTGCGCATGGCCGGATCGCTCACCCAGGCGGAGATCGCCCGGGCGACGGGCCTGTCCGCCGCCACGGTCTCCAACATCGTCCGGGAGCTGAAGGACGGCGGCACCGTCGACGTCACCCCCACGTCCGCGGGCGGCCGCCGGGCCCGCAGCGTCTCGCTCTCCGGTGACGCCGGCATCGTGATCGGAGTGGACTTCGGCCACACCCACCTCCGGGTCGCCGTCGGCAACCTCGCCCACCAGGTGCTCGCCGAGGAGGCCGAGCCGCTGGACGTGGACGCCTCCGCCGCCGAGGGCTTCGACCGGGCGGAACAGCTGGTCAAACGGCTGATCCTGGCCACCGGGATCGGCCCGGACAAGGTGATCGGCGTCGGACTCGGCGTCCCGGGCCCGATCGACGTCTCCTCCGGGACCCTGGGGTCGACCTCGATCCTGCCGGGCTGGAGCGGGATCAACCCCGCCGAGGAGCTCTCCGGCCGCCTCGGCGTCCCCGTGCACGTCGACAACGACGCCAACCTGGGCGCCCTCGGCGAGCTGGTCTGGGGCAGTGGGCGGGGCGTCAAGGACCTGGCGTACATCAAGGTGGCGAGCGGTGTCGGCGCCGGACTCGTCATCGACGGCCGTGTCTACCGCGGGCCCGGCGGCACCGCCGGCGAGATCGGGCACATCACGCTCGACGAGTCGGGACCGGTCTGCCGCTGCGGCAACCGCGGCTGCCTGGAGACCTTCACCGCCGCCCGGTACGTCCTGCCGCTGCTCCAGCCGAGCCACGGCCCCGATCTCACCATGGAACGGGTCGTCCAGCTGGCCCGGGAGGGCGACCCGGGCTGCCGCCGTGTGATCGCCGACGTGGGGCGGCACATCGGCAGCGGCATCGCCAACCTCTGCAACCTCCTGAACCCCAGCAGGGTGGTCCTCGGCGGCGACCTGGCAGAGGCCGGTGAGCTGGTCCTCGCGCCCATCAGGGACTCCGTCTCGCGGTACGCGATCCCCAGCGCGGCCCGGCAGCTCTCACTGGCCCAGGGGGCCCTCGGAGGGCGCGCGGAGGTGCTCGGCGCCCTCGCTCTCGTACTGAGTGAAATGGGCGATTCGACCCTGTTGGAGAGTGCGCTGCCCGCTGCCGCGCCGGTCTCCCGGCTTGCCTTCACTTAGATAACGAACACCACCGTTGTCATCTCGTTAAGAATTTACTTCTTGACGGCAACGTTGCGGCCGAGTTGACTTCGTGCCACCTCGGCCGCAACGTCGCGGCCTCGTCAGGGAGGCAAAACCCACATGAACGCAGTGACGCGTCGTGCCGTCATAGCCACGGCCGCGGTCTCGATGGCCCTCACGCTCGCCGCCTGCGGCCAGGCCGGCGGCGACGACAGCGCGGACAAGGGCAGCTCGACCAAGATCGGCCTGCTCCTTCCGGAGAACAAGACCGCGCGCTACGAGACCCTGGACAAGCCCCAGTTCGAGAAGGCCGTCAAGGCCGCCTGCGGTGACTGCGAGGTCGTCTACAACAACGCGGTCTCCGACGTCGTCAAGCAGAAGCAGCAGTTCGACCAGCTGATCGCCGACGGCGTCAAGGTCATCGCCCTCGGCTCGGTCGACGCCACCAAGGCCGAGGGCTGGGTCACCGAGGCCAAGGCCAAGGGCGTCAAGGTCGTCGCGTACGACCGTGCCGTCAAGGGCGCCGACGCCTACGTCAGCCACGACAACAACAAGGTCGGCGAGCTCCAGGGCCAGGCGCTCCTCGCCGCCCTCGGCGGCAAGGCCGCGACCGCCAACGTCGTGATGATCAACGGCGACGAGAAGGACCCGAACGCCGCCCTGTTCAAGGCCGGCGCCCACGCCGCGCTCGACGGCAAGGTCGGCAAGGTCGCCTACGAGGCCTCCGGCGAGTGGGACCCGAAGATCGCGGGCGAGAAGATGTCCGCCGCGATCTCCTCGCTCGGCAAGGACAAGATCAACGCGGTCTACTCCGCGAACGACGGCATGGCCGGCGGCATCATCACCTCGCTCGAGAACGCCGGCATCAAGAACATCCCGGTCGGCGGCCAGGACGCCGAGGTCGCGGGCGTCCAGCGGATCATCGCCGGTTCGCAGACCTTCACCATCTACAAGTCGCCGCTCCAGCTGGCCCCCGAGGCCGCCAAGTTCGCGGTGAACCTGCTCCAGGGCAAGGACCTCGGCGCCCAGGGCGCGACCGACGGCGTGCCGTCGACGCTCTTCCCGCCGGTCGTGGTCGACAAGACCAACATCCAGACCACGGTCGTCAAGGACGGCATCTACAAGGCCGCGGACCTCTGCACCTCGGACCTCGCCGCCAAGTGCACCGAGCTGGGCATCAAGTAACCCCTGGCCCCACCCCGCCGGGCCCCCAGGGCCTGGCACCACGGATCCCGCCGCCGGCCGCGTACGGCACACCGGCCGCCCCCCGCACGGAGCGGCCGGGGAGGCCGCCGCCACGGCCCGCGTACAGAGGGTGAACACCCCCTCCGGCCGGCGCGCGGCCCACGATCCGTCCTTTCGCCCGTCCGGCCCCCGGCCGACCCAGACCCCGCTGTCGGCCCGGGGGCCGGACGAAGCCCACCCCCCTCTCGAACTTTGGCGCTGCACCGGCGGCGCGACATGCCGCCGCCCGCGGGCGGCGAAGGAGTTGGTTCACGTGTCCCAGACGCCCGTGCTGGCGTTGCGCGGGATCTTCAAGCGGTTCGGAGCGGTTCAGGTCCTCTCCGGTGTCGATCTCGAAGTCCACGCAGGAGAAGTCGTCGCGCTCGTCGGCGACAACGGAGCGGGAAAGTCCACGCTCGTCAAGACGATCGCCGGTGTGCACCCCATCGACGAGGGCGTCATCGAGTGGGAGGGCGAGCGCGTGGAGATCCAGCGCCCGCACGACTCCCAGAACCTCGGTGTCGCGACCGTCTACCAGGACCTCGCGCTCTGCGACAACCTCGACGTCGTCGCCAACCTGTTCCTCGGCCGCGAGATCAAGAAGGGCAGCGTCCTCGACGAGGTCGCCATGGAGAAGCGGGCCAAGGACCTCCTCTCCACGCTCTCCATCCGCATCCCCAGCGTCCGCATCCCCGTCGCCGCCCTCTCCGGCGGCCAGCGGCAGGTCGTCGCCATCGCGCGCGCCCTGGTCGGCAACCCCAAGATCGTGATCCTGGACGAGCCGACCGCCGCCCTCGGCGTCGAGCAGACCGCCCAGGTCCTCGACCTGGTCGAGCGCCTGCGCGAGCAGGGCCTCGGCGTCATCCTCATCAGCCACAACATGGCCGATGTGAAGGCCGTCGCCGACACCGTCGCGGTGCTCCGCCTGGGCCGCAACAACGGCACCTTCCCGGTCGCCACCACCACGCACGAAGAGATCATCGCCGCGATCACCGGTGCCACGGACAACGCCGTGACCCGCCGCCAGGCCCGCAACGCGGAGGTAGCGAAGTGAGCAAGACCCCTCCCACCGCGAGCGAGGAGGCCGCGGTGCCCGACCCCCGTACCCCGGACGAGCAGGCCACCGCCGCCGAAGCCCCGGTCACCGAGACCCCGGCCGCCGCCGCCGTCCCCGCCGTCGACCCCCGCCTCCTCGTGCGCGAGCAGGGCTTCAAGGGGTACGTCGACGAGTTCAAGCGCAAGATCCGCTCCGGTGAGATCGGCTCGCTGCCCGTCGTCGTCGGCCTGATCGTCATCGGCATCGTCTTCCAGGCCCTCACCGGCAACTTCATCACCTCGTACAACCTCGACCAGATCACGCTGTACGCGGTCGGCCCCGGCATCATGGCCGTCGGCATCGTCTTCGTGCTGCTGCTGGGCGAGATCGACCTCGCCGTCGGCTCCGTGGCGGGCCTCGCCGGCGCGGTCTGGGGAGTCCTCGGCACGGACATGCCGGACGGCCTCGCGATCCTCCTCGGCATCCTGTCCGGCACCCTGCTCGGCGCCTTCCACGGCCTGGTCTTCGCCAAGATCGGCGTGCCCGCCTTCGTCGTCACCCTGGCCGGCTTCCTCGGCTGGGCCGGTCTCCAGACCTGGGTCATGGGTGAGCGGTCGACCATCCCGACGCCCATCGGCAGCTTCGTCGGCGACCTCACCAAGTACTACTTCTCCGACGTCGCCGCCGCCTACGGCCTCGCCGTGGCCGTCGTCGCCGCCTTCTACCTCGCCCAGCTGCGCGACTCCAGCCGCCGCAAGGCCGCCGAGCTGCCGTACCGCCCGCAGAGCGAGATGATCCTGCGCACCGCCGTCCTCGCGGTCCTGGTCCTCGTCGCCGCGTACGGCTTCAACCAGGAGCAGGGCCTGCCGCTCTCCCTGGTGATCTTCCTGGTGATCCTGCTCGTCACCGACTTCGTCCTGCGCCGCACGACGTACGGCCGTCAGGTCTTCGCCGTCGGCGGTGGCATCGAGGCCGCTCGCCGCGCCGGCATCAACGTCTCGTGGATCCGGATCTCGGTGTTCATGATCTCCGGCACCATGGGCGCGATCGGCGGCCTGTTCCTCGCCTCCGCGACCGGCGGCGCCGACCGCTCCCTCGGCGGCGGCAACCAGCTGATGATGTGCATCGCCGCCGCCGTCATCGGCGGTACGTCCCTGTTCGGCGGACGCGGCAAGGTCTGGTCGGCGCTCCTCGGCATCCTGGTCATCCAGTCGATCGTCCAGGGCCTCAACCAGATGAACCTGTCCTCGAACGCGATCCAGTACATGATCACCGGAGCGGTCCTGCTCATCGCGGTGATCATCGACTCGGTCTCCCGCAAGACGCAGAAGACAGCAGGACGAGCCTAGGGACCCCGTCCCGCGCGCGTGGCGGACCCCGTCCCGCGCGCGTAACGCTCGCCACACCGCCCGGCGCCGTGAAACCGGCGCCGGGCACTGCTGCGTCCGGAGCAGTGCACCGGCACGTACAGGCCCGTACAGATCAGCGGTGCGTAGGCCGTGAGGGTGACGCGTGATCCCCCGGCCCGATGCCCACGATCCAAGACGGAACATTAGACTCGACAAATCGGCAAGCTCGACCAGCTCAAACGCAAGGAGGAACGGGTGGCTCTGCTGACCCGTATCAGGGGACCGCGAGATCTGGACCGGCTCTCCCCGGAACAGCTGGACCAGCTGGCCGACGAGATCAGGACGTTCCTCGTGGACGCCGTCTCCAAGACCGGCGGGCACCTCGGGCCCAACCTCGGCGTGGTCGAGCTGACCATCGCCCTGCACCGCGTGTTCGACTCCCCGAAGGACAAGGTCCTCTGGGACACCGGCCACCAGAGCTACGTCCACAAGCTGCTCACCGGCCGCCAGGACTTCTCGAAGCTCAAGATGAAGGGCGGCCTCTCCGGCTACCCCTCGCAGGCCGAGTCCGAGCACGACGTCATCGAGAACTCGCACGCCTCCACGGTCCTCGGCTGGGCCGACGGACTCGCCAAGGCCAACGAGGTCCTGAAGAAGGACGACCACGTCGTCGCCGTCATCGGCGACGGGGCCCTCACCGGCGGCATGGCCTGGGAGGCGCTCAACAACATCGCCGCCGCCAAGGACCGCCCGCTCGTGCTCGTCGTCAACGACAACGAGCGCTCCTACGCGCCGACCATCGGCGGCCTCGCCAACCACCTGGCGACCCTGCGCACCACCGACGGCTACGAGCGCTTTCTCGCCCGCGGCAAGGACATCCTGGAGCGCACCCCCGTCGTCGGGAAGCCGCTCTACGAGACCCTCCACGGCGCCAAGAAGGGCCTCAAGGACTTCATCGCCCCCCAGGGCATGTTCGAGGACCTCGGCCTCAAGTACGTCGGCCCCATCGACGGCCATGACATCGAGGCCCTGGAGTCCGCCCTGACGCGCGCCAAGCGCTTCGGCGGCCCCGTGATCGTCCACTGCCTCACCGAGAAGGGCCGCGGCTACCAGCCGGCCCTCCAGGACGAGGCCGACCGCTTCCACGCCGTCGGCAAGATCCACCCCGACACGGGCCTGCCGATCTCCTCCTCCGGCGCCGACTGGACCGGCGTCTTCGCCGAGGAGATGGTCGCGCTCGGCAAGGAGCGCGAGGACATCGTCGCGATCACCGCGGCCATGCTCCAGCCCGTCGGTCTCGACAAGTTCGCCAAGGCCTTCCCCGAACGGGTCTTCGACGTCGGCATCGCCGAGCAGCACGCCGCGGTCTCCGCCGCCGGCCTCGCCACCGGCGGACTGCACCCCGTCTTCGCGGTGTACGCCACCTTCCTCAACCGCGCCTTCGACCAGGTCCTGATGGACGTGGCCCTGCACAAGTGCGGGGTCACCTTCGTCCTGGACCGGGCCGGCATCACCGGCACCGACGGCGCCTCCCACAACGGCATGTGGGACATGTCGATCCTCCAGGTCGTCCCCGGCCTGCGGCTCGCCGCCCCCCGCGACGCCGACCAGGTCCGCGCCCAGCTGCGCGAGGCCGTCGACGTGACCGACGCCCCGACCGTGGTCCGCTTCTCCAAGGGCGCCGTCGGCCCCGCCGTGCCCGCCCTGCGCCGCGTCGGCGGCATGGACGTGCTCCGCGAGCCCGGCTCCGACCGGCCCGACGTCCTCCTGGTCTCCGTGGGCGCCCTGGCCCCCATGTGCCTGGAGATCGCGAACCTCCTCGACAACCACGGCATCTCCACCACCGTCGTCGACCCCCGCTGGGTCAAGCCGGTCGACGAGGCCCTCGCCCCGCTGGCCGAGCGCCACCGGGTCGTCGTCACGGTCGAGGACAACAGCCGCGTCGGCGGGGTCGGCTCGGCCGTCGCGCAGGCGCTGCGCGACGCCGGGGTGGACGTACCGCTGCGTGACTTCGGCATCCCGCCGCGCTTCCTCGACCACGCCTCGCGCGCCGAGGTGCTCGCCGAGATCGGACTGACCGCCCCGGACATCGCCCGCCAGGTCACCGGTCTGGTCTCACGTCTCGACGGCCGTTTCGAGACCAGCGCGCAGGCCGTGGAGCCCGCCCGCGACTGACGGATCGCCGTCACCCCGCGTCACCCTTGGGCCGGTCGGCTCACTCTTCGGAGTGCCGACCGGCCCATTGCCGTGCATTCTGACCACAGTGCGGACAGCCGGCAGGGAGGTACGAAGGTGAGTACGGACCAGCAGCCACGGGCGAACTCCGGGATGTTCCGGACCAAGACGGTCGAGCAGTCGATCCGCGACACGGAGGAACCGGAGCACGCGCTCAAGAAATCCCTCTCCGCCTGGGATCTGACGGTGTTCGGCGTCGGCGTCATCATCGGCACCGGCATCTTCGTCCTGACCGGCAAGGTCGCCAAGGAGAACGCGGGCCCGGCCACCGCCCTCGCGTTCGTCGCGGCGGGCATCGTCTGCGCCCTCGCCGCCCTCTGCTACGCCGAGTTCGCCTCGACGGTGCCGGTGGCCGGATCGGCGTACACCTTCGCGTACGCCTCGATCGGCGAGCTGCCGGCCTGGATCATCGGCTGGGACCTCGTCCTGGAGTTCGCCCTCGGTACGGCGGTGGTCGCCGTCGGCTGGTCGGGCTATGTCCGCTCGCTCATGGACAACATCGGCTGGCACCTACCGACCTGGATGGAAGGCCCGGACGTCCCGGGCGGCACCTTCGACCTCCTGGCCTTCGTGCTCGTCCTGGTCCTGACCGTGGTCCTCGTCCTCGGCATGAAGCTCTCCGCGCGCATCACCGCCGTCGTCGTCGCCATCAAGGTGACCGTCGTGATGATCGTGATCATCGCGGGCCTGTTCTTCATCGTCGGCGACAACTACAAGCCCTTCATCCCGCCGGCCGTCACCCCCGAGGGCGGCGGCTCCAACTGGGACTCGCCGCTCGTCCAGCTGCTCTTCGGGTACGAGCCGACCAACTTCGGCGTCATGGGCATCTTCACCGCCGCCTCGGTCGTCTTCTTCGCCTTCATCGGCTTCGACGTGGTCGCCACCGCCGCCGAGGAGACCAAGCTGCCGCAGCGGGACATGCCCCGGGGCATCCTGGGCTCCCTCCTCATCTGCACGGTCCTCTACGTGGCCGTGGCCCTGGTCGTCACCGGCATGCAGCACTACACGGAGCTGTCCGTGAGCGCCCCGCTCGCCGACGCCTTCAAGGCCGCAGGGCATCCCTTCTACGCGGGAGTCATCAGCTTCGGCGCCGCCGTCGGCCTCACCACGGTCTGTCTGATCCTGCTCCTCGGCCAGACACGGGTTTTCTTCGCGATGAGCCGTGACGGCCTGCTGCCGCGCTTCTTCTCCGTCACGCACCCGAAGTACAAGACCCCGTACCGCCCGACGATCCTGCTCGGTGTGGTCATCGCGATCGTCGCCGGCTTCACCAGCATCAACGAACTCGCGACCCTGGTGAACATCGGCACCCTCTTCGCCTTCGTCCTCGTCGCGTTCGGCGTCATCGTGCTCCGCCGCACCCGCCCGGACCTGCCGCGCGCCTTCCGCACCCCCTGGGTGCCCGCGCTGCCGATCCTCTCCATCGCCGCCTCGCTCTGGCTGATGCTCAACCTGCCCGGCGAGACCTGGTTCCGCTTCGCCGTCTGGATGGCGATCGGCATCGTCGTGTACTTCGTGTACGGGCGCGGCCACAGCCGGCTCGGCCGTGAGGGCCCGGACGCCCGCTACTGAGCGGCGAAGGGGCGGGCGACAGGGCGGACGGCGCGGCGGCCGGTGAAGGCCGACGCAGCGGCCGCGGAATGGACCGTTCGGCAGGGCGACTACAGTCGGTCCGTGCCCGAACTCCTTCCGACGACCGGAGTACTGGATCCCCCCATGGCGAACCGATCCCAGGCCCCCGCTGCCCGTTCCCACGGCTCCACCACCGCCCCCGTACTCCAGGGCGACTGGCTGACCAGAGGGGTGGAGGGCCGGTTCAGCGCCTATCTGCCCAGGGACGGTGAGGTGGTGCGCTGGACCGAGGAGCCCGACGGCCGCTGGAGCAGACCCGTCTCGCTCGGCGGCGACGGTCTGACGCCCTTCCTGGCGGTCGGCCAGGGCCCGGACCGCTACGTCCACCTCGTCGCGCTGCGGCCGGCCGCGGGGGAGGACGAGCACGTCGAGGTGGTGCACAGCGTCCAGTTCCAGACGGGCCGCCCGGCCGTCGCCTGGCGCCCGATCGGGCACTCCAACGGCAAGGGGCCCTGGACCGGCAACCCCGTCGTCGCGGTGGACGCCCAGGGCCGTGCGCACGTCTTCATGCGCAACGGCGGCGGCGGCGTGAGCGTACGCGCGCAGAAGGACGCCGGCGGCTGGCACCCCTGGTGGGACCTCCTCGGCTCCAAGACCGACCCCTCGCCGGTCGCCCTCACCAACGGCTCGGGCCTCGTCGAGCTGTACAGCTCGCACGCCAAGGGCCTCGTCCGCTACGTACAGCGCGAGCCCGGGGCGAAGCCGCTCCGGGAGGAGCTGGTCCCGGCCTCGGTGGCCATGGGCACCCTGGCGGCCACGACGGGCCCCTCCGGGCACGCCACCCTCTTCTACCTCGACCAGGACGGCCGGGTCTGCGCCTGGTCGCCGGAGCGCTCCCTCGCGCCCACGCCCCTCGGGGACGCGGCCGGCACCGGGCGGCTCGCCGTCACCCGCTGCCTCGTCGACGGCACCGACCACACCGTCATCGCCCAGCAGTCCGCGGACGGCCGGCTCGCCCTCGCCGCCTACCCGAGCGAGCAGGAGGCCGAGGGCATCCAGTGGACGGAGACGGGGGACGCCCGGGGCGACCTCGACGCCGTCCTCACCACGGGACTCGACGGGCGTCTCGTCGCGATGGTCCTGATCGGCGGGACCTCGCTGCTCACCACCCGCCAGAAGGCGGCGGACACGCTCCTGCTCGACGGCTGGCGCTCCATAGGGTGATCCGACCCCCGGTCGATCCGCCGATACGGGAACGGCCCCGGCACCTGGAGAAGGTGCCGGGGCCGTACGCGTACGTACCGAAGTGCCGTACCGGGGTGTTACGCGGGAACGCTCGCCACGCCCTGCGCGAGGAAACGCTTGCCGTTGACGCGCTCGGAGACGCCCTCACGGTCCAGGTACGGCGTGATGCCGCCCAGGTGGAAGGGCCAGCCCGCGCCCGTGATCAGGCAGAGGTCGATGTCCTGCGCCTCGGCGACGACACCCTCCTCCAGCATCAGGCCGATCTCCTGCGCCACCGCGTCCAGGACGCGGTCGCGGACCTGCTGCTCGGTCAGGACGGAGTCGCCCTGGACGAGGAGGGCGGCGACCTCCGGGTCGAGCTCCGGCTTGAAGCCGTTCTCGGCGTTGTAGACGTAGAAGCCGCGCTTGCCGGCCTCGACCACACGCTTGAGGTTCGGCGAGACGGTGAAGCGGTCCGGGAAGGAGCGGTTCAGGGTCTCGGAGACGTGCAGACCGATCGCCGGGCCGACGAGCTCGAGGAGCACCAGCGGCGACATCGGCAGACCGAGCGGCTCGATGGCCTTCTCGGCCGTCTCGACGGAGGTGCCCTCGTCGATGACGTTCTGGATCTCGCCCATGAAGCGGGTCAGGATGCGGTTCACGACGAACGCCGGGGCGTCCTTGGTGAGGACCGCGGTCTTCTTCAGCTTCTTCGCGACACCGAACGCGGTGGCCAGCGAGGCGTCGTCCGTCTTCTCGCCGCGGACGATCTCCAGGAGCGGGAGGATCGCGACCGGGTTGAAGAAGTGGAAGCCGACCACGCGCTCCGGGTGCTGGAGCTTGGAGGCCATCTCCGACACCGACAGCGAGGAGGTGTTGGTGGCGAGGATCGCGTGCGCCGGGGCGACCGCCTCGACCTCCGCGAACACCTTCTGCTTGACGGACATCTCCTCGAACACGGCCTCGATGATGAAGTCCGCGTCCGCGAAGCCCTCGGCCTTGTCCAGGACACCGGAGACCAGGCCCTTGAGACGGTTGGCCTTGTCCTGGTTGATCCGGCCCTTGCCGAGCAGCTTCTCGATCTCGGCGTGGACGTAGCCCACGCCCTTGTCGACGCGCTCCTGGTCGATGTCGGTCAGGACGACCGGCACCTCGAGGCGGCGCAGGAAGAGCAGGGCCAGCTGGGAGGCCATCAGACCGGCGCCGACGACACCGACCTTGGTGACCGGGCGCGCGAGGGACTTGTCCGGGGCGCCGGCGGGGCGCTTGCCGCGCTTCTGCACCAGGTTGAAGGCGTAGATGCCGGAGCGCAGCTCGCCGCCCATGATCAGGTCCGCGAGGGCCTGGTCCTCGGCGTCGAAGCCCTTCTGCAGGTCCCCGTCCTTCGCGGCCTCGATGATGTCGAGGGCGCGGTAGGCGGCCGGGGCGGCGCCGTGCACCTTGGAGTCGGCGATGGCGCGGCCCTTGGCGACGGCCTGGTCCCAGCCCTCGCCGCGGTCGATCTCGGGGCGCTCGACGGTGACGGAGCCGTTCAGGACGGAAGCCGTCCAGATCAGCGACTGCTCCAGGAAGTCGGCGCCCTCGAACAGGGCGTCGGCGATGCCGAGCTCGAAGACCTGCTTGCCCTTGAGCTGGCGGTTCTGGTTCAGCGAGTTCTCGATGATGACCGAGACGGCCTTCTCGGCGCCGATCAGGTTCGGCAGGATCGCGCAGCCGCCCCAGCCGGGCACCAGCCCGAGGAAGACCTCGGGCAGCGAGAAGGCCGGCAGGGCCTTCGACACGGTGCGGTAGGAGCAGTGCAGACCGACCTCGACGCCGCCGCCCATGGCCGCGCCGTTGTAGTACGCGAAGGTCGGCACGGCGAGCGCGGACAGACGCTTGAAGACGTCGTGGCCGCCCTTGCCGATGGCGAGCGCCTCGTCGTGCTTCTTGAGCAGCTCGACGCCCTTGAGGTCGGCGCCGACGGCGAAGATGAACGGCTTGCCGGTGAGGCCGACGCCGACGATCTCACCGTTCGCGGCCTCCGCCTCGACCTGGTCGATCGCCGTGTTCAGGTTGGCGAGCGACTGCGGGCCGAAGGTGGTCGGCTTGGTGTGGTCGAAGCCGTTGTCGAGCGTGATCAGCGCGAACCGGCCCGCACCCGCGGGCAGTTCGAAGTGGCGGACGTGGGCGCTGGTGACGACCTCGTCCGGGAAGAGCTCCGCGGCGCCCTTCAGAAGCTCGGCGGTGGTGCTCACTTGCCCTCCCAGTGGGGGTTTTCCCAGATGACCGTGGCGCCCATGCCGAAGCCGACGCACATCGTGTTGAGGCCGTAGCGGACCTGCGGGTTCTCCTCGAACTGGCGGGCCAGCTGCGTCATGAGACGGACGCCGGAGGAGGCGAGCGGGTGGCCGTAGGCGATGGCGCCGCCGTACTGGTTGACGCGGGCGTCGTCGTCGGCGATGCCGTAGTGCTCCAGGAAGGCGAGGACCTGGACCGCGAAGGCCTCGTTGACCTCGAAGAGGCCGATGTCCTCGATCGAGAGGCCGGCCTTGGCCAGCGCCTTCTCGGTCGCGGGGATCGGGCCGTAGCCCATGACCTCGGGCTCGACGCCGGCGAAGGCGTACGAGACGAGGCGCATCTTGACGGGGAGGTCGTTCTCCCGCGCGAAGTCCTCGGAGGCGATGATCGAGGCGGTGGCGCCGTCGTTGAGACCGGCCGCGTTGCCCGCGGTGACGTTGCCGTGGACGCGGAACGGCGTCTTCAGGTTGGCCAGCGACTCCAGGGTGGTGCCCGGACGCATCGGCTCGTCGGCGGTGACCAGGCCCCAGCCGGTCTCACCGGTGGAGGCGTCGGTACGGCGGACCGAGATCGGCACCAGGTCCTGCTGGATCTTGCCGTCGGCGTACGCCTTGGCGGCCTTCTCCTGCGAGCGCACGGCGTACTCGTCGGCGCGCTGCTTGGTGATGCTCGGGTAGCGGTCGTGCAGGTTCTCGGCGGTCATGCCCATGAAGAGGGCGGACTCGTCGACCAGCTTCTCGCTGACGAACCGCGGGTTCGGGTCCACGCCCTCGCCCATGGGGTGGCGGCCCATGTGCTCGACGCCACCGGCGATGACGGCGTCGTAGGCGCCGAAGGCGATGGAACCGGCGACGCTCGTCACGGCGGTGAGGGCACCGGCGCACATGCGGTCGATGGAGTAGCCCGGTACCGACTGCGGCAGCCCGGCGAGGATGCCCGCCGTACGGCCGAGGGTCAGACCCTGGTCACCGATCTGCGTGGTCGCGGCGATGGCGACCTCGTCGATGCGCGCCGGGTCGAGGCCCGGGTTGCGTCGCAGCAGCTCCCGGATGGCCTTGACGACGAGGTCGTCGGCGCGGGTCTCGTGGTAGATGCCCTTCGGGCCCGCCTTGCCGAACGGGGTGCGGACGCCGTCGACGAAGACGACGTCCCTGACGGTACGAGGCACGATGGCTCTCCTCCAGGGTGCGGGATGGCACTGCTGCGGCACACGCCTAAGCGTGCGCTTGCTTCCCCCATGCTACTTGTGGGTAACCAAGCTGCCCAGCCCCTGGGGTCCAAGCGGCGAAGGTCACACTCTCCGCGCACACGAAAGCCCCCGGACGGGGGCGGGATCATGCGTGCGGGTGGGGGGCGCCTGCGGCGGACTCATTCCCCACCCCGCCCCTTCCCGAAACCGGGGGCAAGCCCCCAGACCCCGTTCGGCCTGCGGCCGTGCCCTCAAACGCCCGGCGGGCGGAAGTTCCGCCCGACGGGCGCAAATCTCAGCCGCGCCGGCGTTTGAGGGCACGGGGGTCCGGGGGCGGAGCCCCCGGTTACGGGAAGAGGCGGGTGGGGGAGAACTACGCCTTCGCCGTCAGCGCCGCCGTCAGGAGCGGCGTCACCAGTTCCACCTGCCACGGCCGGGCCCCATAGCCGGTCAGGGCCGCGGCGACGCCCGTCGCGTCGCCCGGAGCCGGCGGCTCCCAGCACACCCGCCGCACCGTGTCCGGAGTGATCAGGTTCTCCTGCGGAAGGTTCAGTTCCTCCGCGAGCGTCGAGACCGCCGCGCGCGCCGCCGTGAGGCGGGCCGCCGCGACCGGGTCCTTGTCCGCCCAGGCGCGCGGCGGGGGCGGGCCCGCGACCTGCTGCCCGGGCTGCGGCAGTTCGCTCTCCGACAGCGCCCTGGCCCGGTCCACCGCGGCCTGCCACTGCTCCAGCTGGCGACGGCCCATCCGGTGGCCGAAACCGGGCAGCGCCGTGAGCGCGGCCAGGTTCACCGGCACCGCGAGCGCCGCCTCCACGATCGCCGTGTCGCTCAGCACCTTGCCGGGGGAGACGTCACGCCGCTGGGCGACCGCGTCACGGGCCGTCCACAGCTCCCGTACGACCGCCATCTGACGCCTGCGGCGCACCTTGTGCATGCCGGAGGTCCGGCGCCACGGGTCCTTGCGCGGCGGGGCGGGCGGGGCGGAGGCGATCGCGTCGAACTCCTGGTGCGCCCACTCCAGCTTGCCCTGCCGGTCGAGCTCCTTCTCCAGGGCGTCCCGCAGGTCGACGAGGAGCTCCACGTCGAGGGCCGCGTACCGCAGCCAGGGATCGGGCAGCGGACGGGTGGACCAGTCCACGGCGGAGTGGCCCTTCTCCAGGGCGTAGCCGAGGACGGACTCGACCATCGCGCCGAGGCCGACCCGGGGGAAGCCGGCGAGCCGCCCGGCGAGCTCGGTGTCGAACAGCGAGGTCGGCAGCATGCCTATGTCGCGCAGGCAGGGGAGGTCCTGCGTCGCGGCGTGCAGGATCCACTCGGTCCCGGCGAGCGCCTCCCCGAGCCCGGAGAGGTCGGGGCAGCCCACGGGGTCGATGAGCGCGGTGCCCGCGCCCTCGCGGCGGAGCTGGACGAGGTAGGCGCGCTGGCCGTAGCGGTAGCCGGAGGCGCGCTCGGCGTCCACGGCGACGGGGCCGCTGCCGGCGGCGAAGGCGGCGATCACCTCGGCGAGGGCGTCCTCGGTCTCGACGACGGGCGGCACCCCCTCGCGGGGCTCCAGCAACGGGATCGGAAGCCCATTCGCAGGGACATCGTCGTCCGGGGGGCCGCCCCCGGTGGTGCGCAGTGCTGTGTCTGCTGCGGTCTCTTGGGCGTCGGTCACGTGTCAAGGGTATCGGTGAACGGCAAGCGCCCGCCGACGGAACGTTCCGTCGGCGGGCGCTTGCCCGATGTCCACCGGTCCGTCAGTGGATGATCCCCGTTCGCAGGGCCACCGCGACCATGCCGGCGCGGTCGCCGGTGCCCAGCTTGCGGGCGATGCGGGCGAGGTGGCTCTTCACGGTGAGGGCCGAGAGGCCCATGGAGACACCGATCGCCTTGTTCGACTGGCCCTCCGCGACGAGCCGGAGCACCTCGACCTCACGGCCGGAGAGCTCGCGGTAGCCGCCCGGGTGGCTCGGGGCACCCGGGGGGCGGCGGTGGCCGAGACGGGCGGCCGCGGCGCCGATGGGGGCGGCGCCGGGCCGGGTGGGGTGCCCGATGTTGTTCCGGGTGCCGGTGACGACATAGCCCTTCACGCCGCCCGCCAGGGCGTTCCGTACGGCGCCGATGTCATCGGCGGCCGAGAGGGCGAGGCCGTTGGGCCAGCCCGCGGCGCGGGTCTCGGACAGCAGGGTCAGGCCGCTGCCGTCGGGCAGGTGGACGTCGGCAACGCAGATGTCGCGCGGGTTGCCGACGCGGGGACGTGCCTCCGCGATGGACGAAGCCTCGATCACGTCACGTACTCCGAGGGCCCACAGGTGGCGGGTCACGGTGGAACGGACGCGCGGATCGGCTACGACGACCATGGCCGTCGGCTTGTTCGGGCGGTAGGCGACCAGGCTTGCGGGCTGCTCGAGGAGAACGGACACCAGGCCTCCTGGGGGGAAGGGTGCGGGACGGAGCCGGCTCGGGGAAGAAGCCGGGGGCGAACCCGTGCTGGGAAGGGGTCACTCACTCCTTCGGCAGCTGGGCCGCCCGCCTTTAGGGAAAGATCACGATTTGGTGAGTAACAATTAGGGCAATTCGGACGCGTGATCGATCATCCTACGAGCGGACCCCGCCCCGTCACCCCCACGAGGGAGAGCCGGGACGCCACCGCGACGGCCCTCAGGCCTGCTGCGGACCCCGCCGCTGTGGCAACGAGACGACCCCCGCGCCCGACACCGTCCCCGCCGCACCAGGCTCGCCCGAAGCGGGCGGCAGCCCCGCGATCTGGCACAGCAGATCGCACCAGGCCGCCAGATGCGCCCCCGTGTCCGGCACCCCGCCCAGACCCTCGCGCGGCGTCCAGGACGCCCGGATCTCGATCTGCGTCGCCGGCCTGCGCTCCGCGAGCCCGCCGAAGTAGTGCGAACCCGCCATCGTGACGGTCCCGCTCGCCTCCCCGTACGCGAGACCCCTGGCCTCCATCGCCCCGGTCAGCCACGACCAGCACACCTCGGGCAGCAGTGGATCCGCGGCCATCTCCGGCTCCAGCTCCGCCCGTACGAGCGTCACCAGACGGAACGTACCCTTCCAGGCCTCGTGCCCGTCCGGATCGTGCAGCAGTACGAGCCGCCCGTCCGCCAGATCCTCCTCGCCGTCCACGACGGCCGCCTCCACCGCGTACGCGTACGGCGCGAGGCGCTGCGGCGGCCTCGTCGGGTCGACCTCGATCTCCGGCCGCAGCCGCGCCGCACGCAGGGCCTCCACCGCCCGCCGGAACGCCGGTGGCACCGCGTTCGCCTCCGTACTGTCCGCCGTCTCGTCCGTCCCTCGATCGCCGTCGGAATGATCGGAAAAATGTCCCTGAGCCGCAGCCATGCGGGGAAGAGTAGGCGGAACGGGGCCTCCGTGCGGGGAGGGACACCCTGCCCGGACGAGCGGCTTCCCGCCAACATGCGAAGATTCTGGGCGTGAGTGCCAACGACAGCCCGCAGGGCCAGCAGACGAAGCAGCAGTCGCGGACGCACGACTCCGCGTTCCTCAAGGCATGCCGGCGTGAGCCCGTACCGCACACCCCCGTCTGGTTCATGCGGCAGGCCGGGCGCTCGCTCCCCGAGTACCTCAAGGTGCGCGAGGGCATCCCCATGCTCGAATCGTGCATGCGGCCCGAGCTGGTCACCGAGATCACCCTCCAGCCGGTCCGCCGCCACAAGGTCGACGCGGCCATCTACTTCAGCGACATCGTCGTCCCCCTCAAGGCCATCGGCCTCGACCTCGACATCAAGCCCGGCGTCGGCCCGGTCGTCGCCGACCCGATCCGCACCCGCGCCGACCTCGCCCGGCTGCGCGACCTGACCCCCGAGGACGTCCACTACGTCACCGAGGCCATCGGGATGCTCACCGCCGAACTCGGCGACACCCCGCTCATCGGCTTCGCCGGCGCGCCCTTCACCCTCGCGAGCTACCTCGTCGAGGGCGGTCCTTCGCGCAGCCACGAGCGCACCAAGGCGATGATGTACGGCGACCCGCAGCTCTGGGCCGACCTCCTCGACCGCCTCGCCGAGATCACCTCGGCCTTCCTCAAGGTCCAGATCGAGGCCGGCGCCTCCGCCGTCCAGCTCTTCGACTCCTGGGTCGGCGCGCTCGCCCCCGCCGACTACCGCCGCTCCGTCATGCCCGCGTCCGTGAAGGTCTTCGACGCGGTCGCCGGCTACGGCGTCCCCCGCATCCACTTCGGCGTCGGTACGGGCGAGCTGCTCGGCCTCATGGGCGAGGCCGGCGCGGACGTCGTCGGCGTCGACTGGCGCGTCCCGCTCGACGAGGCCGCCCGCCGCGTCGGCCCCGGCAAGGCGCTCCAGGGCAACCTGGACCCGGCCGTGCTGTTCGCCGGGCGCGAGGTCGTCGAGGCCAAGACGGACGAGGTCCTCGCCGCCGCGAAGGACCTGGAGGGCCACGTCTTCAACCTGGGCCACGGCGTCATGCCGTCGATGGACCCGGACGCGCTGAGCCGTCTCGTCGAGTACGTGCACACGCGGACGGCCGTCTGACCCGTCGGACGCAAAGGCGGTTGCCGCCCGCGGGATCGCCCGGGCGGCAACCGCCTTTCCGTCGCCGAGGGCCCCGGGCGGCAACAGCCTCTTCCGCTGCCGTCAGCCCGCCGCGCGGACCGCCGCCGTCGCCTTGCGGGCCGCGATCAGGACCGGGTCCCACACCGGTGAGAACGGCGGCGCGTACCCGAGGTCGAGCGCCGTCATCGCCTCCACCGTCATCCCCGCCGTCAGCGCCACGGCCGCGATGTCCACCCGCTTCGCCGCGCCCTCCCGGCCCACGATCTGCACCCCGAGCAGCCGGCCCGTACGCCGCTCCGCCAGCATCTTCACCGTCATCGGCGCGGCCCCCGGGTAGTACCCCGCCCGGCTCGTCGATTCCACCGTCACCGACACGTACCGCAGCCCCACTGCCCGGGCGTCCTTCTCCCGCAGGCCCGTCCGCCCGATCTCCAGGTCGCACACCTTCGACACCGCCGTGCCCACGACCCCGGGGAACGTCGCGTAGTCACCGCCCACGTTCGTGCCGATGACCTGGCCCTGCTTGTTGGCGTGCGTCCCCAGCGGCACGTACCGCTCGCGGCCCGAGACCAGGTCGAGGACCTCCACGCAGTCGCCGCCCGCCCAGATGTTCCCGTGCCCCCGGACCCGCATCGCCAGATCGGTGAGCAGCCCGCCGTGCGACCCGAGCGGCAGCCCCGCCTCCCCCGCGAGGGAAGTCTCCGGCTCCACGCCCATGCCGAGGACCACGACGTCCGCCGGATACTCGGCCTCGTCCGTCGTCACCGCACGGACCCTGCCGTCGTCGCCGGTCAGGATCTTCGTGACCTCCGCCGAGGCGACCGTCGTGATCCCGAGACCGTCCATCGCCCGGTGCACCAGACGGCCCATGTCCGGGTCCAGGGTCGCCATCGGCTGCTCGCCCCGGTGCAGGACCGTCACCTCGTAGCCCCGGCCGAGCAGCGCCTCGGCCATCTCCACCCCGATGTACCCCGCGCCGACCACGACCGCCTTCCGGCCGGGTGCCCGGTCGAGCGAGTCGAGCAGTGCCTGCCCGTCGCCCAGGGTCTGCACCCCGTGCACCCCCGGCGCGTCGATGCCCGGCAGCGCGGGGCGCTTCGGCCGGGCCCCGGTGGCGACCACCAGCTTGTCGAATCCCGTCCAGGCCTCCGTACCGGCGTCCAGATCCCGTGCCCGAACCCGCTGGCCGGGCACGTCGATCTCCGTGACCTCCGTCCGCATCCGCAGATCGATGGCGCGCTCCCGGTGCTCCTCGGGGGAGCGCGCGATCAGCTCGTCGCGGGTGGCGACGTCACCGCCGACCCAGTACGGGATGCCGCAGGCCGAGTACGAGGAGAAGCGACCGCGCTCGAAGGCGACGATCTCCAACTCCCCGGCCTCCTTGAGCCTGCGCGCCTGCGACGCGGCGGACATCCCCGCCGCGTCCCCACCGATGACCACCAGTCGTTCGCTCATGAGAAGAAACTACTTCTCGGGAGTCTCCGGAGGCTCGGGAGCCGTGGCCGCCCCGGCGGCGTTGCGCGGGGTGTCCGGGAGGGCGGGGGAGTGCGCCGGCTTCCGGGCCGCGCGGCGCGGGCGGATCAGGCGGTGCCACAGGGCGAACGCGATCAGGGCGACCGCGAGCCACGGCGCCAGGGCGGCCAGGACGAGCCCGATCCAGGTCACCGCGCCGACCAGGGCGTTCCAGCCGCCTCCCAGGGCGTCACCGAAGCCCGGACGGCCCTCCTCGCGCTCCTCCGGCTTGGGCTTCTCCTTCTCCGTCAGCTGGAGGGTGATCGTCGCCAGGGACGTACGGTCCTTCAGCGAGGCCTGCTGGGCGAGCAGCGACTCCAGGTCCGCCTGACGGCGGCTCAGCTCGCCCTCCAGGGTCACCACGTCCGCCAGCTTCTCCGCGCGCTGCATCAGCGCCCGCACCCGCGCCACGCTCGCGCGCTGGGTCGCGATCCGGCTCTCCACGTCCACGACCTGCTCGGTGACGTCCTTGGCGTCCGCCTTGCGGCCGAGGAGCTTCCCCGTGCCCGCCAGCTCGGCGAGCACCGTGTCGTACCGCTCCTGCGGCACCCGCAGCACGATGTGCGAGGTGACGTGCGTGTCGTCGACGCGTTCCGTCGACTCGTTCTCGACCCGCCCTCCCGCGCCCGCCGTCACCCGGCGGGCCGTGGCCACGGCCTTCGTCACGTCGGCGACCTCCACCGAGAGGGAGGCGGTACGGATGACGTGCTGCTGGGCCGGTGCCTTGGACGCCGGCCCGACCTGCTGCTGCTCGGTGCCCGAGGCGGCGTCGGCCGCTCCCCGGCCCGAGGCCTCGGCCATGCCGCCCTTCGACCCGGTGGCGGGCTCCGCCGCGCTCATGTCCTTCTTGTCGGCCGAACCCATCCCGGCGCCGTCGGCGCCGCAGCCCGTGACGAGCAGTGCGGTGGTCAGCAGGGCGGCGGCTGCCGCCGCCCGTGTTCTCGCCGTGGTACGTGTGCTCCGCATCGCGTCCCCCCAAGGTGGTGGTGAGTGGTGCCGCTTCGACGCCTGTTCGACGTACGACCCCCTGGTACGGGTTGCCCTCAGGCGGTAGCGATGCGGTCACGGTCAGGCCTCGGAACGGGAGCGGGCGGGCGATTTGAGAGAGTGGTCCCATGAACGCGGACACCACGCGATCCCTGGGATCCCATGTCGTCGTCGCCGGAGGCGGTATCGCCGGGCTCGCCGCCGCCCACCGGCTTGCCGTCGCCGGCCACCGGGTGACCCTCCTCGAAGCGGGGCCCCGGCTCGGCGGCAAACTCCTCGCCGGGGAGATCGCGGGCGCACCCGTGGACCTCGGCGCCGAGTCGCTGCTCGCCCGCCGCCCCGAGGCGGTCGCCCTCGCCCGGGCCGTCGGCCTCGGCGACCGGCTCCAGGCCCCCGCCACCACCACCGCGTCCGTCTGGTCGCGCGGCGAGCTCGTCCCCATGCCGAAGGGCCACGTCATGGGCGTCCCCGGCGACGCCCGCGCGGTGGAAGGACTCCTCTCCGAGGAGGGCCTGCGCCGGATCGGGCTCGACCGCGAACTGCCCCCGTCCGAGATCGGCGACGACATCGCCATCGGGGCTTACGTCGCCGACCGCATGGGCCACGAGGTCGTCGACCGGCTCGTGGAACCCCTCCTCGGCGGCGTGTACGCCGGTGACGCCTACCGCATCTCGATGCGCGCCGCCGTCCCCGCCCTCTTCGAAGCCGCCCGCGAGCACCCCACGCTCACCGCCGCCGTCCGCGCCGTCCAGCAGGCAGGCGCAGCCGTCCCCGCCGACGCGGCGGGCGCCGCTACCGGCCTCGGCGGCTCCGTCTTCCTCGGCGTCGACGGCGGTGTCGGCACCCTGCCCGGCGCGGTCGCCGACGCGATCCGCGCCGCCGGCGGCGAGATCCTCACCGACGCCCCCGTCACCGCACTGCGCCGCACCGGCCCCACCGGCTGGCAGGTCGTGAGCGGCGACCGGGTCCTCACCGCGGACGCCGTCGTCCTCGCCACCCCCGCCGGGCCCGCCGCCGCGCTCCTCGCCGCCCACGCGCCCGCCGCGGCCGCCGAGCTCGAAGCCGTCGCGTACGCCTCCATGGCCCTGGTCACCCTCGCCTTCCGCCGCTCCGACCTGCCCGCCCTGCCGGGCTCCGGGTTCCTCGTGCCGCCCGTCGACGGCCACACCATCAAGGCCTCCACCTTCTCCTCGCAGAAGTGGCGGTGGGTCACCGACGGAGCCCCCGACCTGTTCGTGCTGCGCACCTCCGTCGGCCGCCACGGCGAGGAGGACCAGGTCCACCGCGAGGACGCCGACCTCGTCGCCGCCTCCCTCAAGGACCTCGCCGCCGCCACCGGGCTCGCCGCCCGACCCGTCGCCACCACGGTCACCCGCTGGCTCGGCGGCCTGCCCCAGTACCCCGTCGGCCACCTCGCCCGCGTCGCCCGGGTCCGCGAGGCCGTCGCCGCGCTCCCCGGACTGCGGGTCGCGGGCGCCGCGTACGACGGTGTCGGCATCCCCGCCTGCATCGCCTCCGCCCACCGCGCCGCCGACGAGATCGCGGACGGGATCGCCGACGAGATCATCGCCACGTCGAAAAGGACCGACCCCGGTGCGGGGCACTCCCGGTGACGGGCGAGAATAGGCGTATGAGTGCGCCCGAAAAGATCCCGAACGCCGGTAAGAAGGCGAAGGACCTCAACGAGGTCATCCGCTACACCCTGTGGTCCGTCTTCAAGCTGCGCGACGTTCTGCCCGAGGACCGCGGCGGCTACGCCGACGAGGTCCAGGAGCTGTTCGACCAGCTCGCGGCCAAGGACATCACCGTCCGCGGTACGTACGACCTGTCCGGTCTGCGCGCCGACGCCGACGTCATGATCTGGTGGCACGCCGAGACGAGCGACGAGCTCCAGGAGGCGTACAACCTCTTCCGCCGCACCCGCCTGGGCCGCGCCCTCGTGCCGGTCTGGTCGAACATGGCGCTGCACCGCCCCGCCGAGTTCAACAAGTCGCACATCCCGGCCTTCCTGGCCGACGAGAACCCCCGCGACTACGTCTCCGTCTACCCCTTCGTGCGCTCCTACGACTGGTACCTGCTGCCGGACGAGGACCGCCGCCGGATGCTCGCCGACCACGGCAAGATGGCCCGTGGCTTCCCCGACGTCCGCGCCAACACGGTCGCCTCCTTCTCGCTCGGCGACTACGAGTGGCTCCTCGCCTTCGAGGCCGACGAGCTGCACCGCATCGTGGACCTCATGCGCCACCTGCGCGCCTCCGAGGCGCGGATGCACGTCCGCGAGGAGGTCCCGTTCTACACCGGTCGCCGCAAGAGCGTCGCCGAGCTGGTGGCGGGCCTGGCCTGACGGCCGTACGAACCTGGTGGCGGCCCGGCTCCCGGCCGGGCGCGCCACCCCCGACCCGGAAGATCAGACGGCAGGCGGGAACGTTGCCTGCCGGTCCAGCGACACCGGGTCCGGCTCCGGGTGCGGCGCGCGTCACGCGCGCCGCACCGGCGTCATTTCAGGAGCTGCTCGAGCTGGAGCACGAACTCCCGCCGGAACTCGAGCTCGAGCACGAGCTGCCGCCGGAACTGGAGCTGGAGCACGAGCTTCCGCCGGAGCTTCCGCCCGCGCCTCCGCAGCTGGAACCTCCTCCGGAACAGGAACCCGAGGAGCACGACCCGGAGCCGCCGCCTCCACCGCCTCCGCCGCAGGAACTGCTTCCCGCGCACCACACGGGCGCCGGTCCCCAGTCGTCCATGGCCACGTGCGGCGCGGGACGCCTGCCCCGCCTCGGCGGTCCGTAGAACCGGGCGGCGGCGACGAGTTGCTCCCGCAGCACCAGATCCGGCAGCGCCCGCAGCCCGTGCACGGCCACGAGATGGCCGGCGTCGGCGAGATGACCGTATCCCCGCCCGTATGCGAAGAGCGCGTTCCGACCGGCCGGGGTGACCTGCCCGGCGGAGACCAGCCCGCAGACGATGGCCGTGATCCCGCAGGCCAGCAGCGCCGGCACCACCGCGAAGACGAACGGGACCGACACCTCGTCGGTGGCGGCGAAGTCCAGGATCGTCAGGACGATCGACAGCGGGAACAGGACGAAGGCCGTGAAGCCGAGTACGGCACACCACCGGGCCGTCGTGCGCTGGGCCGCGGGGGCGACGACGAGCCCGCGCGCCGCGAGTCCGTCACCGATCTCCTGGACCGCCGGATGCCGCATCACGGCGAGCCGCAGATGGTGCAGGGCTCCGTGCGGGGCGGCGGCGTGCGTCTGGAGCACGGCACGTTCCACCGGGTCGTACGCGACGGGGCGGACGACGGCCACGATCCCCGGGCCGCCGATCGCCAGCCTGCCGTCCGCCTGGAGGGCGGCGAGGGCGCTGTCGACGACCCTGGCAGGGCCGCCGTTGAGGAAGGCGACCTCGTACCGGTCGTGGACGGGCCCGCCGGGCCCGCCGCGCGTCCGGACGACCCGGCTGATGACCAGCGTGATGCCGGCGGTGGCGGCGAGGTAGAAAAGGACGATCAGGACGTTCATGGGCGTCTCACCTTCCGGCCAGTGCGTGACGAGCGGCCCGTACGAGCCGGGTGGCGCGGCCCGGAGGGCGGCTGCCGGAACGGTCCTGCCACCACCGGGTCAGCCGGCGCCGGGCCTGCGGGTCCTCCGGCCGTCCCGCCACCAGCAGGTGCTCGGCGAAGTCGAGGGCGTCCCGGCGGTAGCCGCCGGTCATGGGGCGGGACCTGGCGTACGCGAGGAACGCGGGCCGGAAGTCCTTGCCCAGGATCTCCGGCAGCTCGGGCGCGACCTTCGCGACGACCCCGGCCCGCTTCGCCGCGAGAGCCCGGCTCTGCACGCCGAGCCGCCGGCTGTCGAAGCCCTCGGGGACGGGGGTGCCGGCGACCAGTGAGGAGAGGAGTGAGGCCTGGGCGAGGCCTAGGCGCTGGCGGGCGGGGGTGGCGGGGGCGGTGGCAGGGGGTGCGGGTGTCGGCCGTCGGGCGCCGCGCGCGTGGGCTGTGCCCACCCTCCCCCAGACTTCGTCCGGGGGGACCCCCATCGCCCTTGCGGAACGTATGCCCACAGCCGTGGCGATCGTCTCCAGCTCGCTCGCCAGCTCATCCGCCGGTGGGAAGTCGTCGTCCCTCTCCAGTAGTACGCCCGGCGGTGATACCCGTGACGTGAGGTCCGTCAGGACGTCGAGGACCGCCGTCGGCACCGGGTGTGCGTGGGTGTCGTGCCAGACGCCGTCCCGCTCGACACCGCCCGCCACATGCACGTACGCGATCGCCTCGACCGGCAGTTCGGACAGCGCACGCGCTGGGTCCTCGCCCCGGTTGACGTGGTTGGTGTGCAGGTTGGCGACGTCGATGAGGAGCCGTACCCCCGTGCGCTCCACCAGCTCCGCCAGGAACCGGCCCTCCGACATCTCCTCGCCCGGCCAGCTGACGAGCGCCGCGATGTTCTCCAGGGCGAGCGGCACGGGCAGCGCGTCCTGGGCGATCCGCACGTTCTCGACGAGCACGTCGAGGGCGTCCCGGGTCCGGGGCACCGGAAGCAGGTGGCCCGCTTCGAGCAGCGGGGTCGCCGTGAGCGGCCCCCCGGCCCGTACGAACGCGATGTGTTCCGTGACCAGCGGCGCCCCGAGCGCCACCGCCTTCTCCCCGAGTGCCGCGAGCCGCGCCGGGTCGGGCCGGTCCGCGCCCCCGAGACCCAGCGAGACGCCGTGCGGGACGACCGTCACACCCCGCCCGCGCAGCCGGGTCAGGGAGTCGGGCAGGTGGTCCGCGCAGATGTTCTCCGCGACGACCTCCACCCAGTCGACGCCGGACAGTCCCTCCACCGCCTCCGCGATCTCGGGACGCCAGCCGATGCCGATGCCGAGTTCCGTCATGTCCCCCTCCTTCGGTCCCCAGTCACCCACGTGATGGCCCTCGCGGGAACGTTCGAACCCCAGGAGGGGGACGTTCAGAGCTTCATTTGAGGTTCGGCGACACCTGGGGAAACGCCGGGAACGCCGGGAACGCCGACACCACCGTGCACGAGCCCGGCGCGATCTCCGTGAAGCCCGCGTCCCGCACCACCGGCAGACCGCTCGTCGTCAGGCCCGCCCACTCCCCGGCCGCCGCCGTCCGTACCGCGAGCGGGAAACCCGCCTCCCGCCACGCCTCGCGCGCGTCCTCCGTCATCGCCCACCACAGCAGCTGCGCCCCGTGCCCGGCCTGCGCCATCGCCTTGCCCGCCGACATGTCGAGCTCGGGGCTGAACCACAGCACCGCCGCCCCCTCCGGTACGGGACCGGGCGCGGCCGGGTCGTCGAGCTCCGTGCCCGACACCTGGAGCTTGGCCAGCTCCTTGGGCCAGCCGTCGAGCGGGACCGGCGGGAAGACCCGTACCTCCGCCTCCTCACCGGTGACCGTGATCCCGGGCAGCGTGCTCGCGCGCCGCCACTCCGCGCCGCGCGCCCGGCGCACCACCTTCCGGATCCTGGCGTCCTGCCAGTCGGTCATGACCTGGGCCCACTCGCCCTCGCCGAGGGAACGGGCGTCGGTGAGGATCTCCAGGACGGCGCGCGCTGCGGTCTCCAGGGCGTCGGTACGGGCCGGGGGCGCGTCCCGCTCCATCCGGACGACCAGGGGGAGGACGAACTGGGGCTTCTCATCGCGAAGATCGGTGTCGTTGCTGCTCACCCGGCAAGTCTGCCACTGCCGTGACGTGCCGTTCTTGTGGGAATCGTCCCTTCCGGCCAGGATGCCCCCATGAAGAGCGATCTTTTTGCCGGCGAGCACCTCGCAGAGGCCGCCACCTTCCCGGGCATGACCCTGCAGAACGCCAAATCGGTCAAGTATACGGTCAAC
This sequence comes from Streptomyces sp. NPDC002773, assembly GCF_040295605.1. NCBI lineage: Bacteria > Bacillati > Actinomycetota > Actinomycetes > Kitasatosporales > Streptomycetaceae > Streptomyces > Streptomyces sp. NPDC002773. The sequence continues at coordinate 43,710 of NZ_JBEOVO010000029.1, forward strand.
GGCGAGATGCACGCCCGCCAGGGTTCGATGATCGCCTTCCGCGGCGACCTCCAGTTCGAGCGCAAGGGCCAGGGCATCGGCGGTCTGCTCAAGCGCGCGGTCACGGGCGAGGGGCTGGCGCTGATGGCCGTGCGCGGCCAGGGCGAGGCCTGGTTCGCGCACGAGGCGCAGAACTGCTTCATCGTCGAGATCGAGCAGGGCGAAGCGTTCTCGGTCAACGGCCGCAACGTGCTCTGCTTCGACGCCACCCTCCACTACGAGATCAAGACGGTGAAGGGCGCCGGCATGACCGGCGGCGGCCTCTTCAACTCCGTCTTCTCCGGCTACGGCAAGGTCGCCCTGATCTGCGAGGGCTCCCCGATCGTCATCCCCGTCAGCCCGCAGGCCCCCGTCTTCGTCGACACGGACGCCGTCGTCGGCTGGAGCGAGCAGCTGCACACCTCGCTGCACCGCTCGCAGTCGCTCGGCTCGATGATGCGCGGCGGTTCGGGCGAGGCGGTGCAGCTGAAGCTGGAGGGACAGGGCTTCGTGGTCGTCCGCCCCAGCGAGGCCACCCCGCAGAAGAACTCGTCGAGTTGAGGCTGGAGCGGGTCGGACGCAGGCACGGCCTCCGGGGGCCGTGGGTCCTGCGCGAGGTCGGCCTCGACCTGCCCGCGGCGACGCTCGTCCGGGTCGTCGGCACGAACGGCACCGGCAAGTCCACGCTGCTGCGGCTCGTCGCCGGTGTCGACGCGCCCAGCGAGGGCCGGGTCACGGGCCGCCCGGCCCGTACCGCGTACGTCCCCGAACGCTTCCCGGTCGCCCTGCCGTTCACGGCCGCCGACTACCTGGTCCACCTGGGCCGGGTCCAGGGCCTCGGCCGGGCCGCGGCGCGGGCCGGGGCGGGGGAGTGGCTGGAACGCTTCGGGGCCGCGGAGCACGCGGCTACGGACATGGCGGAGCTCTCCAAGGGCACCAGCCAGAAGATCGCCGTCGCCCAGGCGTTCCTCGCAGAGCCGGCCCTGCTCGTCCTCGACGAGGCCTGGACGGGCCTGGACACGCGCGCGCGTGCGGAGCTGGACACGGCCGTACGCGAACGGCGTGCGGCGGGCGCGACGATCGTCTTCGTCGACCACGACCCCCGACGACTCGCGGGCGAGTCGGACGCGGTGTACGCGGTGGCGTCGGGCCGGGTACGGAAGGCGGAACCGGCACCCGAATCGGCAGCGGAGCCGAAGGCGTACGGGACGGCCTCGCCCGAGCGCGGAATCAGCCCCCCGGTCTCCCTCGTTCGTATCGCCGTCTCCGGTGGCCTCCGGCCGCTCCCCGCGCGGCTGCCCGGTGATCCCGTCGTCGCCGCGCCGGGGCCCGGCGAGACCACCACCGTCCTCACCGTCGACGCCGCCCACTCCGACGCCCTGCTCGGGGCGCTCCTCGCCGCGTCCTGGCACATCCACCACCTCACCACCGAAGGCGTACGGGTATGACGGCGCTCCTGCGCTACCAGACAGGGCTGCTGCTCCGCTCGCAGCGCTGGCTCGCACCGTTCCTCCTGTACGCGGCCTTCGTCGGCGTCGGCGTCAACCCGGGCGAGCGGGTGCTCGGCGCCCTCGGCTTCACGGCCGCCGCTCTCCTGCCGGTGACCGCCTGGACCGTACGGATCTGTCTGACGCAGGAGCCGCCCGCCGCCCGGAGCGTGCTCGCGGCGGCCGCCGGCCGTGGCCGGGCGCACCTCGCGGCGCTCGCCACCGGGACCGCCCTGCCCGCGCTGGTCGGCGCGGTCGCCGTGCTCGCGGTGACGGCGGTCTGCAACCGGCGAGGTGTCACGGCGCTCGCCGCCACGACCACCGGCCTCCTCGCGGCACTGGCCTGCGGCCTCACCGGCGCCGCCGTCGGCGCGCTGACCTCCCGGCCCTTCCTCCCCGCCCCCGGCTGGTCCCTCGCGGCCCTCGTCCTCGGCTCGTTGCTGGCCCTGGTGACCACGGGCTCCCCGGCGAAGCACGCGATGACCGCCCTGATCACCGGCTCGCGCACGGCGACGGCGGATCCCCCGTGGCTCGCCTGCGCCGGTGCCGTGTTCCTGCCCGCCGCGGCGGCGGTCCTCGCCTGCCGGGCCACGGCACGGCTGGAGTGAGTACGGGCTGAGGCTTCGCGCGTCGGGTCAGCGGCTCATGAGTTCGGAGACCTTCACGAAGCGGTAGCCGCGGGCCCGGAGTTCCGGGACGATCCGGCGGATCGCCCGCTCGGTGACGGGGGCGGCGCTGCGCGTGCAGTGCAGGACGACGAGGGAGCCGGGCTTCACCCCGTCGACGACCTGTTCGGCGACGGCGTCGGCGTCCTTGGCGAAGGCGTCGCCGCTGACCACGTCCCACTGGACGGCCGTTACTCCGGCGGGGGCGAGCGCGCGCAGGGCCGCGTCGTCGTAGCAGCCGCCGGGGAAGCGGAAGTACGGGACGACGTTGACGGCCCCGGCGTCGCGGAAGGCGTCGAAGGCCCGCTGGACGTCGGCCGTCATGTCGGGGCCCGCGACGGTCGGGAGGCCGTAGCAGGGGGACGCGAAGGCGTAGTGGCTGTAGGAGTGGTTGGCGATCTCGAAGAGCGGATCGCCGCCGATGGACTTCGCCTGGTCGGGGTACTCCTCCGCCCAGCGGCCCGTCATGAACACGGTCGCGTCCACCTTGAGCCGCCGCAGGGTCGCGATGAGCTCCGGATTGTCGAAGCGTTCGCCGCGCGCGGCCCGTGGCCCCTGGTCGGCCGTCATGTCGGCGTCGAAGGTGAGCGCGACGACCTTCTCGGCGCCCTTCGCGCGGCGCTCGTACACGGGGGTGAGACCGCCGGGCCCCGGCGCCATGGTGGGCGGCGCGGCGGGGACGCGCGCGGGCTTGGGCCCGGCGGCCGCCGCGCTGGCCCGGGGGGAGGGGCTCCCGCTGGTGGTCGCGGTCGGCTTCTTGGGCGGGGCGGTCTCGGCGGCGCCTCCGCCGCAACCGACAAGGACGGTGCCCAGAAGACCAAGCGTTGCCATTCTTCGTACAGAGGTGTTCACGATCGGAAGTTATCTGATCAATGTCGTTCAAGCTCGCGACGCGGCAACAGCACCGCCACCCGAGTCACCACCCGAGTCCCTCATGTCGCCAGGAGCCGCCGCCGGCACTCGTCCACGTCGTAGTCCCCCGGCGGATACCTCGGGTCCAGGGCCTCCAGGTGCTCGAGGAGCAGTCGGCTGATCGCCCAGTTGCGGTACCACTTGCGGTCCGCGGGGACCACGTACCAGGGGGCCTCGTCCGTCGAGCAGCGCTCCAGGGCGATCTCGTAGGCCTCGCGGTACGCCGGCCAGAGCGCGCGTTCCTCGATGTCGCCCGGGTTGAACTTCCAGTGCTTCTCGGGGTTGTCCAGGCGCTCCAGGAGCCGCTCGCGCTGTTCCTCGTACGAGAGGTGGAGGAAGACCTTGACGACGCTCACGCCGTCCTCCGCGAGGGACCTCTCGAAGCGGTTGATCTGCTCGTAGCGGCGGCCGAGCTGCGCGCGGGGGACCAGCTCCCGCACGCGCGCGATGAGGACGTCCTCGTAGTGCGAGCGGTCGAAGATGCCGATCTCGCCCGGTGCGGGGAGCGCCTTCATGATCCGCCAGAGGAAGGGGTGGTTCCGTTCCTCCTGGGTCGGGGCCTTGAAGGCGTGGATGCGGCAGCCGGACGGGTTGAAGAGGCCGATCACGTGCTTGACCGTGCCGCCCTTGCCGCTGGTGTCCATGCCCTGGAGGACCAGGAGGACCCGCCGCCGGTCACCGGCCGTGCTCGACGCGTACAGCCGTTCCTGGAGGTCCGCGAGGTGCGGCGCGAGGGTGGCGGTCGCGGCCAGACCGGCCGCCTTGTCGGTGGGACCCGCCGGAATCGCCGAGGGGTCGTACGCGGTGAGGTCGACGCGCTCGCCCTCGGGGACGCGCAGCACCTCCCGGAGGGCCCGTGCCGGTGTCGCTTGCGATTCGGGGCGCGGTCCGCGCTTGCCCGGTCCGTCGTTCTTCGGCATCCCGTTCCCCTTCCGCCGCCTCGCCGCCCGTCTTCCCCCGATCCTGCGACGGAACCCGGCCGCCCGCGAGCGCGGGCGGCCGGGTCGGAAGGGCGACGGCTCAGGTCAGCACCACGGGCCCGTCACCGCGAACGTCGTCCCCGGGGTGTAGCAGTTCACGTACATCGTCTGCCGGTCGGGCGAGAAGGCGACGCCCGCGAACTCGCCCCACTCCGGGGCCTCGGGGGTGCCGATGTTCTGCGCGCCCCGGGCGAGCGCGTACACCTCGCCCTTCCTGCTCACCCCGTAGACGTGCTGCGCCCCGTCGCCGTCCTCGCACACCATCAGGCCCCCGCTCGGCGCCAGACAGATGTTGTCCGGTGACTCGCCCGGCAGCTGGATGTCGGTGCTCGGGCCGAAGACGACGACGAGCGTGAGCCGGCGCCGGTGCGGCTCGTACTTCCAGACCTGCCCGAAGTGCGTGGCGCGGGAGCCGTCCTTGACGCGCGCGAAGGAGGACACGAAGTACACGGCGTTCCCGCCCCAGTAGCAGCCCTCCAGCTTCTGCGCGTGCGTGATGCCCTTCGGGCCGAAGTCCTGGAGCCTGATGGGGGTCTCCACCGCCTGCGGATCCGGTACGGGGACCCACTCGACGCCCTCGAAGCGGGCGCCCGTCTCCTGGATCAGCGACAGGTCCGGCACGCCCGGCACCCGCATGGCCTCCAGGGCGCCGCCCGCGCGCAGCGAACCGGTGCCGCCGAGCGGCCTGTGGGGCAGGAAGCGGTAGAAGAGGCCGAAGGGACGCTGGAAGGCGTCCTCCGTCTCGTACACGATGCCGTTCGACGGGTCGATCGCGATGGCCTCGTGCTGGAAGCGGCCCATCGCGGTGAGCGGGACGGCCCCGGTGCGGTGCGGGTCGGCGCCGTCGACCTCGAAGATGAAGCCGTGGTCCTTGGTGTAGCCGTTCGTCCCGGCCTTGTCCTCGTTCTCCTCGCAGGTCAGCCAGGTTCGCCAAGGGGTGGGCCCGCCCGCGCAGTTGACGGCGGTCCCGGCGATGGCGACCCGCTCGCCGAGGACGTTGTTCCGGCCGTCGAGTTCGAGCGCCGTGCAGCCGCCCTTGGCAGCCGGGTCGTACGTCAGGCCGGGGACGGTCGGGACGCCCGCGGTCGCGGTGCTGCGGTTCTCGTGGTTGCGGACGAGGTGCGTACGGCCCCGGCGGCCGGCGAAGGCGCCCATGCCGTCGGGGTTGCCGGGGACGCGGCCCTCGCCGGAGCGGAGCGGTTCGCCCTGCCGGGAGAGGACCTGGTAGCGGAAGCCGGCCGGGAGGTCGAGGAGTCCGGCCGGGTCGGGGACGAGGGGGCCGTAGCCGCCCCCGTTCCCGCTCCCGGCGGCGGCCGCGCTGCCGGCGAAGAGTTCGGAGAGGGCGCCGGTGAAGGCGATCCCGACGGCGGAGGCGCCGGTGCGGGACAGGATCTGACGTCGTGTCGCGGACATGAGGCAACCACTTTTCCTGTTGGCGGACAGGGGGTGTGCGATGACGTGTGACCCGCATGTGTGTATCACGCACGGTGGTGGCACGTGAACCATGCGGGTCACAACTGCCTTGTGTGGCGCCTGTTTCGATCCGTGGTGGCGATCAGGCCAGTTCGGCGGTGAGGGTGATCGTCGTGCCCGTGAGCGCCTGGCTGACCGGGCAGTTCTTCTTCGCGTCCTCCGCGAGCTGCTGGAACTCGTCCGCGTCCAGGCCCGGGACCTCGCCGCGCACGGTGAGGTGGATGCCGGTGATGCCCTGGCCCGGCTGGAACGTGACGTCGGCCTTGGTCTCCAGGCGGGTCGGCGCGCTGCCGGCCTTGGCCAGGATGTTGGAGAAGGCCATCGAGAAGCAGGAGGAGTGCGCGGCGGCGATCAGCTCCTCGGGGCTCGTCTTCCCGTTCGGCTCCTCGGTACGGGCCGGCCAGGAGACGTCGTACGAGCCGAGACCGGAGGAGTCGAGGGTGACGACACCGGAACCCTTGAGGAGGTCGCCCTGCCAGACGGTGTGTGCGTGGCGCACGGTGGCCATGTGAATCCCTTTCGATCGGGTACGGCCCCCAAGCTACTGCGCCACAAGCCCCTTCGCGTCGCGGGCGAGCGCGGTGAGCCGGGAGATCGCCCGGAAGTACTTCTTGCGGTAGCCGCCGTTCAGCATCTCGTCGCTGAAGAGCCGGTCGAAGGGGAGGCCGGAGGCGAGCACGGGTATCTCGCGGTCGTAGAGCCGGTCGGCCAGGACGACGAGGCGGAGGGCCGTCGACTGGTCGGGGACGGGCCGGACGTCGGTGAGGCAGACGGCGGTGAGGTCGTCGGTGAGCGCTCCGTACCGGCTCGGGTGGACTCTGGCCAGGTGTTCGAGCAGGTGCGGGAAGTCGTCGAGGGAGGCGCCGGGCACCGCGTACGCGGTCTCGGTGACGACCTGGTCGGAGTGGGGCGCCGGGGCCTCGGGGAGGCCGCGGTGGCGGTAGTCCTCGCCGTCGATCCGCAGGGGCTGGAAGTGGGCGGAGAGGCCCTGGATCTCGCGGAGGAAGTCGGCGGCGGCGAAGCGGCCCTCGCCGAGCTTGCCCGGCAGGGTGTTGGAGGTGGCGGCGAGCGCGACGCCCGACTCGACGAGCTTGCGGAGCAGGCTGGAGACGAGGACGGTGTCGCCCGGGTCGTCGAGCTCGAACTCGTCGATGCAGAGGAGCCGGTGCTCGCCGAGGGTCTTCACCGTCTGCTGGAAACCGAGCGCGCCGACCAGGTTGGTCAGCTCGACGAAGGTGCCGAACGCCTTCAGCGCGGGCTCGGCGGGGGTCGCGTGCCACAGCGAGGCGAGCAGGTGGGTCTTGCCGACGCCGTACCCGCCGTCCAGGTAGACCCCGCGCGGCCCGGTGGGGGCGGCCGGCTTCCTGGCGAACCAGCGGCGCTTCCCGGAACCGGAGGCGTGCGCTCCGCCCAGGCCCTCGGCGAAGGAACCCAGCGCCTTGACGGCGTCCGTCTGGCTGGGCTGGTGCGGGTCCGGGAGGTAGGTGTCGAACCGTACGGAGTCGAAGCGCGGCGGCGGCACCATCTCCGCGACGAGACGGTCGGCGGGGACGTGGGGCTCTCGGGAGCAGAGCGAGAGCGGGGCCGCTGGGGCGGATGCGGCTTCGGTAAGGGCACGGGTCGACACAGTTCCCCACTGTAAGCGCCATGTCAGACTGCGAGGATGCGACGCCTGTTCCCTGTGACCTACACGACAGACCCCGCGAACGCCCTGGGGGCCGAGGCCGAGACCGCCACCGGGGAGGTGTCCGCCGCCGGCCGGGAGCGGTCCCTCGCCGCCCGGGAGCGGTCGCTCGCCGACCGGGCGTGGTCCCTCGACGAGCTCGCCGACGCCTACGCCTACCCCGAGCTCCCCGCGGGGGGCTCGTGGCTGCGGGCCAACATGGTCTCCTCGCTCGACGGGGCCGGACAGCACGACGGGCGCTCCCAGCCGCTCTCCTCCGACACCGACATGCGGATCTTCGGCACCCTGCGGGCTCTCGCCGACGTCGTCGTCGTGGGTGCGGAAACGGTACGCCTGGAGGGTTACCGCCCGGCACGCGCGCGTGAGGCCTTCGCGGACCGCCGCGTCGCCGCCGGGCAGGGCCCGGCGCCCGTGATCGCCGTGGTCAGCGCCTCCCTGGAGCTGGACTTCTCCCTTCCGCTCTTCACCGGGCCGCTGGTGCCGACCCTGGTCCTCACCGGGGCGGCGGCCCCCGCCGACCGGGTCGCGGCCGCCCGCGCGGCCGGTGCCGAGGTCCTGGTGGCGGGCGAGGGCGCGGGGGTGGAGCCGGCCCGGGCGAGGGCGGTGCTCGCGGAGCGCGGGCTCCGGCGGCAGCTGACCGAGGGCGGGCCCCGCCTGCTCGGCCAGTTCGTGGCGGCGGACGTCCTCGACGAGCTGTGTCTGACCGTCTCGCCGACGATGACGGCGGGGGGCGCCCAGAGGATCGCCGGAGGGCCCGCGGTGGCGGTCCCGACACGCTTCGCCATGGCTTCCGTGCTGGAGCAGGACGGCTTCCTCTTCACCCGATACCGTCGGATCTGACAATCGGCGGAATTTGTCGTTCCGCTTTCCGTCCGCTGGGCACACTTATGTCGCAGACCCCGTGCGGGCACGGGGAAGGATGGTTTCCGCAGAAGGGCTCCTGAGGTGTTCACAAGCGTTCTCATGATCGAGAAGCCCCTGACGTCCGTCGACGTGGAGTTCGTCACCACACTGCACGGCGACGAGGGCGTGTCCTTCATCGTCCTGATGCAGCCGCGGGGTGACCAGGCCGATGTACTCCTGCGTGCCATCGACGACGTCGCCATGGGCGAACTGAAGGAAGCCGCCCGCGAGGGCGACGAACCGGAGGGCAAGGAGGCCAGAGTCCCCGCCGAGGTGGCCCTGGAGCACTCGCTCCAGGCACTGAGAAACGCCGGCTGCGAAGCGGTCGGACAGGTCGTCGAGGACCACCCGCTCAGCAAGATGAAGGCGGTCGTCGACGAGTCGAAGGCGGACGAGGTGATCGTGCTCACCGCCCCGCACTACGTGGAGGAGTTCTTCCACCGGGACTGGGCCTCCCGGGCCCGCCACAAGGTGGGCGTCCCCGTGCTCAAGCTCTTCGCCCACAGTGAGCAGGTGGACGAGTAGGCAGCCGGAAGACACCGGGGCCCGGGTCCGCGCCCCCTGGCAGAGGGCGCGGACCCGGGCCCCGCACGGCACCGGGCCCCGCCGTGGCCAGCAGGGGCCACCCGGCCGGAACCACTAGGCTGGGGTTTTCCGAGCACGACGCACCCCGGGGAGAGATCCGCATGGCACCCGCCATCCCTGCCGCCATGGAACGGCCGCACTTCATCGGCATCGGCGGTGCCGGAATGTCGGGCATCGCGAAGATCCTCGCCCAGCGCGGCGCCAAGGTCGCCGGCAGCGACGCCAAGGAGTCCGCGACCGCCCAGTCGCTGCGCGCCCTGGGCGTCACCGTGCACATCGGCCACGCCGCCGAGCACCTCGCCGACGACGCCTCCGCCGTCGTCGTCTCCAGCGCCATCCGCGCCGACAACCCCGAGCTGGCCCGCGCCGCCGAGCTCGGCATCCCCGTCGTCCACCGCTCCGACGCGCTCGCCTCCCTCATGGACGGCCTGCGCGCGATCGCCGTCGCCGGTACGCACGGCAAGACGACGACCACCTCGATGCTGGCCGTCGCCCTCACCGCGCTCGGCCTCGACCCCTCGTACGCCATCGGCGGCGACCTCGCGGGCCCCGGCACCAACGCCCTGCACGGCGACGGCGAGGTCTTCGTCGCCGAGGCCGACGAGAGCGACCGCAGCTTCCAGAAGTACGACCCCGAGGTCGCGATCGTCCTCAACGTCGAGCTGGACCACCACGCGAACTACGCCTCCATGGACGAGATCTACGAGTCCTTCGAGGCCTTCACCGCCAAGATCCGCCCCGGCGGCACCCTGGTCGTCGGCGAGCACGCGGGCGCCCGTGAGCTGGCCCGCCGGGTCGCCGACCGCGAGGGCCTGAGCATCGTCACGGTCGGCGAGACCGAGGACTCCGACGCCCGCATCCTGAAGATCGTCCCGAACGGGATGAAGAGCGAGGTGACGGTCGCCCTCGACGGCGTCGAGCACACCTTCACCGTCTCCGTCCCCGGCCGCCACTACGCCCACAACGCCGCCGCGGCCCTCGCCGCCGGCGCCCGCGTCGGCATCGACCCGGCCGAGCTCGCCCAGGCCCTCACCGCCTACACCGGCGTCGGCCGCCGCCTCCAGCTCAAGGGCGAGGCCAAGGGCGTCCAGGTCATCGACTCGTACGCGCACCACCCCACCGAGATGACCGCCGACCTGGAGGCCATGCGCGGCGCCGCCGGAGCCTCCCGGCTCCTCGTCGTCTTCCAGCCCCACCTCTTCTCCCGCACCCAGGAGCTGGGCAAGGAGATGGGCGACGCGCTGGCCCTCGCCGACGCGTCCGTCGTCCTCGACATCTACCCGGCCCGCGAGGACCCGATCCCGGGGGTCACCAGCGAGCTGATCATCGCCGCCGCACGGAAGGCGGGCGCCGACGTGACGCCCGTACACGACAAGGACGAGGTGCCGGAGGCCGTGGCGGGAATGGCCGGACCCGGCGATCTCGTTCTGACGATGGGCGCGGGAGACGTCACGGACCTCGGTCCGCGGATCCTCGACCACCTGTCGAAGTAGTCGAAGCAGCGGTCGCAGCAGCAGAGGGAGCGAGCTCATGGCGTACGACGTCGAGAAGCCGGACGAGCAGTGGCGTGCGGAGCTGTCCCCCGCGGAGTACCAGGTACTGCGCCAGGCGGGCACCGAGCCCGCCTTCCGCGGTGAGTACACCGACACCACCACCCAGGGCGTCTACTCCTGCCGGGCCTGCGGCGCGGAGCTGTTCACGTCGAACGAGAAGTTCGAGTCCCACTGCGGCTGGCCGTCCTTCTTCGACCCGAAGGACAGCTCCGCCGTCGAACTGATCGAGGACCGCACCCACGGCATGCTCCGTACCGAGGTCCGCTGCTCCCGCTGCGGCTCGCACCTCGGCCACGTGTTCGAGGGGGAGGGGTACCCCACTCCGACGGACCAGCGGTACTGCATCAACTCGATCTCGCTGCGGCTGGAGCCCGGAGGCAGCTGATCGTTCCCGCCGATCCGGGGGACACGGTGGGCGGACTTCCCTAGGGTGTGCGGTGACACACAGGGGGAGACCGCATGGCACGCAGAGCATTACCGTCGCTTCCGACCTACCGCAAGGACGCGGTGACCCGGCAGCTGTGCGCGCACGTCCACCTCGACGAGGACTTCGCCCACGAGGTGGACACCGAGCTCACCGCGGACCGGATGACGGCACTCGGACTTCCCCTCGGGATCCACCTGATCGCCCTCGCCCGCCACGCGCGGGCGGCGGTGCGCCGCTCCGAGCGGCGCGACCGCCTCCTGTCCCGCCTCTTCCTCGCCCTCTGGGCCGGGCTCGCCGTCCTGGTGTGGGGCGTGGTGAGCGGCAACACCGCCGGCCTGTGGGCGGGCGGTGGGATCGTGCTCGGCTCCCTCGCCGGCGCCTGGTGGGCCGTCCACGCCGCCCTGTCGGGGGCCTGGAACGCGGCCCAGGACGTGTACTGGGGCACCGAACGCCCCGAGACCCTCGCCGACCCCGTCGAACAGGTGGCGGAGGACCGGCTCAGGGCACTGGCCAAGGCCAACGTGGTGCCGTACACGGCCGCCGCCGCCCGCACCCACCCCTTCGTCGGCAGCGGAACGAAGATCAAGGACGTCGTCTGGCAGCCCATCGACGTCTCGCGGCCCGCCGAGGACCCGGCCAACCCCGGACGCAAGCTGACCATCGTCCCCTTCGACGCCGTGGACCTGCACACCTACGTCGCCAAGGAGATGGCGAAGATCGCGGGCCTCGAAGGGCTCCGCGCCCGCAACCGGCTCTACGTGAGCGGCGACCACGTCCCACTCCTCGCCGACGAACTCCTGGAGGGACCGCAGGGCCGGCCCCGCGCCCAGATCGACACCGACCTCGTACGGACCGGACTGCTCCACCCCGGAGCCGGGATGCGGACCTTCCTCAGCCTGGAGCGCGTCAGCGACGGCGGCCGGGTGATCGTGACCATGCAGCTCCGGGCCCGGCTCCACCACCCCAGCCTCTCCTGGGAGGTGCTGGTCTTCGTCATCCCGCCCGTGGACGACACCGTCTACAACCGCGTGGGCTCCCTGCCGTTCCGCGGCTTCGAGCGCACCTGGAAGCTGCTCTCCGCCACCCGGCGCGCCTGGGGGTCCGACCTGCGGGGAGCCTGGCGGCGCAACTCCGAGCGGCGGGGCCGCGCCCGGGGCAGGGCCCGTGAACTCAAGCACTGGCGCAGGGAGATCTCCGAACGGCAGCTCGTCTTCGACCACGGGGCGACCGGGAGCATCCGGGAGAGCGTCTCGTCCTGGGACCAGATGCTGCACAACGACCGCGCCGACTCCCGGGACTACCTGCACCGGCTGCAGAGCGGCGTCCTCACCGCCACCGAACGGTTCCTCAAGGACCACCACGTGGACACCAGTTCGTACGATCAGGCGGTGCAGGTGATCAGCACCCAGACGTACAACATCTCCGGCGACATCCACGGCAGCAACGTCGGCAACCACGGCGTCGTCAACCAGCACGGAGCGGGCGGGCAGCAGGGGGCGCCGGCCCAGCCCGGCTACGCCCAGCCCTGAGCGAGAGGAAACCCATGAACACGTACAACTTCCACGGCCAGGTGTCCGGGAGCAACATCGGGGACAACGGCCGGGTGGAGATCCACCAGTACGGCACGGACCCGGCGAGCGCCGTCGCGATGGCGGCCCGGCTCGTCCAGTGGCTCCGCGACGAGGCGGCGGCCCGCACCGCCGTCGAACAGGCCGAGGCGGTGCACGGCGAACTCGTCAGCGCCCAGCGCGAGCAGCGCCCCGCCGACCAGGGCCGCATCCGGTCCGCGTTCGCCGCCATCGAACCGTACGTGGCCGTCGGCAGCGGCGGTCTCGCCCTGGTCCAGGGGATCGCCGGCATCGTCGGCATGTGATCCCCTGGCGGGCTCCCGAACGACGGGCGCTAGCGGGCGCGTACCTCCGCCTTGGCGCCACCGTCCAGTTCCAGGGCGAGCCCGGAGCGCAGCGGCACCGTCTGGCCGGGGACGACCTGCTGGGTGGTGCCGTCGGAGCGGGTGCCCGTCCAGGCCGTGGAGGACCGGTTGGCGAGCCCGTACCGCCCCGGCTTCTGCGGATGCTCCACGAGCTCGGCCACCAGGCTCCCCTCCGAGTAGTCGTGCCGCGAGGGCTCGGGGCTCAGATGGTGCAGATGGATCCGGGCGGCCCGGCCGAGCATGATGTGCCGCTCCGCCCTCGGCGGCGGGGTCGTCACCACGAGCCGGGGCGGCAGCACGAGGGTGCTGCGGCAGCCGTCCTTCCAGCAGGTGCCGGGGGTGGCCGCGCCCGGCTCCGTCATGTTCTCCCGGCCGCAGTTCGCGCACTCCACCACGGCGTCACGGACGGCCCGCAGCGCGTCCCGCCACTGCGACTCGCGGACCCGGGCCGACGGCTCCCGCAGCCCGACCGTGAAGTTCTGCACGAACAGCGCCTGCACGGACGGCGGCACCAGCGGCCACAGGGCGAGCACCGTGGAGTGCTCGACGGGGTCCGGCCGGTTGTCCGTGTACTGCGGGTCGAAGACGAACAGCGGCTCGCGGCCGTACAGCTTGCGCTCCGCGTTCTCGTCCAGGCAGTGGATGGCCAGCTCACGGGCGCCCTTGAGCGGGTGGTGGTTCATCAGGAACATGAACAGCAGGACCGAGAGCGAGTGCAGGTCGCTCTGGGTCCCCGGCTGGGCGCCGGGGTCCCCGCGGACCAGCTCGGGAGCCATGAACCCCATGGTCCCGGAGATCCCGCTCTGGTCCCCCTCCACCACCGCGTTGTCGTTGTCGCAGACGAGGACCTCGCCGGTGGCCGGGTCGAAGAAGATGTTGCCCCAGGAGATGTCCCGGTAGGCGATCCCCTTGGAGTGCAGCGCCTGGTACGCCTCGACCGTGTACAGACAGGCGGTGAGCAGGGCCCGGAAGGACGTGTTCACCGTGCGCCGGAACAGCTCGGGCAGCCCGCGGAAGCGGTCCGGCCGGACGTCCATCAGATAGCCGAAGCGGTCGGCGCCCGCGCTGACGAAGGCCGTCGGCCAGAGGAACCTGTCGTCGTCGAAGTCGCGGGTCACCAGGTCTTCGACGACCCGGCGCTGCTGCGGGGTCGCGCTGTCCGGGTAGTACCACTTGAGGGCCTTGACGCTGCCGTCGGGCAGGCCGACCCGGTACACCTCGCCCTGGCCGCCTGAGCCGAGCAGGCGGTCGACGACGATCGTCTGCCCGCTGTCGGTGATCAGCGTGTCTCCGCTGTCGAGCATGCCGCTCATGGTCGTTCTCTCTCCTCGCAGTAGGGGATCCGCGGGTCGACGGGGCTGCTTTCCCGACCCTTCACGGCCTCTTCGGACGTGGCCTTGTCGGTGGTGGCGGCCTCGGCCGGGCGGCGGGCGAGGACCAGGGTGGTGTCGTCGCCCGAGTGCCGGGACGCCTCGGCCAGCCACCGCGGGATGTCCTCGGCGACGCCGGGGACCCCCCGCTCGGCCAGCCGCCGGTGCAGCCCCGCCGCGAACTCGGTGAAGCCCTCGTCCGAGACGAAACTCTTCGACAGGCCGTCCGTGGACAGCGCGACCAGCCGGGGAGCCCGCTCCGGATCGGGCAGCGGCTCCCAGTGCACCCGGACCGACCGCCACGCGTGCCGCATGCACAACGAGGCAGTCTCGTCGCCGAGTTCGGCCCGTACGGGCGCCAGCGGCATCCTCACCTCGCCGTCGCCGTCCACCACGGTCAGCTCGCCGTCGCCCAGCTGCCAGGCGACGAACAGGTCCGGCGTGAGGACCGCGCCGATCAGGGTCGACCCGTACAGCCGCAGGATCGGCCCGGGGGACTTCGGGTCCTCGTCCGGGGTGGGATGGCGGTCCCAGTGGCCGAGGACCCTGCCCTGCCAGTCCCTGACCAGCCGCTCCGGCAGCCCGATCCGGGCGTAGTCCCGCAGCCGCCCGCGCCAGCCCGCCCGGTCGCGGTCGGCCACGGACATCGCGAACTCGCGGGCCCGGTCCGCGAACAGGTCCGTCGCGAAGTGCGCGCCGAGGTGGCTCCGGGGGTACGAGGCCGAGCCGTGCCCGTCGGCGACGGTGAGGACCAGCGGATCCTCGGCCGTACCGGCGCCGAGGACCAGGCAACGGTCCTGGTTCCGCGCCTTGTTGACGCCCTGGATGCTCTCGTGGAAGGTCTCCCAGGCCGGTGGGGCGGTCACCACACGTCGTCTTCGTCGTCGTCGTCGGAGAGGACGGGGGGCGCGTACGGCGCCGGCTTGACGGTGGTGTCGTTCGAGCCGGCCACCGGCTGGGACGCCGCCTTGACCGCCGCCGTCGAGGCCCAGCGGATGGCGGCGGCCAGCTGCTTGGGGCTGTTCGCGTCGAGCGGGCGCAGCTCCGGGTTGGCCAGGAACTCCTGGAGCACGCTGCGGTCGGCGTCGGAACCGATCGCGATGGCGACCCGTACCGCCTTGCGGCCCCACGGGGTGGCGTCGATCGCCTTGAGCCCGGCGCGCCAGTCGTCCGTCGGCACGCCGTCCGAGACCAGGGCGATCACCGGCTTGAGGGCCCGCTCGGGCATCGGCGGGGTACGCAGCTCCCCGGCCACCAGGTGCAGGGCCTCGCCCAGGTTGGTCGTGCCGTCGGGCTGCACGTCCTGCCAGGTGAAGTCGTCCACCGCCACGGGGTCCTTGTGGTGCCAGCGGGCGGTGGTGGAGAAGGTGATCGTACGCAGCAGCAGCTGGGCGGCCGGGTTGTCGTGCGCCACCGAACGCATCTCCGGGATCGCCTCCCGGATCGCGTAGTTCAGCTGCCCGATCTTCTCGCCGAGCATCGAGTACGAGCAGTCGAGCAGCCAGATGAAGTGCACCGGGCGGTTCGCCATGGGGCCGCCGGGGATCTCGGTCACGAGAATCCTCCTGAGGATGGGTGGGGATCGGATGAGGGGAAGGGAAGAAGAAGTACGGAAGAGGCGGAGGGGGAGGGAGCGGGGGCGGGGGTACGGAGGAGGAGCGGCCGGCGACCGGTCACCAGGTCTCCTCCCACAGCAGCCGCACCTCCTCGACGAGGCCGGGCAGGGCGTACAGGACGCCGAAGACGGCCGCCCCGAACACCACGGCACAGGCCGTCACGAACAGCGCCATGACCGCCTTGCGGGACCGCGCCACGCGCGGAGTCACCACCGTCATCCCCGTCGAACCCCCTGTCCCTTCGTGTCGGTACGGCGCCCCTGCCGGGGGATCGGCCCCCGCGACTCGACCAGCGCGCCGACCCGGAGCCCCGAGCGGGCGAGCAGCCACAGCACCGGCTCCGCCGCCCGCCGCCGCTCGGAGTCCAGCGCTCCGGTGCCGGTGGCGGCGGAGGCGCTGATCGCCCAGAAGCCCGCCGTCTTGAAATCGTGCGTGAAACCGCGGACGAGGCCGCCGAGGCCGATGGCGCAGAGCCACTCGTCGACCCGCGCCCCCGGGGCGGGCAGCGACTCGATCCGGTCGAGGACGTCCCGTTTGGTGACCACCACGGCCACGGGCAGGTCACCACGGCCGCCGGTGAGCGCGGCGAGTTCGCCGGTGAGTCCCTGGTAGGTGTCGACGGGCCCCTGGGCGGCGGGCCGCGCCCCGTCCGCGAGGGTGTCGTCGGCGTCGTGCAGGGCGCGCCGTACCGTACGGTCGGCCAGGACGTCGACGACGAAGAGGACACCGTCGGCGTGCGCGAGGTACTGCTGTTCGCGCACCCGGTCGGCCTGGTGCAGCGACTCGCCCATCGGGTCGTAGAGGTACAGGAGCCGTCGGCGCCGTCCCCTGCCCACCAGGATCATCCAGGCGCGCTGGTCGCCCTGTGTCTTGCGCGCCCAGTCGTTCTGTTCGAGCTGCCGGTCGAGCGCCTCGCCGTCCTGCTGGTCGGCGTCCGATGCGAACTCCATCCGGAGGTCCCCGCGCTCCGACCAGGAGCGGAGCCCCGCCACGACGGCCGCCACGAGCATCGTCTTGCCCGAGGACGAGCCGCCGATCAGGGGCACGTGGACGACCCGCGTCGTCCCCACCGACGGCGGCAACGGCCGTGCGCACGAAGGGCATTCGGCGGGGGTGCGGCCCCGGCCCGAGAGGAGGGAGGCGGGGAGCCGGGCGCCGCAGCGGCAGGCGTGCCGGAACACCCCGTACCGCCCGGGCCGCAGCGAGGTGTGGACCTCCTGGCACTGCGGGCAGGGGTGGGCCGCGAGCGGGAACGGCCGGTGGCAGCCGGGGTGCGGGCAGACCGTCCGCACCCCGCGCAGCAGCAGCGAGCCGCGCTCAGCGGTCCGTATGACGCCGACGGTCAGGACCCAGGACGTCCAGACGAGCGCGACAAGTGCGCAGAACACGGTGAGGACGAGGGTGTGGAGCGCGGTGGCGAGCAGCGCGGCGACGGTCGCGCCGAGCGTCGTGCCGGGCGCCACGAGCCGCATGACCAGGCGGGTGAAGGCGTTCGCGCCCCGCCTGTTCGAGCCCGGCCGCCGGCCCCGGAAGAGCCGCCCGGCGGTGACCATCCAGTGCGACTGCCACAGCGTCCACAGCGCGCGGTAGGAGCGGCGTACGGCGCCGGCCGTGTCGATCCACGACTGCCGGTGCCAGTACGACGGGTGGGCCGGTTCCGTCCCGATCGTGAGGACCCGTTTGTCGGACCGCCCCGGCCGGAACGGGCCGAGCGCCTTTCCGGCGCTCCGGCAGGCCGTGGCCAGGAACACCCAGAACGCGTAGGTCACGCAGACCAGGAGGGCGGTCGCGCCCGTGACCGCCACGAGTACGTCGACGGTGATCCCGGTGAGCTCGGCACCCGTCATGTCGACCGCCCTCTCGTCGGCTCGTTCGTCGTCGTCCCGTGCGATGCCGGCCCGCTTGCTGTCAGTTCTCTCGTCCTCAGCCCGCTCGTCGTCAGCTCGTTCGTCGTCATCGGCCCTGCTTTCCGTCGGGCGGCTTCACGTCGCCCCGCCAGGGGGACGTCGGCGTCGCCGGTTTGCGCCCGCGTCGCCGGAGGAAGCGGCCCAGACCGCCGGTGGGCCGGTTCCACGCCTCGAAGTCGGCCGCGCGGTTCGCCGACAGACGCCCGAGCGCCTGCTCCACCGCGAAGACCTCCCCGTCGGTGAAGCCCTGGACGACGGGCCGCAGCACCTCGTCGAGGAGCGCCCGGCGCGTCAGGTCCCACCGGGGGCTCGCCCCGACGTGGGCGCTCCAGTCGACGAAACAGTCCGCAGCCCGGCTGGGGGTCTCGCGCAGCACGTTGCGGAAGACCGGCGTACGGGCCGCCGAGGCGTAGGCGGCGATGAGGTCGCCGTCGTCGCTGCGGGCCAGCTCCCCGAGTTCGTCGCCCGGCCGGTCCCGGTCGAGGAGCCGCCGGGCGAGCACGGCCGTGGCACGGTCGCGGACATTGGGCCGCGCGGAGCCGGCGAGTGCCCGGACGCGGGACGTCCAGCCGCTGCCCTTGCGCTCCTCCATGTCGTGGACGAGCGACAGCAGCCTCAGGTCGTCGAGGATCGAACGCCCCACGGCGTCGGGCGCGGTGGCGAGGAGCTGCCGGGCGAGGAGCGGAGCCTCCTTGTCGTCGGTCGGCGCGTCGACCGCCGCGGCCACCAGGTGGTCCCAGGTCCCGGCGGCGATGTGCGGCCGGGCCCCCGTCTCGCTCAGGAGCTGGGACGCCTCGGCCGCCGTCGGCACGCGGTCGTCCCAGACCAGCGCGAACGCCGTACGCAGGACCAGGGAGCTCTCGTGGTGGGGCACCCCGGCGATCCGGAGCAGTTTGTGCAGCTCGCCGTTGCGGTCGCGGAACCACGCCTGCTCCCGCTCGCGCTCCCGCACACCGGCGCCGTCGGCGGCCCGTACGCCGGAACCGGAACCGGAACCGGAGACGCCCCCCGTGCCTCCCGGCCGGAGTGTCGGGGCCGCCACGCACATCCGGAGGTGGGGCAGCGACCCGGGCGTTCCGTCGACCGGCAGCCGGGCGTCCCGCAGGGCGCGGGAGACGCCCGGCGGGTCGTCGGAGGCCCGTGCGTCGAGGAGGAAGGACACCTCGTCGCGCAGGGCGCCGGAGTCGGCGAGCGCGTCCCGGATCGCCTCGGCGGTGGCGGTGCCCGGCCGGCTCAGGAGACCGTCGCGGAACCGCTCGGCGAGCCCGGCCGACAGGTCCTCGTGCGCGACCCCGAGCAGCCGCGCCACCCGCAGCAGTTCGATGACCCGGGTCAGCGGCGTCAGCGGGTCCCGGAGCGCCCGGCGCAGCTCCTCGCCGGACTCGGCGGCCAGCTCGCCCCGGTACGGCTCGGGCAGCGCCTCCGGCGGCAGCGGCGGCAGGGCCGTCGCCCCGCCGCGTACGGCCCGGCTGACGAGCCGCGCGGTGAGCGGGGCCGTCAGGGCGACGGAGACACGCCCCTGCAGCGCCCCGAGGAGGTCCGCCAGGGTGTCCGAGGGCAGTTCGGGCGCGCCGGAGTCCACATCGCACACGGCCCTGAGGAAGCGGGTGAGCGTCGCCTCGTCGAGGGCGCCCGGGTGGGCGCGTACCCACGCGACCGCGTCCGTCCGCGCGTCCTCGGGGACCGCGATGCCCCGCGCCAGCGCGATCGCGGCCAGCGGTCCCGACGCGAACGGCTCCGCCCCGGCGGTCTCGGCGGCCCGGCGGAGGAGCTGGTGCGCGCCGGCGGCCCAGACGGCCGCCGCGGTGCGCGCCCAGGCATCGGCCCCGGCGGCCGGGGCGGCCGAGGGGTCGGAGCAGTCGTGGACGCTGTACCGGTGGGGCTGCCCGGACACGGACCTGACGTCCTCCGGGCGTACCCCGATGATCTGCTGGCGGGCCTGCTGCGGACGCCGGGTGTACGTGGTGAACGTCAGGGCCCGGGCGAAGTCCCGGGGCAGCGCGGCGTTCACCAGCATCACCCAGTGCGCGATCCGCCGGGTGTCCTCCTCGGCGAGCACGATCTGCGGGGCGTGCGGGGTCTCGGCGAGGCGCCGCAGATCGGCCAGGACGGCCGCGAGCCGGGGCAGCCGCTCGGCCGCGAACGCCGTGAGCTCCGCCTCGAGGCCGGCCGGGTGGGCCGGGGTGAAGGCGTCGAGCGCCGGTGGTGTGCCGTCCTCGGGGGTGCGGTCGGCCCACTGCGGCGCGCCCCACGCGGCGATCGGCGGCAGATCGCCGGGCAGCCGGTCGCCCGCGGTCAGATGGACGGCGTGGGCGTGGAAGTTGCCCCACCGTCCGCTGTAGTCGGCGCCCGTGTACACGGTACGGCTGAGCAGTCCGCTGCCGTCGGAGAGCCGCGTGTAGCTGAACATCTCGGGGAACAGGGCGAGGTCCGAGGGCGTGGGGCGCGACGGGGCGTCCCGGGGCGGCT
Organism: Streptomyces sp. NPDC002773; assembly: GCF_040295605.1. Classification (NCBI taxonomy): domain Bacteria; kingdom Bacillati; phylum Actinomycetota; class Actinomycetes; order Kitasatosporales; family Streptomycetaceae; genus Streptomyces; species Streptomyces sp. NPDC002773. The sequence goes on from NZ_JBEOVO010000029.1 coordinate 63,692, forward strand.
CGTACCCGATGAGCTGCTCGGCCTCGCGGAGTACGGACGAGGGGACGCCCGGGGTGACGGCGGTGAACCGGAATCCGGAACCGTCCGGTCCGGGCGGCGCCGACGTGTAGTGCATCTGGGGCAGGCTCATGCCGCGGACCCCCCCTTGGGTCCGCCGTCGCGCGGCGGCTTGGCGACCGGGATCAGACCGCGCCGTCCGAGGAGCCACAGGAGCGGGTCCTCGACGCGGACCGGCTGCGGACCGGACTTCGGCGCGTCGGCGGGGGCGTCGGAGGGCGGAGGGGAGCCGAGCGCGGACAGACCGAAGAGCGACACCGTGGAGAAGTCCCGATCCAGCTGCCGCCAGAGCGCCCCCGAGTCCCAGCCCTCCATCAGCGACCGGGTCTCCTCGTGGACGGCGAGCCGGTCGGCCTCGTCGAACCGGCCGCCGGAGTGCGGGGTGTTGCGCAGCAGCGGGGAGTGCGGGTCGAGCAGCGACCGCAGCGTGTCCGACTTGGTGACGGCGACGGCGAGCGGGGTGTCCACCCGGCCGCGCGAGCCGCTCCGGCGGTGCGAGCGCAGCTGGGTGGCGACGTCGGCGGCGATCTGCAGGGCCGGGGTCTCGCGCGAGGGCAGCGGCGGCCCGCCGTCCTCGGGCAGCGCGTCCCGTACCGCCCCCAGCTGGAGCGGGTCGACGAGCAGGATAATGCCGTCGGCCGCGCTCAGGTACTGGGTGTAACGGGTCATCGACTCGGCCGACTTGAGGTCCTCACCAGCCGCGTCGAAGAACACGAGCGCCGTGTGCCGGCTGCCCTGGCGGCCCTGCCTCGGCAGGCTCAGCCGGTACAGCAGCGGATCGTTGAACCCGGTCGCGGCGGGCCGGGTCGCGCCGGGCAGCCGCAGCCGCTCGTACAGGTCCTCGGCCATCTCGCGGTCACGGCTCTGGCTCTCGTCGCCCATGGCGGCGAGCGCCGCCCCGTACGCCTGCCCGACCCGGTGCCGCAACTCGTTGACCAGGACCGACACATAGGTGCTCTTGCCGGACGCCTTCGCCCCGATCAGCGCGATGATCCGGCTGTCCTGGGCGCAGTAGTCGCTGGGCAGGTCGCTGTGGCAGGCCGCGCACACCCGGACGGGCGTGGCCACCCCGCAGCGCGGGCACTCGGCCCGCCCGCCTCCGCCGCGCAGTCTGCCGAGTCCGCCGCGCGCGGCGAAGACCGGGCCCCGCATGTACGCGGCGGGGGGCGCCGCGGCGCCCGTGAAGCTCGCCCACAGGTCGTCCCGCTCGGGGTCGCAGGGGGTGCCCCCGCGCAGTCCGGTACGGGACATCAGACAGCGGTACGGGAGGCGCGAGGCCTGGGAACGGTCGAAGCAGTACGGGCAGATCACCGTCGTCATGTCAGCGCACCACCAGGGTCGAGAGGGCGGGTTCTTCGAGGCGTACGGAGCCGGCGTGGTCACCGGCCAGGAACGCGCGCAGCGCGTAGGGCGGCCGGAGCGGCCCGGCCGGCAGCGCGAGGGTCGTGCCCGCCGAGGCGGCCAACTCGGCCCCGGTCAACCGCACGAGGACGTCACCGTCCTCCTGGTGCCGGGGCCGCGCGGTGGCGGCGTCACCGGCACGACCGACGAGCACGAAGTCGGGGAGGGAAGGGCGGGAGGGGTGGGAGGGGAGGGAGGAGGGCCGGGGCGGGCCGTCGGCGGTGGCGACGGGGGCGGGGGAGGAACCGGGGAGGGCGGCGCCGCCGGGGGTGCCGCTGGGGGAGCCGGGCAGGCCCGCCTCGGCGGGGGCGCCGTCGACGCCCGCGCCGTCGACGCCCGCGCCCGTTACCGTCACCTCGATCGCCTCGGGTGTCGCCCTGCGCGTGAGGCCCCGGCGTCGGCTCACGAGACGGTACGAGACGACGACCTCCGCGGGGAGGTCGAGCACGGCGGGGGCGCGCCGGACGACGACCGTCCGGTCCTCCACGTCCGCGGCGGGCGATCCGGCGAGCGGCTCGTGGCGGGAGGTGGCGCGGACGGTTATCCGGGCCGCGGCCGGACCGAGCGGCAGCCGCAGTCCTTCCCGGAAGAATCCCGACCGGCTGACCCGGACACGGTCCCGGGCGCCCCGCTGCTCCCACTCGGCCTCCACCGAACCGGCGTCGGCGGGCCAGTCGAAGGTGAGCCGGACCTGCCCGCCGGCCTCGCGCAGCCCCTGGAGCCCGGTCACGGGCGCGGGGACGTCGACCCGTACCGCGGGCCCGACGAGGGCCCGTTCCCCGAGGACGGCCACCGCGACGACCAGCCCCGCGAAGGCGGAGGGCGGTTCCACGGGGTGGGACGTGCCGTACGCGGCCCAGGGGAGCGCGCCGGGCAGGGCGTCCGTACGCAGGCCGGTGCCCTCGGGCGGCGCCCCCGCCGGGCCGGTCCAGGCCACGAGCCGCACCTCGGCGCCCGCCGCGCCCTGCCCGGCGAACCGGACGCCGCCCCCCGGGTCCGGCTCGGCGGTGAACGAGGTGAGCGCCTCAGGCCACACATGGACGGCACCGGAGGCCCGTACACCCTCGGACTCCACCTCCCGGCCCTCGGGCGAGGTGTGGTGGCAGACGACACGGACGAGGTAGGAGCCCGGCCGGAGACCCGTGAAGGTGTACGTGTCCACGTCGGCACCCACGTCATGGCGCGCGAGGACGTTCCCGGCGGAGGCGGAGGCGGGGGCGGAGGCGGAGGCGGAGACGGAGGCAGAGGCGGAGGCAGAGGACCCGGCAGCGGCAGCATGCAGGGCGACCGTCACGCGGGCGGTGCGGGGCGGGCGGGTCCAGCGGGCCGTGAGCCGTGCGGGCCCGTCGGTGACGGTGAGGTCCTCGACGCCGGGGGCGATGAGCAGGGGCCCCGAGACCAGCGGAGGCGCGTCGGGAACCCCGTCGCGCAGCGGGAACACCGCGTACCGCACGAGGGTTCCGCGGCGCGGATGGTGATCGACGGCGGTGCCCGGCTGCCCCGAGTCGGTCACGGGTATCACGGTCGGCCGGTCCGTGCCCCGGGTGAGGCGGATCGTACGCCAACTCCGCCCGTCCGCCACCGGCCAGGAGAGCAGGACCCGGTCGCCGGAGAGCCGGGCGGTCAGCGGGGCGTCCTCGTGGCGCCGTGGCCGCCCCAGCATGATCAGGCCGCGTGTCGCCGTGTCGTCGTCGGCGGCGAGCCCGAGCACGTCCAGATAGTGGGTGCGTGCCGTCTCCGCGTCCCGGCCGGCGCGAGCGTCGGCGAGCGCACGGTCGCAGCGGCCGAGGCGGCGGGCGAGCCGGGAGGCGAGGTGCACGAGGGCGGGGTCCACCCGGACCACGCCCGGGCCGAGGGCGTCGAGGGCCCTCGCGACGGCCCGTAACCGGCGCTGCTGCCAGAGCCCGCCGAGGGACTCGGCCGCCTTGCGCTGCCGGGCGTCGAGGACGGGCACGCCGGGTACGGCCTGGACGAGCACGGCCTCGTCGGCCGGGTCGAGACCGAGCCCGGAGACCGCGCGACGCCCGCCGGAATCCTGGAGGAGCGACACCAGTTGGTGGAGCAGGACGCGCCGCAGGAGGGCCGCGTCACGGGTCTGGACGTCGGCGAGGAGCCTCAGCAGAGGGCCCTGCGCAGGCCGCGTGTCCGCGAGGTCGCGCAGACGGGCGGCGCTGATGCGGTGTCGCCGGTTCCCGGCGCAGAGGAACAGGCCGTCCACGAAGGACAGCGTCTCCCCGTTCCCGACCAGCGCCTCACCGAAGTGCCGTAACCGCGCCGTACGCTGATGCTCCATCAGCTCGGCGTACTCGGGCGCGAGTGGCGCGAGGGGTAAGGGGCCCAGCGCGCCGGGCAGCCCCAAGCGTTCTCCGAACCCCCGTCGCATCCCCGTCCCTCATGATCGTCCGGCTACCCGCCGGGGGTACATCTCAGCAGAAGTCGTGCCGCTGCGCAGGGGGTTTACCGCTATTACCACCTGTACCGGGGCCGCTGCGGAGCGTGCCGACGATGGCACGGTTTCAGTGGACGGACAAGCCGCCGTCCACGAAGAGGGACTGGCCCGTCACGTACGCGGACGAGGCGCTCGCGAGGAAGACGGCCGCGCCCGCGAAGTCCTCGGCGAGACCGTTGCGGCCGACCATCGTGCGGGCGGCGAGGGCGGTGACCTTCTCCGGGTCGGAGGCGAGGCGCTGGTTGAGCGGGGTCAGTACGAAGCCGGGGACGAGGGTGTTGCAGGTGACGCCGTACGGGGACCAGGCCTCGGCCTGCGAACGGGCGAGCGACTCCAGGGCGCCCTTCGACACCCCGTACGCCCCGCTCTGCACGAAGGCCCGGTGCGCCTGCTGCGAGGTGATGTGGATGATCCGCCCGAACCCGCGCTCCGCCATGCCGGGACCGAATCGCTGACCGAGGAGGAACGGCGCCTCCAGGTTCACGGCCATGGTCGCGTCCCACACGTCCTCGCCCAGCTCACCGAGCGGCGGGCGGAGGTTGATGCCCGCCGAGTTGACCAGGATGTCGGGCTCCCCGAAGACGGCCGCCGCCTGCTCGGCCGCCGCCTTGATCCCCGTACGGGTGCTCAGGTCGCCGCTCACCCACGCGGCCCGGCAACCGTCTCCCGTCAGCTCGTCGACGGTCGCGACGAGCTCGGCCTCCTTGCGGGCCACGACCACGACACTCGCCCCGGCACGGGCCAGGCCGCCCGCGACGGCCCGGCCGATGCCGGAACTGCCGCCCGTGACGAGGGCGGTGCGCCCTGCGAGGGAGAAGAGGTCGGAGAGGTAACCGGCGGGGGTGGTGCTCATGGGGTGTCGCTCCTCGCGTCGCGCGTGTACCCGCCGCCCCAGGTGCGGTGGAGGGCGGATACACGCATCCTGTCAGACACGGATCGGACGCGGATCAGGCGAGGGTCGGACGCGGTCGCCCGGCTCGGCCTCAGCCCTGTGCGTATCGTGTTCGACTGGACGGACAGACGGACGGACATGAACACAGGGGGCGGAAGACATGGCCGAGGGCGTGCTCGGGGTGCGTGCGGGACTGTGGTTGGCGGTGGCACTCGCGCTGCTCCTGGGCGCGCTGTCGGGGTTCGTGGCGCTTCCGGTGGCCCAGCATCTCCGTACCCTCCAGGACGGCGTCCCGGCGCAGGCGACGCTGACGACGAACGCCCCCTGCATGGCGGGCGGATGCCTGGTCTCGTTCGAGGTCGACGGGCGGATCGTGTCGGCGCCCCTGCCCGTGGGGAGCGGCGGCATGAACAGTTCGGCCGGCACCCCCATGGAGATCCGGTACCGGGCGGACGATCCGCAGGTGGTCGCCCGTGAGGAGGACCTCGCCGGTGGCGGGGCGGCGGTCATGGGGGTGATGTCGGCTGCGGGCGCCGTGCTGTTCGCGGGGATGGCGGTCTGGATGGCGGTCCTCATGCGGCGGCAGCGGCGCACGCCGTCCGCGGCCGACGGCCCTCAACAAGCCGGCGTCTAGGCCGCCTTGTACGTGATCGAGAGAATCGACGGACACACATGAACCTCACCGACCGCCGCGTGGTCATCACCGGCGCGGGCCGCGACTTCGGCCGCGCGCTCGCCCACCACTTCGCGGGCCTCGGGGCCGAACTCTTCCTCGCCGCACGCAGCCTGGAAGCGGCCGAACGCACCCGCGACGAGATACGCGACCGGGCCACGGGCCACGGCCGGGCCCACGACGACGACGGTGCACGCGACCGCGTGCACGCCTTCGCCTGCGACCTCGCCGACCCCGCGTCGATCCGTGAATTCGCCGCGGCGGTCGGTCGTCGCACCGATCGTATCGACGTCCTCGTGAACAACGGCGCGCGCTGGCTGGCGGGCCCGGACCTCCTCTCGGTCTCCGACGAGGACGTGGCCGACACGCTCGCCTCGGGCAGCACCGGCACCATCCTCGCGACCAAGAACTTCCTGCCGCTGCTGCTCGCCTCCGACCGCCCCGACGTGGTCACGATGGTGTCCGTCTGCGGTGTCCCCGGTGCTCAGCACCCGGTGGCGCACGAGGCCTACTTCGCGGCCAAGCACGGTCAGCGGGGCTTCACCGAAGCGCTCTCACGGCGCCTGCGCCCCCAGGGCGTCCGTGTCATCTCCCTGTTCCCGCCGGACTTCGACAGCGGACGAGACCCGCTGTCCCCGGAATGGGACGCCACCCCGCGCGGAGCGCAGGACCCGCTCGCCGCACAGTCGGTGATCGACTGCATCACCTTCGCGATCCAGCAGCCCCGCGACTGCTACATCAGCGCCTTCCACTTCGAGTCCCTGCACCCCTCCGCCTCTTAGACCTTTCCCAGGTCGACCCGGCCGGCGTTGATCCGCCTGCCGCGGACCAGGAGGCGAAGGCCGGCCCGAGGCGCGGCCCGTCAGCCATTCCGTACGCCATGAGAGTGCATTCCCGCGAGACTACGTGCCCCATGAGATCCACCCGCGACCGGCGAGACCGAGCGCTTCAGCGGGTCGGTCGAGCACCTTGCTCGGAAGCCATGGTCGGGAGTGGCCGCCAACCGGCGGGGACGTCGCGCATGACCAGAGCGCAGTCCAGGGTCGCGCTCCCCGGTGGGAAGCGGTCCGGGTCGTCGAAGAAGGACGACGCGGCGGAGCGCACCCGGCCGGCTTCCACGTGCCAGGCATCGGTCCGCAGTTCCATGCCGTCCAGGTGACGGCCGGAGCTGGTGGCCGAGAAGCCCTTTGACCCGCGCCGGAAGAAGTGGGAAGCCTCGGCGAGATCGGCGAAGAGCTCGCTGCCTCGCAGCTCGTCGGACAGCTCGACGGTGACATCCACTCGGGTGACGCCATCCCGTGTCGCCAGTGCGACGCGCACCTGATCGGGTGTCTCGTGCACCTCGAAGTCGGCTCGGCCGTGTTCGCCGGGGAAGAGGCGGCCCCCGGCCCAGACGTTGAGCCGCGAGGCGGTGTCGCGTCGTGGGATGTAGACGCCGGTCTCGACGCCGTCCGGCCCGTCCCACTCGACGGCGATCCGATGCGCCGCGTTCTCGCTCCGCAGTCCGAACGCCTTGGGCGCCCAAGCAGGCCGGACGCTCCCCAGGCGCAGCAAGCAGATGCCCGCGACCGCGTAGCCGTGCACCAGCTGCGGGCGCAGTGGCCCGGGGAGCAGGCGTGCTGCGGCCTCTGGAGCGACTCGGTAGTTCACCAGTAGCCGTCGCTCGACGACGCTGGACAGTCGCGGCTGCCTCATGATCCCTCGCTCTGCGCCCCAGGACGCCATGTGGTGTGGCGAAGCACGATCTGCTCGGGGCAGACGGCGCTGAGGAACCGACCGATGCAGACGGCCAGGCGGTCCTCGGCCAGCGCATAGAGGATCCGGTTGCCCTCCCGTCGCTCGGTGACCAGCCCGGCTCCCTTGAGCACGCCGAGATGCCGTGAGATGGAAGGGGCGCTGATCGCGAACCTGGCCGCGATCGCGCCGGCCGCGAGCTCGCCGCTTCTCAGGTCCTCGAGGATCTGGCGCCTCGTCGGATCGGCGAGAGCACGGAAGGCTCCCGCCTCGTCTTGAGCTTCTGTCATGTCAGATATTTAGCATCTTGGCTAAATATCTAACAAGGGAAAGTGGAATCCACCTCGCATCCGGCATCTCGGACGCGCTCACCGGGATCCTTCGAGCGTCGGGTAGTCGGTGTAGCCCGTCTCGCCGCCGACGTACATCAGGTGGGCGTCGCGGATCGGGTTGAGGGGTGCCCCGGTGCGGATGCGGGTGACGAGGTCGGGGTTGGCGAGGAAGGCGCGGCCGAGCGCGATCAGATCCGCTCCCGCAGCCAGCAGGCGCTCACCGGCGGCGCGGCCGCCGTCGGCGGGCAGCGGGCCGGGCCAGGGCAGGGCCGGATTCGCGACGATCGTGCCGGGCCAGGCCTTGCGCAGGGTGTTGAACAGCGGCGCGTCCGGGTCGGCGAAGACGATGTGCAGGTACGCGAGCCCCAGGTCGCGAAGCGCGTCCACGAGCGCCGGGTAGACCTCGTCGATGTCGTCCTCCTGCATGCCGTTGGCCGTGACGCCGGGAGCGATGCGTACCCCCACCCGCTCGGGACCGATCTCCTCGGCGACCGCGCGGACGACCTCGATCGTGAACCGGATGCGGTGCGCGACCTCGCCGCCGTAGCCGTCAGTCCGCCGGTTCGTGTGGCTGGAGAGGAACTGGTGGAGCAGATAGCCGTTGGCGGAGTGCACCTCGACACCGGCGAACCCCGCGTCCACCGCACGGCGCGCGGCCGCGGCGAAGTCCGCGACCGTCGCCCGGATGTCGGCCTCCGTCATCTCCCTCGGGACGACGGCCGGCCGGTGCCCGGACGGCGTGAAGATCGTGTCGGGCAGTGGCACCGGTGACGGGGCCAGCGGGTGGTGCCCGGTGGTCTCGGGATGCCCGACCCGGCCGCCGTGCTGCAACTGGAGGAACATCTGCCCGCCGGCCTCCCGTACGGCCTCGGTGACGCGGCGCCACCCCGCCACGTGCGTGTCGTCGTGGATCGCCGGGATGTTGGGGTACGTGGCGCCGACGGCGTTGGGGGTCGCCGCCTCCGCGATGATCAGCCCGGCGGACGCACGCTGGGCGTAGTACGTGGCCATGACCGGCTCCGGGACACCCGTCGCACCGGCGCGGTTACGGGTCATAGGTGCCATGACCAGACGATTCGGCAGCCGCAGGGCGCCGAGGCGGGCAGGGTGGAACAGCGGTGAGACGTCGCCGGCTTCCTGCTCCTCCTGCGTCGGGAAGGTGTGGTTGTCCGTGGTCGTGGTCGTCATGGTCGTGCTCCCTCGCGTGTGCGGTTCGGGTCGGCCGGGCCGCGACGACCCGATGCCCAGACGATGCCGTCGCCCGCTTCGGGTCCGCTGACGGTCCGCTGATGGCGGAGCCGAAGGTCGCAGGCGCTGGTGATCATGACTGTGTAGGGTGCATGCCATGAGGTTCGGGGTGCTCGGTCCAGTCGCGGTGTGGGACGCGGCCGGTGAACCGGTACGGGTGCCCGAGACGAAGGTACGGGCGCTCCTCGCCGACCTCCTGGTGCACGAGGGCCGTCCGGTGCCGGCCGACCGCCTCGTCCACGACATCTGGGGCGACGCACTCCCCGCGAACCCCGCCAACGCCCTGCAGGCCAAGGTTTCCCAGCTCCGCCGGGCCATCGGCCGCGACCGCGTCCTCCATCAGCCCGCCGGATACCGGCTGCTCCTGGACGACGGCCCGACCCGGGTCGACGACGTCCGGTTCCGGTCCCTCGCGGCGCAGGCCCGCCTCGTCCCCGACCCCCGGGCCCGGGCAGCCGCGCTCACCGAGGCGCTGGACCTGTGGCGTGGCGACGCGTACGCGGACTTCGCCGACGAGGAGTTCGTACGCCCCGCCGTCCAGCGTCTCGACGAGGAGCGGCTCGCCGTTCTGGAGGAACAGGCGGAAGCACGCCTCGAGTTCGGCGATCCGATGCTCCCGGGTGACGTGGCCGTCCTGGTGGCCGGCCATCCGCTGCGCGAACGGCTCCGCGCCGTACAGATGCGGGCCCTCCACCGGTCGGGCCGGCAGAGCGAGGCGCTCGCCCGCTACGCGGAACTGCGCACGCTCCTCGCGGACGAACTGGGCCTCGACCCGAGCCGGGAACTGGCCGCGCTGCACGAGGCGATCCTGCGTCAGGACTGCGGGCCGCAGACGACCGGGCGGCCATCCGATCGGGCCGTTGCCGTGAGGGGGGTCGGCGGCGCGCCGGACGCGGGGCCGCCGTCGGTGCCTCCGGTCATCAGCACCCCACCTGCGCGCGGGGCGGTGGGCACGAACCTGCCCGCCCCGCGGACGCCCCTGGTCGGGCGCGGCCCTGCGCGGGACGCCGTCACCCGCCTCCTCCGTACCGAGCGCCTCGTCACGCTGACCGGCCCGGGTGGAGTGGGCAAGACCCGGCTCGCGCTGGCCGTGGCGACCCGCCTTGCGGAGGCGGGGCCGGACGACGAGCGGGAGGGCGACCCGGACGGCGTATACCTCGTGGAACTCGCCGCCCTGCCCGCCGACACCTCCGACCTCGCCCAGGCGGTGGCCACGGCTCTCGGTATCCACCAAACCGCGACGGCCCCACCTGCCGCACCTGGCCGCGATCCGTCGGCCGCGCTGCTTGCCGCTGCCCTGCGCGGCCGCCGGACCCTCCTCGTCCTCGACAACTGCGAGCACGTGATCGAAGCGGCGGCCGAACTCGCCGCGGCTTTGCTCGACGCCGTGCCGGGACTGGGCATCCTCGCCACGAGCCGGGAGTCCCTGCGCCTGCCCGGGGAGACGGTCTACGCCGTGGCGCCCTTGGACCCCGGCGCTGCCGCACAGTTGTTCGTCGAGCGGGCCACAGCGGCCGTGCCCGGATTCGCGGCCGGGCTCGCAACCGGCTGTGAGCCCGACGCGCCTGCCGACGCCGACGTCGGTACCGAGGTCGAGACCGACGCCATCCGCGACGCCGTGGCGGAGATCTGCCGTCGTCTCGACGGCCTGCCCCTCGCCCTCGAACTCGCCGCCACCAGGGTCAGAGCGCTGGGAGTCCACGAGCTCGCCGCACGCCTCGGCGACCGGTTCCGGATCCTCAACTCCGGGCAACGCGGCCTCCCGGCCCGTCAGCAGACGCTGCGTGCGGTGATCGACTGGAGCTGGGACCTGCTCGCCCCGCCCGAGCAGGCCGTGCTGCGGCGGCTCGCCGTGCCTGCCGGAGGCTGCACCCTGCACGCGGCGGAGTCCGTGTGCGCGGGGCAGGGGACGCCCGCCGAGGACGTACTCGATCTGGTCGGCCGACTGATCGACCGCTCCCTGGTCACCGTCACCCCGACCGCCGACGGCCCCCGCTACGGCCTCCTCGAATCCATCGCGGCCTACGCGCGCGAACGGCTGTACGAGGCAGGCGAGTTCGCGACCACGGCGGCACGCCACCACGCGTACTACCGCGACCTCGCCACCCGTGCCGAGCCGCACCTGCGTGGGTCGGGGCAGGGGCGATGGCTCGCGCGCCTCGACGCCGAATCCGCCAACACCCGTGCCGCGCTCGCACACGCCCTGGCGACCGGCGACCTCGGCGGCGCCACCCATCTGGCCACGGCCCTCTGCCCGTGGTGGCTGCTGCGCGGCCGCCTCCACGAGGCGCGGCGCACCCTCGCCACGGTCGCGGAGGCCCTGCGGGACGACCCGACTGCGGAGTCGGCCGAACTGCACGTTCTGCACGGCGCGTTCGCCATGATGACCGGCCACCGTCCGCCGGACCGGGAGTGCCCCGAGGCGGACATCGCCGATCCCGGCAGGCGCGGTCGCGCACTGTGGCTGTTCGCGTACGGTCTCTTCCACGCGGGAGATCCGGCCGCGGCCCAGGAGGTCAACGCGCGTGCCCTCGCCCTCTGCACCCGCGCCGCCGACCCCTGGGGGACCGCCGCGGCCCAGGCTCTCCGGGCACGGACCGCTCTGGCCGTCGGCGACTTGGGCGCCGCACGACGCGATGGCCTCGCCGCGGCCGGGACGTTCCGCGAACTCGGCGACAAATGGGGAGAGTTGCAGACCATCACGCCCCTCGCGAGCCTCGCCGAGATCGCAGGCGACTACGCCGAGGCGGCCGCGCGCCAGTCCGAAGGTCTCCGCCTCGCCGAGGGCCTGGGCATGGCCGCGGAAGCCTCCGCGTTCCTGGGTGGCCTCGGCCGGCTGGCGCTCCTCGCCGGTGACTGGGAAGCCGCCCGCACCCTCCACGAGCGGGCCCGTCGCGCCGCCGCCGAGCAGGGGCACATGTACGGCGAGGTGTTCGCGCTCATGGGCCTCGCACTCGGCGCACGGCGCTCCGGCGACCTCGACGGCGCCGAACGCCACCTGCTGACGATGCGCGACGCGTACCCCTCGTCGACCGCGGGAAAGCACCTGATCCACGTGGAACTCGGCTTCGTCGCCGAGCTGCGCGGCCGGCCGGCGGAGGCCGCCGTCCACCACGCCCGCGCGCTCGGCCACGCACGGCAGGTGGGGGAACCGCGCGCCCTCGCCCTGTCCCTCGAAGGCATCGCGGGAGCCGCCGCGGCCCTGGGCACGGCCGCCGGCCACGCCCGCGCCGCCCTCCTCCTGGGCGCCGCGGACGCGGCCCGACGCGGCAACGGCGCGCCGCTCCCGCAGAACGAACGCGGTGACGTCGACCGCATTGCCGCGGCGGCCCGGGCGGCGCTGGGTGAGCCCTCGTACACCGCCGAGTTCGAGAAGGGCACGGCCCTGTCCCTGACGGAAGCGGTTCTCACAGCAGCCACCGGAGGCTGAGGCCCGCGCCGGTGGACCGGCTACCCGACGCAGACCAGCCCCCGGCCGGAGACCGGCCCCACCCCGCACCCGCGCCCCGCCCCCCTCAGGTCACCGCACGCCAGACGCACGCTCCTGCGCCGGCGCCGGTGCGTACCCCGTCGGGCGGGTCGTGAACGTGCCCCGGCCCTGGGTGCGGCCGCGGAGGCGGGACGCGTAGCCGAAGAGTTCGGCCAGCGGGACCGTCGCCGCCACCACCGCCGTACCGGAGCGGTTCGTCTGGTCCGTGACCCGGCCCCGGCGCGCCGCGAGGTCGCCGAGGACCGTCCCGACGGACTCCGCCGGAACCGTGACCGTGACCTCGGCCACCGGCTCAAGGAGCGTCATGGCACTCGCGCGGAGCGCCTCGCGGAGCGCGGAGCGGCCCGCCGTACGGAACGCCATCTCCGAGGAGTCCTTCGGATGCGTGGCGCCGTCCGTGAGCGTGACCCGGACGCCCGTCACCGGGTGCCCGCCGAGGGGGCCCTCGACGAGGGCGTCCCGGCAGCCGGCCTCGACCGCGCGGACGTACTCCTGCGGGACACGCCCGCCCGTGACCGTGGAGCGGAACTCGAACTCCGCGCCGATGGCGAGAGGTTCGAGATCGATGACGACGTGCGCGAACTGGCCCGCGCCGCCGTCCTGCTTCACATGCCGGTACAGGAGGCCCGTGACGCCCTCCGCCACCGTCTCCCGGTACGCGACCTGCGGACGGCCGACCGCGACCTCAAGGCCCCGGTCGCGCCGCAGCTTCTCCACCGCGACCTCCAGATGCAGTTCGCCGAGCCCCGAGAGGACCGTCTGACCCGTCTCCGGGTCGGAGCGCACGACCAGCGACGGGTCCTCCTCCGACAGACGGGCGAGGGCCGTAGCCAGGCGGCCGGTGTCCGTGCTCCGGCGGGCCTCCACCGCGACCGAGACCACCGGGTCGGCGGTCGTCGGCGGTTCGAGGACGACCGGCGCGCCGGGGGCGCACAGCGTCGTGCCGGCGCGGGCGGTCTTCGGCCCGACGACGGCGACGATGTCACCGGCGCGCGCCACGTCGAGCTCGGTCGCCCGGTCGGCCTGGACCCGCAGGATGCGGGCGATCCGCTCGGTGCGGCCGGTGACGGCGTCGAGCACGGTGTCCCCCTTCGCGATCGTGCCCGCGTAGACGCGGACGTACGTCATTCGGCCGGTGGCGGTCGCGCTCACCTTGAACGCGAGCGCGGTGAACGGCGCCTCCGGGTCCGCCGGGACCTCACCGCGGACCGGCGGCATGTCCGACGGGGCCGGGAGGTACGCGACGACGGCGTCGAGGAGCGGCTCGATCCCGCGGTTGCGGTACGCCGAGCCGCAGAGGACGACCACGGCCTCCCCGCCGAGGGTGAGGTCGCGGAGCGCCGCCCTCAGCGTCCCCTCGGAGAGCGCGGAATCCGCGCAGAACTCCTCCAGGGCTCCCGGATGCAGCTCCGCCACCGTCTCCTCAAGGCGTCGCCTGCGGTGCCGGGCCTCGTCGCGGAACTCGTCGGGGACCGGCTGATCGGTGTACGTGTCGGCGCCTTCGGCCCACACGTACGCCCGCATCCGGACCAGGTCCACGACGCCGGTGAAGCCGTCCTCGCGCCCGAGGGGAAGCTGGACGGGGAGCGGGACGGTACCGAGCCGCGTACGGATCGACTCGACGGCGCTGTCGAGGTCCGCGCCCGCGCGGTCCAGCTTGTTGACGAACGCGATGCGGGGGACGCCGTGCCGGTCGGCCTGCCGCCACACCGTCTCGCTCTGCGGCTCGACGCCCGCGACGGCGTCGAAGACGGCGACGGCGCCGTCGAGGACGCGCAGGGAACGCTCGACCTCGTCGGAGAAGTCGACGTGACCCGGGGTGTCGATCAGGTTGATCCGGTGCCCGGCCCAGTCGCAGCTGACGGCCGCGGCGAAGATCGTGATGCCCCGGTCCCGCTCCTGCGGGTCGAAGTCCGTGACGGTCGTGCCGTCGTGGACCTCGCCGCGCTTGTGGGTGGCGCCGGTGAGGTACAGGAACCGCTCGGTGACGGTGGTCTTGCCCGCGTCGACGTGGGCGAGGATGCCGAGGTTGCGGACGGCGGTGGTGGTGAGGGTGTCAGGGGTACGCACGGTCTCGTGCCTTTCGCTGCTGCGTGGAGAACAGGGCAGCGCGATTCCCGGACGACGGTCAGGGGTGTGACGACGTCACGGGCGGCGATGGCGGGCGCGCAGCCGCCACCGCTCGGCGGAGGAGGCGAGGATCACGTCGTACCGGGCACGGGAGGAGGACACGGCGACGGCACGGTGGCTGCGCACGGTCTTCTCCCCTCGGTCGGACGGCCGGGCGCTCGGACCCGGACGGCTCGGCGGCGCACCGAGCGGTGCGCGCCGAGACGTGAGTGTAGGGAGCCGGAGGTGCCGCACGACAGCGGTTTTCCGGGGGGCGGATGACCACGTGCCTGGCTCGATACAGGATGATGAGGAGGGAATGGGTCATGACGGAACACGAGGTCAGGAGCTTCCATGGCGAGGCGGGTTCACCAGCCCCGTGAGGACGCGGAGTTCGATTTCATCCTCGGGATGAGCCGGGTCCCGGTCCTCGCGTACTTCGTCGGGACATGGCCCAAGGCGATCGAGCCCTGCCGGGCGATGGACCTCGTCGTGGACGGCATCGCCGACGAGTACACGGATCGGCTGACGGCGGTCCGCGCCGACATCACGCGCTGTCCGGCCGCGACCCAGCGCTATGGGATCACCGGAGCCGCGTCCTACGTCCTGCTGAAGGAGGGGGAGGCGGTGGCGCACGGCACAGGGCCACTGACCACCGCCGAGGCCCGGGAGTTCCTGGACGGCCACCTCTGAGACGGCGGTGCGCCGCCGAGGGGGCGGTGGCGTGCCCCGTGTCTCGCACGTTTGTCCGTGAGGTGTGGTGGAAGAGTTGACTCCGACGACCGGTCGGCCGAGTCGCGACCTGGGCGGCCGGGGTGGTCGGACACGCTCGACGCCATGACTCGGACGGGAGCCCTCCGTTGCGCCTCTACGCCCAGACACCCGCACGTCGGAACCGCCAGGTGCTCGTGGACCTGATCGCCGCGGGCCTGATCGCAGCCGCGGTGTGGGCGGCCCTCGTCGTCCGCGGGACGATCATGCTGCTGGCCGAACCGGGGCGCAAGGTGGAGAGTTCCGGCGACAGCCTCGCCGAGGAGCTCGGCAACGTGGGGGACGCGGCATCGGACGTGCCGCTCATCGGCGGCGTCCTGGAGAAGCCGCTCCAGTCCGCGGCCGACGCCAGCTCCGGCTTCGCCGACGCGGGAGCGTCGCTCCAGGAGACCGTCAGCCAGGTCGCCGACGTGATCACGGCGGCCCTGATCATCATCCCGGTGCTCTTCGTCCTGCTGATCTGGCTCCCGCCGCGTCTGCTCTGGATCCGGCGCAGCAGCACCCTGCGCCGCCTCGCCGAGGCTCCCGGAGGCGCCGACCTGCTCGCCCTGCGCGCCCTCACCGGTCCTCCGGGCGCGCTGGCCAAGCTGCCGGTCCCGCCCGGCGGATGGGCCGACGCCTGGCGTCAGGGGGACCGGCAGGCCATCGCGGACCTCAGCACGGTCGCCCTCGAACACGTCGGACTCCGGCCGTGACCAGGAGTTCCCAGCGGCCCTACGCGGCCGGATCGGCCGGATCGGCCGGCTGGAGGAGGTCCCAGCGGTTGCCGTACAGGTCCTCGAAGACGGCGACCGAGCCGTAGGGCTCGTGGCGCGGCTCCTCCAGGAACTTCACGCCGGCCGCCGTCATCCGGTCGTGGTCGCGGGCGAAGTCCTCGGTGTGGAGGAAGAAGCCGACCCGGCCACCCGTCTGGTTGCCGACGGAGGCCTCCTCGGCGTCGTTCTTGGCGCGGGCCAGGAGCAGACCGGCGTTGCCGAGGCCGCCGACCCCGGCCGCGCCGCGCGGACGCACGACGACCCAGCGGGTGCCGTTGCCCCGGTCGGTGTCCTCGACGAGGTCGAATCCGAGGGCGTCGGTGAAGAAGGCGACGGCCTCGTCGTAGTCACGGACGACGAGGGTCACGAGTGCGATGGACGGCATGGGGCAAACGTAATACGTATGAATCTACCCGCGTCAACCGGCGCGCCCGATGTGAGAATGCCCGACATGGACCCGCAACAATTCGAGCGCCTCGCCACGCGCGCGCGTGCCCTGGCCGAGCCGGTCCGGGGAGCGGGGACCCGCCGCGTCCTCGGCCTCGCCGGCGCGCCGGGCGCCGGGAAGTCCACGCTCGCCGCGCGGCTCGTCGACCGTCTCGACGGGCTCGCCGTCCTCGTCCCCATGGACGGCTTCCACCTGGCCCGGGCCGAACTGGAACGCCTCGGCCGGGCCGGCAGGAAGGGCGCGCCCGACACCTTCGACGCCGCCGGGTACACCGCGCTCCTCGCCCGGCTGCGCGCCCCCGAGCCCGGCACGACGGTCTACGCGCCCGCCTTCGACCGCTCCCTCGAGGAGCCGGTCGCCGGAGCGATCCCCGTCGACCCGGGGGTCCCGCTCGTCATCACCGAGGGCAACTACCTCCTGCACGACGAAGGGGCCTGGGCCGGGGTCCTGCCCCTCCTCGACGAGGCCTGGTACGTGCACCTCGACGACGAACACCGCGTCCCCCGGCTCGTCGAACGACACATCCGCTTCGGCAAGACCCGCGCCCACGCCGAACGCTGGGTCCACACCTCGGACGAGGCGAACGCCCGCCTGGCCACCAGAGGCCGCGCCCGCGCCCACCTCGTCGTACACATGGACTAGCCCGACGCTCCTGCGGGGGTGGATAGGCTGGCCGCATGACGAACGATCAGGGCTGGGAGCTTCGCGTCGCCGCCCTCTGGGAGAATGTCGACGCGTACGAGCCCGCCGACTTCCGCGCCCGCGTCGCCGAACTCGCCGCCGAGCGGATCGACGACGACGCCGCCGCCCTCTTCGAGCAGGGCGCCGCCCACGACTCCACCGGGCAGCCGGAAGAAGCCGTCCGCTTCTACCAGCGGGCCCTGGACCAGGGTCTCACCGGGCTCCGCCGGCGTCGGGCCGTCATCCAGCTCGCCAGCAGCCTGCGCAACCTCGGCCGTCCCGACCGCAGCGTCGAACTCCTCACCGCCGAACGGGACATCACCGCCGACCGGCTCGACGCCGACGAGACCGCCCTCGCCGGAGCCGTCGACGCCTTCCTCGCCCTCGCCCTCGCCGACACCGGACGCGACCGCGAGGCCGCGTCCCTCGCCCTCGGCGCCCTCGCCCCCCTGCTGCCCCGCTACAACCGCTCCCTCGCCCACTACGCCCGCGCCCTCCTCACCGCCCCCGACGGCTCCTGAGCGAGTGCCCGGACGGGCCCGAACACCCCCTCGACGGCCGACAGCGTCGCGGGCAACGACAAGGGCTCGTCGGCAAGCCGACGAGCCCTCATGCCACGCGTGTCGTTCAGCCGTTGAGCAGATCGGCGCCCAGGAATCCGGTGACGACCACGACGGCGAGCAGTCGCACGGCGACGATCCCGTCATTGACCAGTCGCACTCGGGGCCTTCGGGTGATCCTGACGATCCAGGTCACCCCGACGGAGGCGAGGGTACCGACCGCGAGCAAGGCCAACTCCCCGTGCCCACGCGGCTGCGGGGCGCTGGGGTCGAGGTCGTACGACTCCATGTACATGGCCAGGGCGAGCAGCAGCCAGCCCGCCGACAGGACTGCCGTGACGGCGGACTCGGTGATGGCGAACGCGAGTCGGCCCGCGCTGTGGCGAACCTCCGCCGGCTCCGGATACGTCTGAGGATGCCGAATGTGGGTACTGCCCACTACAGGAACCTTCCGGTCTTGTTCGACTTCAGCTTGTGTTGCGTGATGAGTCGGGAGCAGCGACTGCAGGCAGCCTTCTGCGCTCCCACGTGCGTCCAAGCCGTGATTTGGTTTCCGACCTGCCGGCCGAGGACGTTGTTGTAGGTGTCGACGGCGACGTCGACGCGTGCCGTCTGCGTGGTTCCCGCACCTCTTTCGTGAGCGCGCCCGAGGCTGGAGGCCACTCCGGCGCCGTAGGACCAGGTGAGCATGGCCTGCCAGATGCAATGGCGGAACGCGTTCTGCTTGGCCGAGTCCCGATAGATCTTCGCCTTCTCGACCGCCCACCATGTGATCGCCATCATTCCACCGCAGCGCCAGATGTAGAGCGCGCACACCGCGGCCTCGGGCAGGAGCCCGCTGATGCTGTACATCCCGGTGAGGTCCGTACAGTTGACGGGGTCGCCCATGCAGTAGTCGTAGGCGTTGGCGTTACCCCCGAAGACGGGGTCACTGGAGAGGAAGCGTCCCGTCTGCGGGTTGTAGAGGCGGGCGCCCATGAGAGTGAGGCCGGTGGCCGTCTCCGCGGAACGCTGCTTTCCACCGAGCCAGTTGTACCGGGTCGCGGGCTGGCCGGCGCGGGGATTCCCGTACTCGTCGTTGTCCAGGACCACGGGGGCGTCGGCAGCGTCGAGCGGGAGCTGGAGGGCGACGTCTCCGTGGGTGTTCGTCAGATGCAGGACGGTGTTCCCGGTGCCACTGGTGGTGGCGGCGAAGCCGCCCGAGGCCGAGGCGACGTTACGGCTGATGGTGCCGTCGGTCGCGCTCTCGGCGATCCAGCGCGGGCTGTCCCCGTCGCTGCCGTAGTGGTTGGTCTTGACCGCGCTCTGGGTCCAGGTGCCGTCGATGTTCTCTTCGACGGTCCAGGAACGGAAGCGCTGTGCGGCATCGAGCTGCCAGGTCTGCCGCTGACTGCTCGTGGTCTGCTGGTGGACCAGGTCGTTGGCGTAGTAGCCGATCTGGCTGCCGGGCAGGGCGGTGGTGCGACCGGCGGCGTCGTAGACGTAGCCGGTGTCGACGAGCCGGTCGGCGCTGTCGTAGGTGTGGGTGGTGGTGGTTCCGCCGGTGGTGGGGCACGCGGCGCCGGCGGCGCCTTCCGCGGTGGTCAGGCTGGTGCGGTTGGTGCGCTTGTCGAATCCGTAGGTCCGCTTGGTGCAGACGTCACCGACGGTGTCGTTGACATGGGCGAGGCGGCCAACGGCGTCGTAGGCGTAGTCCTGGGAGGACCATCCGTTGTGCCGGGCGACCTGGCCGTGCACGGACTTGTCGACGGTGTCGGAGTAGACGACCTGGCCGTCGCTGTCGCGGGTGTAGACCCTTGATGACGTGGTGCCCGTCGTGCCGTCGCCGACTGCCAGGGTGTAGCCGCCGGGGAGCTTCTCGCTGGCGACGGATCCGTCGGCGTCGTAGGTGGCGTGGAAGGTGCCGGCCAGCGAGTCCGTGGTCGTGGTGACCAGACCACGGGGCTCCGCGTTGGTGTCGTAGGTGTACGTCACCGTGGACGGGGCCGAGTCGCTTACCTTGACCGGGCGGTTGAGCAGGTCGTATTCGGTCCGGGTCACCCCGCCGTCGGCATCGGCGTAGGAGATCTCGCGACCCAGCTTGTCGAACTCCTTGACGATGCTCCCGCCGCTCGGCGACGTCGTCTTGAAGGCCCGGCCGGTGGCCGGGTCGTACTCCATGGAGGACTCCGGAACTGCCTGTCCGAGTCCACCGGTCATGGCGGTCTTCGTCAGTCGGCCGGCACCGTCGAAGGTGTTGGTGCTGGCGCGGGTGACGCCGTTGGCGGTCTGGCTGACCTTGGCCACGTTGCCCCACCAGTCGTACTCACTGGTGGTGGTCGGCAGCTCGGCCGGATGGGTGCCCCCGCCGGTGATGGTGCCGGCAGGGCCCGTCGAACAGACCTGGTCGGCCCACTCCGGTCGTCCCTTGCAGGCGCCGGAACCGGCCGCCGTCCAGTAGACGGTCACGCGGGTGGCGGCGTCGGTGCCCGTCGCACCGGGCATGCGCTGCTTGGTGACGCGGCCCTGCGTGTCGTACTCGGTGGTCTCGGTGATGGCCAGACCGGCAGGGTCCTTGACCGACTTGGGGGAAAGGCCCGTGGCCCAGTCGTAGAACGTCTGGGTCACGCGAGCGTCGGCCATCGCGGTGGTGCCGAGGACCTGGGCACCGGTCGTGACCTTGGTGATCTGGTTCTCGACGATGGCCGTACCGTCGGTGGGGCGGCCCGCGTCGTACTCGTTGACCGTCCAGGAACGAGCCACGGCCGACTCGCCGTTCAAGGCGATTCGACGCAGCGGACCGAAGCTCTCCAGCCCTCGCAGACCCGTGGAGTCGTAGACGGTCTTGGAGGAAAGCAGGTCGGCGCGGTCAGAGGCGGACAGGCCGACGATGCCGAGGTCGGTGAGGGTCGCCCGCTCGGCCTCGGTGCCGCCGAGAGCCAGGGCCCGGTTCCCTGCCGTGAGCTCACCGACAGTGTTGCCGAACTGGTCGTACTCGATGGTGGAGATGTTGCCGCCCGGAGCGGCGCTGTTCACCTCACGGCCCGAGGCATCGGTGTAGGTGACGGACGCCCGCCGGTAGTCGCCGGAGGCGAGCTGATCGCCGGAGTGCGATGCGGGGACGGCGTCCGCCGGGAAGACAGCGGTCGCGTCGGTCGGGGCCTCGTTCTGGCCCCAGGCCTGGACGTCCGTTGCGCCCATGGCGTAGGGGGCCTTGGTGCCGGTGAGCGGGACGTCGTAGACGATGCTCGTCGACGCGGTACCGGACTCGACGTCCGACGTGCCCTGCTGCAGACCGGAACGGCTGGCCTTCAACAGCATGCCGTCACCGGCGGTGGCCGCGTTGCCGGCCTTGCCGTAGGTGAAGGACCACGGCAGCTGGCCCGGCGGGGTCAGGGTGGTGACCCGACCCGCGGTGTCGTAGCCGTACCGCGTCTTCAGCAACGGCGTGATGAGCGGGTTGTACGCCTCACGCAGGCGACCGGAAGCGTCGTACGCGTACTTCTGCACGGTCTTGGCGGTGGCCGCGGCGGCACCGGGCTCGGTGGACCAGCCGCGGATCTCCTTCACCTGGCCGGCGAAGTCACCGAAGACGGTGTCGGTGCCGGTGGTGGCCGTGGCGTAGACGAACTCCAGCGCGCGGCAGCCCTTGGTGGACGGGGTCGCCGTACACGTCGCGGCAGAAACGGCCGAGGTCGGAGAGACGGTCAGCTTCGGGCGGGCCAGCTTCTTGCCGCCCACGGTGACGGTTTCGGAGACGACCGTGGTCGTCGTCTGGGCCAGACCGTCCACGGTGCTGGAGGCGACCTGCCAGGAGGTGGCGGCGGCGTCCGTCTTGGTGAAGACGGTGAGGGTGCCCTCGGCGTCCTTCAGTGTCAACGAGCCCGTCAGGGCGCCGCTCAGCTTCATGTCCTCGGCACCGTGCTCGGACTTCCAGCCGCCGCCGGTGGTGGCGGTGAAGCCGAGCTCCTCGCCGTTGACGTCGACCAGCGCGACCGAGGTGGCCGAGGTCGTCTTCAGGTAGGACCAGTCCGACCCCGTGCTGTCGGCGACGGCGCCAGAGGTCCACTGGGGACCGAAGATCGCCGACTGCCCCTCCTGGTTCGAGCCCGCGTCGGGGCGTCGGGAGGAAGCCGCTCGCGATACCGAGAGCCCGAAGAGCGAGGCATCGGCGGAGGACAGGAGGTAGTCGCCGGTGAGCAGGTTGACCGAGCCGGGCCCGGTCTCCTGCGCGGGCGCGGTGCCGGCGTCGCGGTCGACGGTGATCTCGTTCGCCGGCGAGTAGACGGTGGCGGTGCCGTCGGTGAAGGCGGCGCGGACTTCGATCGGGCCGTCTTCGGTCAGGCTGTCGGTGATGTTCCAGGTCAGCCCGGCGGGCTTGCCGTTGGTGACGGCGACCGGCCAGGCCGGGACGGTGTTCGAGCCCTGGCGTACGTCGGCGACGGGGACGTTCTTCCAGGTGTCGGTCTCTCCGCGGCGGTACTGGTAGGTGACGCCGGTGTAGGTGGTCAGGCCCTCGGCGGCCAGGCTCACCCGGCGGGCCGGGCGTTCGCCCTGGGCGGGGGTGAGGAGTGCCGCTCCGGAGCCCGCGTAGAAGACGTGGGTGCTCTGGGCGGAGACGTTGCCGGCGGGGTCGACGGTGCGGGTGGTGACGGTGTGCTTGCCGGCGGGGAAGGTGAGCGTCTTCGTGACGGCCGCGCCGGTGGTGGTGGCGGACTGCCAGGTGGTGGCCGCGTCGAGCTTGTACTCCACCGTGGCCACGTCGCTGGTGGGCGGGGTGAAAGTGAACGAGCCGGAGAAGTTGTTGCTGGCATCCGGCGTGCCGGACCAGGTGTTGGCCGGGTAGTCAGC